>NZ_JBEYTI010000001.1:0-380347 GCF_040642975.1 Micromonospora sp. NPDC047548
GGCTGCCCCCAGCTCCACCGCCCTGCTGCGACAGGGTCAGCGGCGAAGGTCTCTCACCTCCACTCGAACCACAGCGCCTCACGGCGCACCCACGATCTTCGGCACTCGTACGCGACCTGGCTCGTCTCCGACGGCGTGCCGATCAACGATGTGGCGAAGGTGATGGGGCACGAGCAGACGTCCACGACCCTGGACCGCTACACGCACTCGACACGTGACCGGGATCGCAGGGCGCTCGCGTCGTTTGCTGCCTTCTCGCTGCCTCAGGAGGAGCGGCGATCCCCAGAAATGAATCAAGACCCCTCCGTGGAGGGGTCTTGACCTGCTTTTACCTCTGGTCGGGGTGGCCGGATTCGAACCGACGACCTCTTCGTCCCGAACGAAGCGCGCTACCAAGCTGCGCCACACCCCGAGGCGTGCCGACAAATAGTAGCCCACCCGGTCCGATGGTCAAACTCGGTACCCCCTCGGTTCGGCCCGCCCCCGACGACGGCCCCGGTACGGACCGTCGCCGGGCACCGGATCGAACCCGGGCGCCGCCCTGAATCGTCTACGTCATCAGCTCCAAAGCGCCTCCGAAGCGTCCTCCGACCTGCCGCGACACGCCGTAAGAGGGAGAGCGACCGTCAGCGCGGGATGAGCGTCAGCACACTCGCCTCCGGCGGGCAGGCGAACCGCACCGGCGCGGTGGGGTGGGTGCCCAGGCCGGCGGAGACGTGCAGCCAGGAGTCCGAGCCGGGCCAGCGGTGCAGCCCGCGCGCCATCGACCGGGGCAGCCCGCAGTTGGTCACCAGCGCCCCGTAGCCGGGCACGCAGACCTGACCGCCGTGGGTGTGCCCGGCGAGCAGCAGGCCGAAGCCGTCCGCGGCCATCCGGTCCAGCACCGCCGGCTCGGGGGAGTGCGCGAGCGCGATGGCGAGGTCGGCCGAGGCGGAGACCGGCCCGGCGACCGCCTCGTAGTCGTCCCGCTCGATGTGTGGGTCGTCCACGCCGACCAGCTCCACCAGGCGGCCCCCGGCCTTCACCGACGTCCGGGCGTTGTTGAGGTCGGCCCAGCCGGCCCCGGTGAGCACCTCACGCAGCTCCTCGTGGGGCAGCTCGACGCCATCGGCGTACTCACGGTTCGGCAGGAAGTAGGTGAACGGGTTCTTCCACACCGGCCCGGTGTAGTCGTTCGACCCGAAGACGAACGCGCCCGGGTGGTCGAGCAGCGGTTGCAGGGCCCGCAGCACCCCGGGGACGGCGTCGGGGTGGGCCATGTTGTCGCCGGTGACCACCACCAGGTCTGGGTCGAGGGCGGCCAGCGAGGCCACCCACTGCTGCTTGCGTGCCTGGTCGGGCATCATGTGCAGGTCCGACAGGTGCAGCACGCGCAGCGGCTCCGTGTCGGCCGGCAGCACCGGCACGTCGTACCGCCGCAGGGTGAACATGTTGCGTTCGACGAGCGACGCGTACGCCAGGGTGGCCGCGCCCGCGGCGACGGTTCCGGCGGCGAGGCGGAATAGTGTGCGCTTTCGCATGGCGTTCAGGGTAGTTTGACCGTCCATGAGCACGCTGAAGGATCGCCTCACCGCCGACATGCGCGCCGCTCTCAAGGCGCGCGACGAGCTGACCACCTCGACCCTGCGGATGGCCCTCGCGGCCGTCGGCACCGCAGAGGTCGCCGGTAAGGCCAAGCGCGAGCTCACCGACGACGAGGTGCTCGCGGTGCTGACCAAGGAGGCGAAGAAGCGGCGCGAGGCCGCCACCGCCTTCGCCGACGCCGGCCGTGGCGAGCAGGCCGCCAAGGAGACCGCCGAGGGCGAGGTGCTGGACCGCTACCTGCCCAAGCAGCTCTCCGACGACGAGCTGGCCGAGCTGGTCGCGGGGGCGCTCGCCGCCGGCGGCTTCACCGGCAAGGCGCAGATGGGCCCGGCCATGAAGGCGGCCCAGGCCGCGGTGGCCGGCCAGGCCGAGGGGGGCCGGGTGGCCGCCGAGGTACGCCGACAGCTCGGCCTCTGACCCGCGTACGCGAAACGGGCGGGCACCCCCCGGAGGGTGCCCGCCCGTTCTTCGTGCGCTACGTCAACCGCGAGGCCGACCGGGGCGGCCCGAAGTCGGCGGGGTCGAGGCGTCGGGGCCCGCGGTCGGAGTGCCGCCGCCGCTGCTCACCTCGATGGTGACCACACCGCCCTTGATGGTGCGGCCGCTCGGGCTGGTGCCCGCTACGGAGTTCGGCGCGCAGTCCGACGCGACCTTGGTGTCGGAGACGACCACCTCGAAACTGGCGCCCTTCAGCCGGGACCTTGCGGTCTCCACCGACTCGCACTTCACGTTCGGGATCGAGCGCTGGTCCCCGTTGATGATCTTGTTGCCCGGTGGGGTGAAGTTGATCCGTTCCTTGCCGACCATCGCGGCCTTCAGGGTGTTGTAGACCGCCGGGTTGATGCCCTTCGGGGTCTCGTCGTGGCCCATCTTCTGGTTGGTCTGCGGCCAGTCCGGGTCGGCCATGATGCCCGCCACCGCGTACTGCTTCGTCATCGCGACCAGCGCGGAGGTCTTGTCTCCGTCGGTGGTGCCGGACTTGCCGGCCACCGGCGCGTTGACGATGTCATGGACGTTGCGCGCGGTCCCGCCAGCGCACTTGGAGGTGGAGGACCTGTCACCGACCGGGCAGCGGGCGGCGTCCACGGCGGCCCGGGCCACCTCGGTGCTGACCCGCTGCTCGCACTTCGGCTTGGCGATGTCGAGCTTGTCGCCGTCCGGGCCCTTGATCTCCTGCACCGGGATCGGCTCGCAGTACTTGCCGTCGGCGGCGAGCGTCGCGTACGCGTTGGCCAACTCCAGCGGGGTGGTCTGTGAGACACCCAGGGTGAACGCGCCCCACTGGTTGGCGCCACCCTCCTTGGTCGCCCGACGCGCGTCGCCGGCGTCCCGGAAGGTGATGCCGAGCTTCTGCGCCGCCTTGATCACGTTCTCCGCGCCGACCTGCTGCTCAAGTGACACGAAGAAGGTGTTCACCGACCGCCCGAAGCCGCTCCACATGTTGTGGACGCCCGCCATGCTCTTGCTCGCGTTGCGTGGACAGTAGAGGTTGGTGCCGGTGCAGGCCGCCGGGCCGGGCTGGATGATGTAGTTCGACCTGAACTGGTCCGGCGAGTTGATCGTGTAGCTGAGCGGAATGCCCTTTTCCAGAGCCGCGACCAGGGTGAATATCTTGAACGTCGAGCCGGCCTGGTAGCCGGTGATGCCCTGACCGCCGGTGAGCAGCGGGTTCACCGTGTTCGGGTAGTTGCCCCGGATCTTCTTCTTGGCCTTCTTCGGGTCGCTGGAGTAGCTGTTCTGCGGCTTCTTCGGGTCGTCGATCTTGAAGTTGCGGTTCACTGAGAGCGCCCGCACCCGGCCGGTGCCCGGCTCCACCACGGCCACCATGCGGGCGGCCTTGCTGTTCACCCCGAGGCTCTTCCGGACCGCGTCGTCGGCGCCGTTCTGCGCCTGCACGTCGAGCGTCGTGGTGATGGTGTACCCACCGCTCTTGAGCCGCCGCTCCCGGTCGTACGTGGTCGAGCCGAACGTCTCCTGCCGCATCCACCACCGGTAGAAGTAGTCGCAGAAGAAGCCCCAGTTCTTCTGGTTGGTGGAGACGCAACCGTTCGGGGTGCGCTTGTCCTTGACCACCATCGGCGCCGCCTTGGCGGTGTCCGCCTCCTGCTGGTTGATGGCGCCGGTCTTGACCATGTTGTCGATCACGTAGTTGCGCCGGTCGAGGGCGAGCGGGCGGCCGCTGCGGGTGGTCGGGTCGTTGGTGGTCGGCGCCTTGACCATGCCGGCCAGCATCGCCGCTTCCTCGAGCTTGAGCTTGCTCGGCGGCTTGCCGAAGTAGACCTGGCTGGCGGCGTAGATGCCGTACGCGCCGTTGCCGAACGAGGCGATGTTCAGGTAGCGCTCCAGGATCTCGTCCTTGGAGTACTCCTTGTCCATCTGGAGCGCAAAACGCATCTCGCGCAGCTTGCGGGCGCTGGTGTCCTCGGTCGCCGCGACCACGTCGGCCGGGTGGGTCGCCGAGTACGCGATGGCCAGCCGGACGTACTGCATCGTCAGCGTCGAGGCGCCCTGCTGGGAGTTGGTGCCGGACTGGTTGTTGACGAAGGCACGGGCGATGCCGTTGAGGTCGACGCCGTTGTGCTTGTAGAAGTCGTGGTCCTCGGCGGCGATGATCGCCTTTTGCATGACCGGCGCGATGTCGGCCAGCTTCACGTCCCGCCGGTTCTCGTCGTACATGGTCGCCAGCGGCGTTTTGCCGTCGGAGGCGAGCAGGTAGCTGATCTGCGGCGCGCGGGCCACGGTCAGCTCCTTCGGCAGCGCGCCGAAGGTCTCGGCGCCGGCCTTCGCGGCCAGTCCGGACATCGCCACCGCGGGGAAGGCCGCCGCTGCGACCACCACGCCGGCCAATAGGCCACAGACAAGCAGCGATGCGGCGTTGGTGAAGACATTGTGGTCACGTTTCCGCATCCAGGTCACCTCGACAGGGTACGCGAGTAGGGAACGAGGGGCGCTGGGGCGTTCTTTCCCCATTTCCTGCGCGCGCCGACCTCGTTGTGCTAAACGCACGACCCCTGGTGCGTGGTTGCGTGTGACCTGGCGCGAGTCTCCACCGAACGACGGAGCCCCCGCAGCGTTTTCACGTACCCGGGCCGGGTAAGCGGCGGGCGAAGGCCCGGGAAGCCGGGAGTGTCCGGAATGATGGATTTTGCCGACAACGTTGCGTAATCAGGCGACTACAGAGCATGATGGTGGCGGCGACAGGGCCACACGTCGTCCGTGCCTCCTTGGGGAAGGACCGGGCCGGACGACCGGGGGAATCGACGGCTGGTCGCACGAGGTCGGTAGGTACTGCAAGGGGGGACGTGTACACATGGGCATGATCACTGACTGGCCGTCACTGGCGGCGTGTCAGAACGGGGACCCGGACGCGTTGTTCGTACAGGGCGCCGAACAGAACGTGGCGAAGAGGATCTGCCGGAGCTGCCCAGTTCGGTACGAGTGCCTGGCCGACGCGCTCGACAACCGGATCGAGTTCGGAGTGTGGGGTGGCATGACCGAACGCGAACGCCGGGCGCTGCTGCGCCGGCACCCGCAGGTGACGAGCTGGCGCAAGATGTTCGAGGCCGCGATGAGGAAGAACGACAAGGACAAGACCGGCAAGGACAAGGTCCTGGTCACCGCCGCCGGCTGACGCCGGTCACGGCCGGCTGACCGCCGCGCCGATCGTCCGCAGCCCGTCGACGTCGTGCACGTCGGCGGGCTGCGCTGTCACCGACGCCGCCGGCACCGTCGGGAACGCCTCGGTGAACCGGGCCGCCACCTGTTGCTCGCGTACCGCCTGCCGGGCCAGCGCGGCGTGGGCCCGCAGCACGTCGACGGTGGCCTCGTGGCCCCCCAGCTCCGCCAGTCGCCCCGCGGCGGCCAGGCTGTCCGCCGCGCCCAGGTCGGGCACCGCCGGGCGGTGCACCCGGTTGAGCACCAGGCCGGCCAGCGGCATCCGCTCCTCGCGCAGCCGGCCCGCGAAGTAGGCCGCCTCCCGGACCGCGTCCGGCTCCGGTGCCGCGACCAGCAGGAACGCCGTCTCCCGGGCCTGCAGGATGCGGTACGTCTGCTCCGCCCGCTGCCGGAAGCCGCCGAACATGGAATCCAGCGCGGCGACGAAGCCGGACAGGTCGGTGAGCAGCTGCGCGCCGAGCACCTTCTGCACCACCTTCGAGAACAACCCGAAGCTGGCGGTGACGAGGCTGAACATGCTCCGCCCCCCGGTACGGGCCGGCGCCAGCAGCAGCCGCAGCATCCGCCCGTCGAGGAAACGGGAGAGCCGGGCCGGGGCGTCCAGGAAGTCCAGCGCCGAGCGGGACGGCGGGGTGTCCACCACGATCAGGTCCCACTCGCCGCGGGCGTGCAGCTGGCCCAGCTTCTCCATCGCCATGTATTCCTGGGTGCCGGCGAAGGTCGAGCTCATGGCCTGGTAGAAGGGGTTGGCGAAGATCTCCGCCGCCTTCGCCGGGTCGGTGTGCTGGAGCACCACGTCGTCGAAGGTGCGCTTCATGTCCAGCATCATGGCGTGCAGCTCGCCGCCGCTGGCCTCGACGTCGATCCCCTTGACCTGGCGGGGGGTGTTGTTCAGCTCGGTCAGGCCGAGCGACTGGGCCAGCCGGCGGGCCGGGTCGATGGTGAGCACCACCGTACGGCGGCCGTGCCGCTCGGCCGCCCGCAGCGCGAGCGCGGCGGCCGTGGTCGTCTTACCCACCCCGCCGGCGCCGCAGCACACGACGATCCGCACGCCGGGATCGGCGAGGATCTGGTCGACGTCCAGCCGTGGCGCGGCGTCTTCGGAAGGCACCAATCGAGCGTATCGGGCCGGTGGAGTCCGTGCGCCCGTGCCGAGGGCAGGTGTGAGTCAATCCGCCCGGCCGAGGAGCTCCGCGAGCGTCTCCAGCCCGGCCCGGTCCACCCCGTCCGGGAGCAGCGGCAGCTCGGTCAGGGGCAGCCCCAGCTCCGCCAGCTCCGTCCGCAGGGAATCCTCCAGCTCGCGCCGGACCCGCTGGTCCCGCGCCTCGCCGGCCAGGCCGGCCACGGTGGCCCGGTCGGCCGGCAGCCCGGCGGCGAGCAGCCCCTGCTTCAGCTCGGCCCGGGTCACCTCACGCCCGGCCGGCACCGGCGGCCGGGCGCTGTTGACGATCACCCGCCCGACCGGGAAGCCCAACTGGGTCAGCTCGCCGATCGCGTCGACCGTCTCCTGGACCGGCATCTCCTCCAGCAGCGTGACCACGTGCACCGCGGTCATCGGGGAGCGCAGCAGGACGGAGACGCCCTCGCTCTGGGTCTTGATCGGGCCGACCTTGGCCAGCCGGGCGGTCTCCGCGGTCACGTTCAGGAAGCGGCCGATCCGCCCGGTCGGCGGCGCGTCCAGCACCACCGCGTCGTACGCGCGGCGCTGGCCGGTGGTGCGGGTGGTCGCCTCCTTCACCTTGCCGGTGAGCAGCACGTCCCGCAGCCCCGGTGCGATGGTGGTGGCGAAGTCGATGGCCCCGAACTTGCGCAGCGCCCGGCCGGCCGCCCCGAGCTTGTAGAACATGTCGAGGTACTCCAGCAGGGCCAGCTCGGCGTCCACCGCCAGGGCCCGTACCTCACCGCCGCCCGGGGCGTTGGTGAGGTGCCGCTCCTCGTACGGCAGCGGGTCGGTGCCGAAGAGCTGGGCGATGCCCTGCCGCCCCTCCACCTCGACCAGCAGGGTGCGCCGGCCGCCGCTGGCCAGGGCCAGCGCCAGGGCCGCCGCGACGCTGGTCTTGCCCGTGCCGCCCTTGCCGGTGACCACGTGCAGACGGGCCGGCCATCCGGTGGAGGCCGGGTCGGTCGGCCGCTCTGCTGCTCGCACCCGTCGAGCCTATCCACCCGGCGGCGTCAGGCCACCTCGCAGACCCACCAACCTGTCTTCCGCACGACGGTGAAGCGCAACGCCTGCTCGGCGACCTTCTCGTCGGCGGTGGTCATGGTGACCTTGGTGCTGACGGTGGCGCGGTCCCCGGTCTGGTTGTCCACCTTCGGGCTGACCCAGCGGAAGCGGGGGCTGGCGTAGCTGGCGACGTACTTCTCCACCTCGGCGACCTTGGCGTCCAGCTTCTTCTGGTCCCGCGAGTCCGCGCAGACGTAGCCGGCGGCCTTCCTCGCGTCCCGGTCCCGGTAGACGGCGGTGAGGAAGTTGTCCACCGCCACCGCAGGCTCCTTGGCACCCTCGCCATCCTCCGTGTTCCGCAGCGCCAGGAAGGCGGCCGTTCCGCCGCCGCCGCAGAGCAGCACGGCCGCGGCCAGCGCGAGCGAGGCGATGAGCAGGCCGCGCCGGCGCTTGCCGACCGGCGCCTGGTACGCCGGGTAGGCGGGCGGGGGCGGCGGAATGACCTCCTGCCCCGGCGCCCCGGGGGAGGTCGGGCCGGACGGGTCCGACGCGGGGGTGCCCGGTGATCCGGTCGCACCGTCGTTCGGCGGTTGGGTCATGTGGTCCCCCGGGGGATGGGCGTCCGCGCCGCCCCTGGCATGGACGCGGGCTCGGGCACGGCGGGCGACGTTGCTCGCCCGTCCGAGGCGAAGGGTAGCGGTCGATGGCCGCGGCGCGGCGGACCGTTCACGAGCCGTCGTCAACATGCCGCTCCGGAGCAGCGTCCCGTGCCCCGGCCCAACGCCGGACCGTAGGCTGTGCCTGGAAACCAGTCCACGCCAGGCAAGGGAGCCTTCCACCGATGCAGAAGTGGGAATATGCCACGGTCCCGCTGCTGGTCCATGCGACCAAGCAGATCCTCGACAACTGGGGCGAGGACGGCTGGGAGTTGGTCGCCGTGGTCCCCGGTCCCAACCCGGACCAGCTGGTCGCCTATCTGAAGCGCCCGAAGGGCTGAGCGGCATGAGCGAGCGCAGCGAGCGAATCATCGGGATCTGTGCGCGGGTGCCTCATGGCGCCGCCGAGCGGAGCGAGGTGGCGGCATGAGCAACGGACCCCACGCCAAGCTGGCGGAACTCGGCCTGAGCCTGCCGGAGGTCGTGCCCCCGGTGGCCAGTTACGTGCCGGCGGTGCAGTCCGGCCAGCACGTGTACGTCTCCGGCCAGCTGCCGATGGCCGAGGGCAAGCTGCTGGCCACCGGCAAGGTCGGTGCTGGAGTCTCCGCCGAGCAGGCCAAGGACCTCGCCGAGCGGTGCGCGCTGAACGCCCTCGCCGCGGTCGACGCGCTGGTCGGCCTGGAGAACGTCGTCAAGATCGTCAAGCTGACCGGCTTCGTCGCGAGCGCACCCGGGTTCACCGGCCAGCCCGGCGTGATCAACGGCGCCTCGGACCTCTTCTGCGCCGTCTTCGGCGAGGCCGGCCGGCACGCCCGCTCCGCGGTCGGCGTCGCCGAGCTCCCTCTCGACGCCCCGGTCGAGGTCGAGGTCATCGTCGAGGTCTCCTGACCCACCGCCCCCGCGATCTTGCGGTCCTGGCCCGCGGCGAAAGCCGTGAACGGCCACAAACCAGCGGCCGAAACTGCAAGATCGCGGGGAGTGGCCGGCGAGGTCGTACGATCGCAGCCATGGGCGGGCATGTGACGGGGCCGGTGGCTGCGCTCGCCGACCGGTTGCCGGGTTGGGTGACGTTGCTGCGGGCCCCCAACCCCGGGCCGATGACGCTGGACGGGACGAACACCTGGGTGCTGCGGGCGGCCCCGGGAGCGCCGGCCGTGGTGGTCGACCCCGGGCCGGCGGACGAGGGCCACCTGGACCGGATCGCCGCGCACGGCCCGGTCGGGTCCGTGCTGATCACCCACGGGCACCCCGACCACACCGAGGGCGCCGCCCGCCTCGCCGACCTGCTCGACGGGGCCCCCGTGCGCGCCGCCGACCCGGCGCACACCGTCGGCGCCGCCCCGCTGACCCCGGACGCCCCGCTGGAGGCCACCGGCTTCACCATCCGCCTGGTGCCGACCCCCGGGCACACCGCCGACTCCGTCTGCTTCCTCGCCGAGCACGGCGACGAGCGGGTCGTGCTCACCGGCGACACCATCCTCGGCCGGGGCACCACCGTGGTCGCCCACCCCGACGGGCACCTCGGCGACTACCTCGCCAGCCTCGAACTGCTCTCCGCGTACCGGGGGATCCCGGCGCTGCCCGGGCACGGCCCGGCGCTGGCCGACTGCGGCGCGGCGGCCGAGTTCTACCTGGCCCACCGCCGGGCCCGACTCGACCAGGTCCGCGCGGCGGTCGCCGAGGGCGCCACCACCGCGCCCGAAGTCGTCGCCCGGGTCTACACCGACGTCGACCGGTCGCTCTGGTGGGCCGCCGAATGGTCGGTCCGGGCGCAGTTGGAGTACCTCGGGGTGGAGCGGCCGTGACCTGCCCGGTCTGCGGCACCGTCGCCGTGCCCGGTGCCCGCTTCTGCCACAACTGCGGCGCCGCGCTGCCGGCTGCGGCGACCCTGCCCGCCGCCGAGCGGCGGGTGGTCACCGTGCTCTTCGGCGACCTGTCCGACTTCACCTCCTGGTCGGAGGACCTGGACCCGGAACGGGTCGGCGCGGTCACCGACCGGGTGCTCGCCGCGCTCGCCGGGGCGGTCAAGACCTTCGGTGGCCACGTCGACAAGCTCACCGGTGACGGGATCATGGCGGTCTTCGGCGCGCCGGTGGCGCACGAGGACGACGCCGAGCGGGCGATCCGGGCCGCGCTGTCCATGCAGCGGGCGGTCCGCCGGGTGCTCGACGACGAGCGGGGCGGCGGCGCGCCGCTCGGCCTGCGGGTCGGGCTGAACACCGGCGACGTGATCGCCGGCATCCAGGCCGCCATCGAATACACCGTCATCGGCGACACGGTGAACACCGCCGCCCGGCTCGCCGACGCCGCCGCCGTCGGCGCGGTCTACGCCGGCGCGCGGACCTCCGCCGCCACCCGGCACGTCGCCTCCTGGCGGGCGCTGCGCCCGCTGCGGCTCAAGGGCAAGCGCGAGCCGGTCGAGGCGTACGAGCTGCTGGGACTCCTGGACGCCCCGGGCACCCGCTCCGGCCTCGGCGACGAGGCGCCCTTCGTGGGCCGGGAAACCGAGGTCGGGCGGGTCGCCGGCCGGCTTGCCGAGGTGATCGACCGGAGCGAGCCCCGGGTGCTGCTGATGACCGCCGAGGCGGGGATCGGCAAGTCCCGCTTCGCCGCCGAGGTGGAACGCCTCGCCGCCGGGTACGACGTCGGCGCCGGCCGGTACGCCGCGCACACCGGCGCCCGGGTGCTCTCCGTACGCTGCGCCGCCTTCGGCGAGCGGCGCCGGCTCGCCCCCCTGGCCGACCTGGTCCGGGCCGCGGTCGGCCTGCCCAACGACACGTCCACCGCGCTCACCCGGCCGGCCGTGGAGGAGCGGCTGCGCCGGCTCGGCCAGCGGCTCGGCCGGCAGGGCGCCACCCCGCTCGCCACCGACCAGCTGCTGGCCCTGCTCGGGTACGCCGAACTGCCCGGCGGGCACGGCAGCGCCACCGACAACGGGGAGTGGACCGCCGGTGGCGGCCCCGCCGACGCCGAGGTGGTGCCGAACGCGGTCGCCGGGCTGCTCAGCGCCCTGGCCACCGAGGCGCCGCTGGTGATCGTCGTGGACGACCTGCACGACGCCACCGCCGAGACGATCCGCGCGCTCGGGCTGACGCTGTCCCGGCTCACCGGCCCGGTGCTGGTGCTGCTGCTCGGCCGCCCGGAGCTGGTGCGCACCGCGGGGGCGCTGACCCGGGTCGCCGACGCCGAGGTGCACGGGCTGCCACCGCTGCGCGGCGCCGACGCCGCCCGGCTGCTCACCACCTACCTCGGGGGCGGCAAACTGCCGCAGGCCGACGCGGACCGGCTCCTCGCCACCGCCCAGGGCAACCCGTTCTACCTGGCCGAGCTGGTCACCCTGCTGATGGAGCGGGGCGCGCTCACCGCGGTCGCGGAGCGGGGCGGCCACCCCGGCGGCTGGCGGCTGGTCCCCGGCTCGCTGGGCAGCCGGCTGCTCTCCCGCGACCTGGCCGCCGTGCTCGCCGCGCGGATCGACGCGCTGCCGGCGGACGCCCGCTCGGTGCTGCGGGACGCCGCCGTGGTCGGCGACACCGTGCCGACCGGGGCCCTCGAGGCGCTCCGCGAGCAGCGCGCCGGGCGGGACGGCCGGCCCGCCGCGGTGGCCGCGGTCGACCTGGACCGGGCCGTCGAGGAGCTGCTGCAACGCCGCATGCTGCACCGCACCCGGGCCGGGTACGCCTTCGCCACCCCGCTGATGCGGGAGGCCGCGTACGCCGGGGTGAGCAAGGCCGAGCTGGCCGAGCGGCACGCCGCACTGGCCCGCTGGGCGGCACCGGTGCCGGACAGCCCGGTCACCCCGCCGGGCGGCTTCACCGATCCGGCCCGGGACGACTTTGTCGCCGAGCACGTCGAGCGGGCCGCCACGCTCGCCGACGCGGTCAAGCTCCGGCCGGACGCGCCGGCCCGGACGGTCGCCCCGCTGGGCGTGGCCGCGCTGGGCCGGGCCGCCCGCCGGGCGTTGCGCGCCGGGGAGCCGGCCCTGGCCGTCGAGTACGCCGAACGCGCCGCCGAGCTGGCCCGGGACGGGGTGCCCGCCCCAGACCGGGTGGTGCACGCCCGGGCGCTGCTCCAGGTGGGCCGCCCCGCCGACGCGCTCGCCTTCGCCGAGAAGATCGCGGCCAACGCCGGCGACGACGCGGCCACCCGGACGAGCGCGCTCCTGCTCGCCGGGCAGGCCCACCAGACCCTCGGCGACCAGGGCCGGGCGGTGACCTCCTGGCAGGAGGCGTTGCAGGTGGCCACTGCGGGTGGGCTGCCGGCGATGCGCGCCTCGGCGATGCGCCGGCTCGGGATGGCCGACTTCATCGCCGGCCGGCTCGGCCAGGCCAGCAGCCGCCTCGCCGCGTCGTACCAGGTCAGCCTGGCCGCGCAGGACCCGCGCGGGCAGGCCTGGTCGTTGCAGAACCTGGCCTGGGTGACCACCACCCGGGGCGACTTCGCCGGCACCGACGCGGTGCTCGGCCGGGCGGCCCGGCTCTTCGCCGAGCTGAAGGACCCGTACGGGCGGGCCTGGCTGCGCGGTACCACCGCGTTCGCCCGGCTGCTCGCCGGGCGGCTGAAGGAGGCGTGCCAGCTCGCGAGCGTCTTCCTGCCCTTCGGCGAGCGGGTCGGCGAGGCGTGGGCGGTCGGCACGCTGCGCGCGGTCGAGGCGTTCGCCGGGGCCGAGCTGGGCGAGATCGCCGAAGCGGACCGGGCGGCCCGCCGGGCGTACCGGGACTTCGCCGAGGTCTCCGACGACTGGGGGCGCGGCTTCGCCCTGGTGGTACGGGGTGTGGTGGCGCGCGGTCTGGGCGAGCCGGAGCACGCCGCGGACCTGCTCACCGACGCCCTCGCGTACGCCGGGCGCACCTCGCACCCGCTGCTCACCGGGATGGCCGGCACGCTGCGCGGTTTCGTGGCGCTGGACCTGGGCGACTGCGACACCGCCGAGCGGGACGCCCGGGCGGTGCTGACCGCCGTCGAGCCGCACAACCCGCAGGCACCGGCCCAGGCCGCGCCCCGGGTGCTGCTGGCCACCGCCCGGCTTGCCGCCGGTGATTCGGCCACCGCGGTCGGGTTGCTCGCCCCGGTGGCCACCACCGCCGCGCACAACCCGACGCTGCTCATCTCCCGCCGTCAGATCAAGGCCCGGTACGCCTCCGCCCTGCTCGCACACGGCCAGCGGGAGCAGGCGCTGGACTGGGCCCGGCGGGCGGCCGCCGCGCCGGCCGAGGACGTGCGCAGCCAGGTGATCGGAGCGAGCGTGCTGGCCGAGGCGCTGGCCGCCTGCGGCCGGCCCGTCGAGGCGCTGGCCTGCGCCGAGGAGGCGGTCCGCCTGGCGTACGCGACCGAGCAGCGCAGCGAGCGCGCCGCCGCCGACGCCCTCCGCGCCCGCCTCGCCGCCGGGGCATGACCGCCCGAGCGGTGGGGTCGGTCGGGCCCGGGCGGGTCGCCGGGCGGCAGGTCTGGCGGTTCCGGGGATGTGCGCGTCGGTGGGGGCGGTTAGCGTGTCACTTTCACGCGGTCGTCCATCCGGCCGCGCCCTCGGGGGTGGGGAGGACAGATGAGGCTGCCGCGTTCCGGCGCCGGCTGGACGATCGCGGTCTTCGGCGTCCTGGCGGTGCTGCTCGGCGCGCTCGGGTTGGTCTGGCCCGAGGCGCAGCTGCGGCTGCTCGGCTTCGAGGTGCCGGCGCGGCGGGCGGCCGGCGACTACACCGGCACGTTCCTCACCGCCTCCTCGATGGCGTCGTTCAACATGGGCGTCTACTACCTGCTGGCGGTGGCCACCGAGTGGCGGGCGTTCTACCGGTTCACGGTCGTCTTCCGGCTGGTCACGTTCACCGTCTTCACCCTGACCGTGTTGGCCGACGTCGCGCCGGACCGGTTCTTCGGGGTCGCCCTCTGGGAGGGGCTGGGTGCGGTCGCCACCGCGATCGGCCTGCGCTGGGACGCCCGCCGGGCCGGTGCGTCGACGCCCGCCGATGGTCCGGACGGCGACCTGCCGGGTGCTGCTGCGAGCGCCGGTCCCGCGCCGGCCGTCGGTACGGCCGGCTGAGCGCTCCGGCGGGACGGGTATTTTCAGAGCCGTGACCGAGACATCGCCCGGCGCCCTCCGGCTGCCCATTGTGCCCGGTCTGACCGATCTGCAGGTGTTCGCCCGCGGTGGCTACGCCACCGTCTACCGCGCCACCCAGATCTCGGTGGGGCGGGAGGTCGCCGTCAAGGTGGAGAACCGCACGCTGGACAGCGAGCGGGACCAGGCCCGGTTCCTCCGGGAGGCGCGGGCCGCCGGAAAGATGTCGTCCCACCCGCACGTGGTGGACCTCTTCGACGTCGGGGTCACCGTCGACCAGCACCCCTATCTGATCATGGAGCTCTGCGACGGCTCGTACGCCGAGCGGATGCGGACCTCGCCGCTCGGCCCGGCGGAGACCCGCGAGCTCGGCATCAAGATTGCCGATGCGCTGGCCCACTCGCACGCTGCCGGGGTGCTGCACCGCGACGTCAAGCCGGCCAACATCCTCCACTCGCACTTCAACCCGGCGGTGCTGGCCGACTTCGGGCTGGCCGTGCTGGCCGAGGTGCGTGACGCCTCGGTCACCCTGGAGGTGCTCACCCCGGCGTACGCCCCGCCGGAGATGTTCAGCCACAGCCCGCCCTCGCCGGCCGTCGACGTGTACGCGCTCTGCGCCACCCTCTACGCGGTGATGAGCGGCCGCCCGCCGCGCTGGCAGTCGGAGCGGAACCCGAGCCTGGTCACCGTGCTGGAGATGTTCAACCAGCCGATCCCGGAGCTGCCCGGGGTGCTGACCGAGCTGGTCGACGTGCTCCGCGCCGGGATGTCCAACGACCCGGGCGCGCGTCCCTCCGCGATCGAGCTGCGGGACCTGCTCACCGCGCTGCCGCTCGGCCCGGCCCCGTCCCCGGTCAGCGGGGCGCCGGTGAGCGGGGCGCTGATCTCCGGGGGCTCCTCCGGGCCGTACACCGTGGACCGTTCCGGCCCGCCGCGCCCGCCGCCCGAGGACGCCCACCCGACGGTGCCGCGCGGGCGACGCCAGCGGCGACGGTGGTTCCTCGGTGGCGCCGGGGTCCTCGCCCTGGCCGCCTCGGCGAGCGCCGGGGCCTGGGTCGCCGGCAACGCGTCGTCGGTGGCCGCCCCCACGCCGACGCCCACGGTCACCGGGTCCACTTTGCCGGTCGCGTGGGGCGCGCTGCCGGGCTGCCCGGCCGGCTCCTCCACCGCGGCCCTGCCGCCCGGGGCCCGCTGCGCGCCGGGGCTGGCCTGCTTCGGTCCCGTGCGGTTGCGGGGCGACCGGGCCGAGGCGGCTCAGGTGTCCTGCGACGGGCGGCACACCTGGGAGGCCTATCTGGAGGGTGAGCTGCCCGCCGCGCTGGTCGGCGCCGGGCACGCCGCGGTCAGCGCGGACCCGGCCGTCCGCCGGGTCTGCAACGTGCGGACCTTCCGACTGACCAGCGGGGTGGACCCGACCGGATGGCACCTGGAGGTCCTGCCGCCGAGCGGCACGGACACCGGCCGGACGTACCGCTGCCTGGCCGGGAAGGGCGTGGACGCGCTCGCCTCGCCCACCCTCATCGGTCCCTGATCTCGTTCAGCCCTCCAGCCCTCCAGCCCTCCAGCCCGGCGAGGACGGCCGCGCTGTCCAGCGCGTCGAGGGTGTCCGCGTCGAGCACCGGGGCACCGGCGCCCGGTCGACGCCCGGGCCCGGCGGCGCTCCGCCGGACCCGGGCGCCCGGCCGGTCAGCCGAACGCGGTGGTGTAGTACCGCACCCGGTAGAAGCGGGCGCCACTCTTGCTGTGGTTGCCGGAGCTGAAGTGGATGCTGCGGCTCCACTCGCCCTCCCCGGAACCCGGCACCACCCAGGTCCGCACCCCGTTCGGCAGCCGGGTGTACGCCTTGACGTGGTCGGCCCCGCTGACCTGGCTGGACGTGAACTGCCAGCTGGTGCCGGCGTACACCAGTTGCAGCGATCGCACGTTGTAGGACGAGGTGAAAAAGTAGCCGCTGCCGGCGTGGTCGGGCAGGATGTCGTGCCCCACCTTCGCCCGGCCCGCCCCGTCGCTGAAGGTCAGCCTCGTCCGGTACGACAACCGGGTGCTGGAGCCGTTGCCGGTGATCCCGTAGAGGCGCACCTCACCGGTGCCCACCGCGATGACGAAGCCGTTCTGGTTGTAGATGACGCCGTGCGCGCCGGGAAAGCCGTAGAACTTGACGGCCCGGGTGCCCGGCGTGCCGCCGTTGCTGGACGGCACGAACAGGTGCAGTCCGCCGCCGGTGGCCGAGCCGGTGGGCCCCTTGGAGGTGGCCACCACGATCGCCCCCTTGCCCTCGATCCGCTCGATCGAGTGCGGGTTGCCGTCCACGGTTGCCTGCCAGACGATCCCCCCGGTACGCGAGGAGCTGATCGCACTCTCGTCGATCATCGCGGCCCGGCCCAGGTAGTCGCCCGCCCCGGAGGACGTCACCAGCATGACGTTGCCCCACTTCGCGGTGCCCCGCCGCTTGACGTCGGAGAGGTTCGTCCAGGTGCCGGTGGTGCTCGGCGCCTTCCACAGCACCGTGCCGCTGCTCCAGGCGGCCGGGTTGAACCTCAGGATCCGACCGCTGGCCTGCTCGGTCGCCATCACGTAATGGGTCGCGGCCTCGGCCGGCGCGGCACCGAGCAGCGTGGCGGCGGGCGCGGCCACCGCCGCGCCCGCGAGCCCCCTGAGAATGGCTCTTCTGTCCATGACACCCTCCCCTGTGGTCTGTCATGACTGATCGTGACAGTGGGGAGTCGCCGAATCACGGTGTCGGTCTGGACACCTTTCCGGTACAGGCCGCCGCGATGACCGACGGCTCAGTAGGACTTGTCCTGGCCGAGGACGTGTTGGGCGACGAAGTTGAGGATCATCTCCCGGCTGACCGGGGCGATCCGGCCGGCGCGTACCGCGCCGAGCAGGGTGGCCACGCCGTACTCGGTGGTCATGCCGGCCCCGCCGAGGGCCTGCACGGCGGTGTCCACGGCGAGCGCGGCGGCCTCGCCGGCGGCGTACTTGGCCATGTTGCCGGAGACACCGGCCTCCAGGTCCCGCCCGGCGTCGTAGCGAGCGGCCGCCTTGTGGATCATCAGTCGGGCCAGTTCCACCTGCACCGCCGCGTGTGCGAGGGGGTGCGCCACACCCTGGTGCGAGCCGATGCTCCGGCCGCCCCAGACCTTGCGGGTGGCGGTGTACTCGCTGGCCCGCTCGATGGCGTATCGGCCGGTGCCGGCGCCCATCGCGGCCACGGTGATCCGCTCCGGGTTGAGCCCGGCGAAGAGCGCCGGCAGCCCGGCATCCAGGGACTCGCCGACCAGCGCGTCGGCGGGGAGCCGCACCTCGTCGAGGTAGAGCAGGAACTGGTTCTCCGGGGACAGGATCTCCATGTCCAGCTTGGAGCGGGTCAGCCCCAGGGCGTCCGTCGGCACGATGAACAGCGCGGGCTTCAGCTTGCCGGTCGCCGCATCTTCCGTCCTGGCGACGACCAGGACGTACTGCGCCTCGTCGACGCCGGAGATGTAGCACTTGCGGCCGGAGAGCAGCCAGTCGTCGCCGTCCCGGCGGGCGACCGTGCCGAGCCGGTGGAAGTTCGACCCGGCCTCGGGCTCGGTGATCGCGAAGACGATCTTTTGAGTGCCGTCGGCGAGGCCGGGCAGGTGGCGCTTGCGCTGCTCGTCGGTGCCGTGCTTGTTGATCACGGTGGCGGCGATGGCGGGGGAGACCACCAGCAGCAGCAGCGGGCAGCCGGCCGCGGCCAGCTCCTCGCAGACGATGGCCAGCTCGGTGATGCCGCCGCCCCCGCCGCCGTACTCGGTGGGAATGTTGACCCCGAGGTAGCCGAGGCGGCCGGCCTCGCCCCACAGTTCGGTGGTGTGCTCGCCGGCCTTGGCCTTCGCCACGAAGTAGCCGTGGCCGTACTTCCGGCCGAGCGCGCGGACGGCGTCGCGGAGCTGGTCCTGCTCGGGGGTGAGGTCGAAGTTCATCGGGGGTCCTCCTCGGGGTTGACCACGGCCAGCACCGCGCCGGTGTCGACCTGGCCGCCGGCCGGCACCGGCAGTTCGGCGACCACGCCGTCGGTCGGGGCGAGCACGGGGTGTTCGAGTTTCATCGCCTCCAGGGTCAGCAGCAGGTCGCCGGCGCCGACCCGCTGGCCGACCTCGACGTGCACCCGGGTCACCGCGCCGGGCAGCGGGGCGAGCAGCGACCCGGCGGCCAACTCCGCGGTGGGCGGCGGGAAACGCGGCAGCTCGGTGAGGCTCGCCGCCCCGTCCGGGCCGTCCACGAAGACCTCCGACCCGACCCGGTGTACGCGGTACGCCCGCCACACGCCGTCCACGTCGAGCACCACCCGGTCCGGGACGGCCTCAATCAGGGTCACCTCCCACTCGCCTGACGGGTCGGTGGACGATTCGGCGAGGGTGCCCGTCCGGTCCAGCCGGTACCGGACCTCGATCTCGCCGTCCGATCCCGCGTAGCGGGTGACCTGCGGGAAGGCCGGGACGTTGCGCCAGCCGGACGGCAGCCCGGCGAGCACCGGGGCGTTCGCCCGTCGGCCGGCGGCCGAGGCGAGCGCCGCCACCAGCGCCGCCAGCGGGAGCTGGTCGGCCGGCAGCAGCGGGGCGAACACCTCGGCGTGCCGGTCCAGGAAGCCGGTGTCCACCTCGGCCGCCGCGAACCCAGGGCTGCGCAGCACCCGGACCAGCAGGTCCCGGTTGGTGGCGACGCCGTGGAACTCGGCCCGGGCCAGCGCGGCGGACAGCGCCCGGGCCGCCTCGGCACGGGTGGGCGCCCAGGCGACCAGCTTGGCCAGCATCGAGTCGTAGTGCACGCCCACCACCGAGCCGTCCACCACGCCGGAGTCCAGCCGCAGCCCCTTGGTCGGGGCGAACCCGTCGGCCACCCCGGGGACCGCGAAGCGGTGCAGGGTGCCGGTCGCGGGGCGGAAGTCCTGGGCCGGGTCCTCGGCGCAGAGGCGTACCTCGATCGCGTGGCCGTCGGCCGGCGGGGTCGCCGCCGACGGCAGCGGCTCGCCCTCGGCGACCAGCAGTTGCAGCCGGACCAGGTCCAGGCCGGTGACCGCCTCGGTGACCGGGTGTTCCACCTGGAGTCGGGTGTTCATCTCCAGGAAGTAGAACTCGCCGGCCGGGGCGAGCAGGAACTCCACCGTGCCCGCGCCGACGTAGTCGACCGCCCGGCCGGCGGCCACCGCCGCCTCGTGCAGGCGGGCCCGCACCCCGTCCGGCAGCACCGCCGGGGCCTCCTCGACGATCTTCTGGTGCCGGCGCTGGATCGAGCAGTCCCGCTCGCCGAGAGCGACCACCGTGCCGTGGGTGTCGCCGAAGATCTGCACCTCGACGTGCTGGCCGCTTTCGACGTACCGCTCGATGAAGACCGTGCCGTCGCCGAACGCGGCGGCCGCCTCGCGGCGCGCGGAGGCGACGGCCTCGGCCAGGTCGGCGGCGTCGCGGACCACCCGCATGCCCCGCCCGCCGCCACCGGCGGACGCCTTCACCAGCACCGGAAAGTCGCTGATCCCGTCGAGGTCGGTCCAGGTCGGCAGCATCGGCACGCCCGCCTCGGCGAGCAGCGCCTTCGCCGCCATCTTGTCGCCCATCGCGGCGATCGCCTTGGTTGGGGGGCCGACCCAGATCAGGCCCGCGTCGGTCACCGCTGCGGCGAACTCGGCGTTCTCGGCGAGGAAGCCGTAGCCGGGGTGTACGCCGTCCGCGCCGGCCTTCAGGGCCGCGTCCAGGATCAGATCGACCCGCAGGTACGTCTCCGCCGGGGTGTTCCCCGGCAGCCGGACCGCGTGGTCGGCCTCGGCGACGAAGGGCGCGTCGGCGTCGGCGTCCGAGTGCACGGCGACCGTCTCGACCCCGAGCGCGCGGCAGGTGGCGAAGACCCGGCGGGCGACCTCGCCCCGGTTGGCAACGAGAAGCCTTGAGATCACAGCAACTCCTACATCCGGAAGACGCCGAAGCCGTCGGCGCCCTTCACCGGTCCGTTGTGGATCGCCGACAGGCAGAGCCCGAGGACGGTACGGGTGTCCCGGGGGTCGATCACCCCGTCGTCGTAGAGCCGGCCGGAGAGGAAGAGCGCGCCGGACTGGGACTCGATCTGCTGCTCGACCATCAGCCGCATCGCGGCGTCGGACTCCTCGTCGTAGTCCCGGCCCCGGGCGGCGGCGGCCTGCCGGGCGACGATGGAGAGCACCCCCGCGAGCTGTGCCGGCCCCATCACCGCCGACTTCGCGTTCGGCCAGGTGAACAGGAACCTCGGCTCGTACGCCCGGCCGCACATGCCGTAGTTGCCGGCGCCGTAGGAGGCGCCCAGGTTGAGCGTCAGGTGCGGCACGGTCGAATTCGACACCGCATTGATCATCAGCGCGCCGTGCTTGATGATGCCGCGCTGCTCGTACTCGGTGCCGACCATGTAGCCGGTGGTGTTCTGGAGGAAGACCAGCGGGGTGTCGGCGGCGTTGGCGAGCTGGATGAACTGGGCGGCCTTCTGCGCCTCGGAGCTGAACAGCACGCCCCGGGCGTTGGCCAGTACCCCGACCGGGTACCCGTGCAGCTCGCCCCAACCGGTGACCAGCGCGGTGCCGTAGCTCGGCTTGAACTCGTCGAACTCGCTGCCGTCCAGCACCCGGGCCAGCACCTCGCGCGGGTCGAAGGGCACCCTGAGGTCGGCGCTGGCGATGCCGAGCAGCTCCTCCGGGTCGTACCTCGGCGGCTGGGGGGCCGGGTTGCGCGGCGGTGGGCCCTGCTTGCGCCAGTTGAGCCGGCGGACGCACTGCCGGGCCAGCCGGATGCCGTCGCGCTCGTCTTCGGCCAGGAAGTCGGCCAGCCCCGACGTCGACGCGTGCATCGCCGCGCCGCCCAGGGACTCGTCGTCGGTGACCTCGCCGGTGGCCATCCTCACCAGCGGCGGGCCGGCCAGGTACACCTGCGACCGGTCCCGGATCATGATGGTGAGGTCGGACATCCCCGGCACGTACGCGCCGCCGGCGGTGGCGTTGCCGAAGACCACGCTGACCGTGGGGATCTTCGCCGCGGAGAGCCGGGTCAGGTCGCGGAACACCCGGCCGCCCGGGATGAAGATCTCCGCCTGGGTGGGCAGGTCCGCGCCGGCCGACTCCACCAGGTTGATCATCGGCAGCCGGTTGGCCAGGGCGATCTCGCCGGCCCGCCGGGTCTTGGCCAGCGACCACGGGTTGACCGCGCCGCCGCGTACCGTCGGGTCGTTGGCGACGACCAGGCACTCCACGCCCTCGACCACGCCGATGCCGGTCACCACGCTCGCCCCGACCGGGAAGTCGGTGCCGTACGCCGCGACCGGGGACAGCTCCAGGAACGGGCCGTCCGGGTCGAGCAGCAGTTCGATCCGTTCCCGGGGGAGCAGCTTGCCGCGCTGGTGGTGCCGGGTCACGTACTTCTCGCCGCCGCCGCAGCGGGCCCGGTCGAGCGCGGCGTCCAGCTCGGCCAGGCGGTCCAGCAGGGCCCGGCGGTTGGCCCGGTGGGCCGGCGAGGACGGGTCGATCGCGCTGTCCAGTGTGCTCACAGCCCCATGCCCTTCGCGATGATCTCGTTCATGATCTCGGTGGTGCCGCCGCCGATGCCGAGGATCCGGGCGTCCCGGTAGTGCCGCTCCACCTCGGCGTCGCGCAGGTAGCCGAAGCCGCCGTGCAGTTGTAGCGCCTGGTCGACCACGTGGCCGCAGGCGGCCACCGCGACGTTCTTCGCCATCGCCACCTCGGTCACCACCGGCTCGCCGGCCGCGACCCGGGCGGCCACCTCGTGCACGTACGCCCGGGCGGCCTCGGCGCGGGTGTGCATCTCGGCCAGCCGGTGCCGGATCAGTTGCCGGCCGGCCAGCGGGCGGCCGAACGTGGCACGGTCCCGGCACCAGCGGGTGGCCAGCTCCACGCAGCGCTGCGCGGTCGCGTACGCCTGCGTGGCGAGGGAGAGCCGCTCGGTGGCGAAATGCTGCATGATCGCGAGGAACCCGGTGTTCTCCTCGCCGATCCGGTTGGTCACCGGCACCCGGACGTCGACGAAGGAGAGCTCGGCGGTGTCCGAGCAGTGCCAGCCCAGCTTCTCCAGCCGGCGCCCCACGGTGAAGCCGGGCGTGCCCTTGTCGATCACCAGGAGGGTGAGTTCGCCGCTGCCGGGGAAGTCGGTGCAGACCGCGGTGGTCACGAAGTCGGCCCGGACCCCGCTGGTGATGTAGGTCTTCGACCCGTTCACCACGTAGTGGTCGCCGTCGCGGCGGGCGGTGGTGCGGATCGCGGCGACGTCCGAGCCGCCGTCCGGCTCGGTGATCGCCAGCGCGCCGATCGTCGTCCCGGCCAGGGTGGGGCGGACGTACCGGTCGACCAGGTCGTCGTCGCCCCGAGTTGGGCCGCCGGCGAGCCGGCCGCCGAGCGCGCCGCCGGTCCGGCGCCCGGCGGCGGCGACCATGTGCGGCAGCGCGATGCCGTGCGTGAACAGCGCCGCGACCAGCCCGGACGAGCCGCCGGAGCGGATGATCTCCTCGGTGACGACGATCGAGTCGAGCAGGTCCCCGCCGCTGCCGCCGACCGACACGGGGAAGCCGATGCCCAGCAGGCCGATCTTCGCGGCGGCGGCGTGCAGCTCGCGCGGCACCTCGCCGGCCCGCTCCCAGTCGTCCAGGTGCGGCAGCACCTCCCGGGTCACGAAGGCCCGGGTCAGCTCGCGCAGCTGCCGCCGTTCCGGCGTGTCCACGATGGTCATGCGCCCGCCTCCCCGACCCGCTCCGGTGGCCCGGCCCGCAGCTCCGCCGGCAGGTCGACGATCCGGCAGCGGAGCAGCTCTCCGAGCGCCTTGGCCTGCGGGTCGAACCGGGTGGAGGCGGCCACCCCCTGCCCGAGCAGCCCCCGGACGACGAAGTTGACCGCCCGCAGGTGCGGCAGCTCGTACCGCTCGACGGTCAGCGGGGCGGTCTCCGGCAGCAGTGCGGCCAGCCGCTCGACGGTGAGCCAGCCGCGTAGCCAGGCGTACGTGGCATCGGTGCGGGCCCACACGCCGAGATTGGCGTCGCCGCCCTTGTCCCCGGAGCGCGCCCCGACCAGCTGGCCCAGCGGGGCACGCCGGGTCGGGTCGGCGTTGCCCGCGCCCCCGGTCGCCTGCGCCGGGCGCGGGTCGCCCGCGGCGGTCGGGGCCGCGCCGGCCGGAGCTCCGGCGTCGACCGCCGCCCCGGCCGCCGGCGGCTCGGCGGTCGCCGTCCGCGGTGGCGGGGCGATCGGCGCCCGGGTCCCGTCCGGCAGCACCGCGACGTGGTCGACCGCGTCCTGCCGCACGACGTCGGCGGTGAAGACGCCGTACGGGGTGGCGTCGCCGGGCACGGTGGTCAGCGTGCAGCCGGGGTAGGAGGCGAGCGCCAGCTCCACCGCCGCCGCCGAGAACGCCCGCCCGGCCCGCGCCCGGTCGGCGTCGCGCAGGTGTACGTGCAGCAGCGCGCTCGCCGCCTCGGTGTCCGCCGCGTCCGGGTGGTCGGTGCGGGCCAGCGTGAACTCCAGCCCCTCCTTGCCGACCGCCGCCTCGATCTGCCCCCGTACCAGGGCCGCCTTGGCGGGGACGTCCAGTCCGCAGAGGACGAACGTCATCGAGTTGCGGAAGCCGCCGAGGTTGTTGACGCCGACCTTCAGGGTGTCCGGCGGCGGCGTGCCCCGGACGCCGGAGACGCGGACCCGGTCGGGCCCGTTCTGGCGCAGGGTCGCCGTGTCCAGCCGGGTCACCACGTCCGGCCCGAGGTACGCCGGCCCGCCCACCTCGTACAGCAGCTGGGCGGTGACCGTCTCGACGGTGACCGCGCCGCCGGTGCCCGGGTGTTTGGTGAGCACCGACGAGCCGTCCGGGTGGATCTCCGCGATCGGGAAGCCTGGCCGGTGGCCACCGTCGGGCAGCTCGGTGAAGAAGCTAAAGTTCCCCCCGGTGACCTGCGCCCCGCACTCGATCAGGTGCCCGGCGACGGTCGCCCCGGCCAGCGCGTCGAGGTCGTCCCGGCCCCAGCGGAAGCGCGCGATCGCCGGCCCGACGGCCAGCGACGCGTCGGTGACCCGGCCGGTCACCACCACGTCCGCCCCGGCGTCGAGGCAGGCCGCGATGCCGAACGCGCCGAGGTACGCGTTCGCGGTGAGCGCGTCCGGACGCGGGAGGGCGTCGCCCTCGACGTACCCGATCCGCGCGGTGAGGCCGAGCCGGTCGGCGAGCGAGCCGATCGCGGCGGCCAGGCCGGCCGGGTTCAGCCCGCCAGCGTTGGTCACGATCCGCACGCCCCGGTCCAGCGCGGTGCCGAGGCACCCTTCGAGCTGGCGGAGGAACGTCCTTGCGTACCCCAGGGCCGGGTCCCGCATCCGGTCCCGGCCGAGGATCAGCATGGTCAGCTCGGCCAGGTAGTCGCCGGTGAGCACGTCCAGCTCGCCGCCGTCGAGCATCTCCCGCCAGGCGGTCGCGCGGTCGCCGTAGAAGCCGGAGGCGTTGCCGACCCGCAGCACGCCGCTCATGCCGGCGTTCCGGTTTCGCTCGCGGCTCGGGGCTGCCGGCCGGCGCCGGGCGGCCCGGCGAAGGCCTGGGCCACGTCCAGCCACTCGTCGGCGGTCGGGCCGGTGGCGGCCAGGGCCAGGTCGGCGCGGTGCCGGCGTTGGGTGACCAGCAGGCAGAAGTCGAGCGCCGGGCCGGTGACCCGGTCCGCCGCCGCCGGCGGCCCGAAGACCCAGGTGTCGCCGTCGGAGCCGTCTTCGCTCGCGACTGCGGGGCTCGCAAGCTCACTCCTCGCGCTCGCCGGCGCGGTCAACTCCACCCGGACCGGCGCCGTGGGCAGCGCCCGGCCGTGGGCGGCGAAGCCGTGCCCGAGGGTACGGAAGCCGAGGTGCGCGACATGCCGCAGCCGGCCGTTCGGGGTGCGGGTGACCCCGAGCGCGTCGGCGACGTCCTCGCCGTGCGCCCAGGTCTCCATGATCCGGGCGGTGGCCATCGAGGCAGCCGACATCCGGGTGCCGTACCAGGGCAGCTTCTCCCCGGCCGGGACGGCCGCGAGGGCGTCGGCGAGCGCGGTCCGCCCGCTGCGCCAGCGGGCGAGCAGCTCGGCCGGCGGGGCCAGGAACTGCGCCGCACCGTCGTCGACCAGCCGGCTCGGGTCGGGCGCCGAGGTGACCGACGCGTAGAAGGCGTCGACGTCGGTGGCGGCCAGCCGGGCCACCTCGTCGGTCCAGGCGAGGTGGGCGATCTGATGGCCGACCGTCCAACCGGGCGCGGAGGTGGGCCGATCCCACACCTCCGGCGGCGACGCCGCGACGAGGGCGTCGAGCTGCTCGGACTCGGCGGCCAGATCCGCGAGCAGTGCTGTCAGGTCGACCATGGTGCCTCCGGGCGGGGTGTGCCGGTCAGGACGGGCGGGTCACTTCCTGTCGCGCTCGGGCCCTGCCCGCGGCCGGCGCGGCGCGCTCCGGTGGGCCGGCGTGGGGCGTGAGCAGGGTGGCGAGCTGGCGCTTCCAGGTGTGCAGCAGGGCGGTACGGCGGGCCGAGTCGTCGCTGAGCAGGTTGGCCACACCCAGCCCACGAAGCAGGTCGAGGGTGGCCTGCACGGCCTCCCGTACGCCGGGACGGCGCTCGTCGACGTCGAGCAGCGCCACGGTGAGCCGGTGCATTTCCCGGCCGACCCGGGCCTCCAGCGGCACCAGGGCGGCGCGCAGCTCGGCGTCGGTGCGGGCGGCGACCCAGAGCTCCAGCGCGGCGACGAAGAGCGGCCCGGTGAAGGCCACGCCGAGCAGGTCGACCACCCGGTCGAGCCGCTGCGGCCCGGCGGGCAGGGCCTCCGCCTCGGTGCGCAGCTCCGCCGCCCGCCGGTCGGCGAGGTGGGCGACGGCGGCGGTGACCAGGGCCGCCTTGGTGGGGTAGTGGTGCAGCTGCGCACCGCGCGAGACGCCGGCCCGGGCCGCCACCACCGTGGTGGTGGTGCCCGACCAGCCGTACTCCACCAGGCAGTCGACGGTCGCCTCCAGCAGCCGGGTCTGGGTGGCGCGGCTGCGCTCCTGCTGAGGGACGCGCGTCGATGCGGTGTACACGGGGACAGCGTGCTGCCAACGAAACAAACAGTCAAGACTGACTTTTTTCGGGGCCCCGTGCCGGCCCTCGGCCCCGTGCCGGCCTTCTGGCCGTGTGGTGGTGCGGCGGCCCTTTGGAGCTGATGACGTCAACGGATCGCCGCTGAGTCGTTCACGTCATCAGCTCCAAAGGACCCGCAAGTGGCCAGGCCATGGGCGCCTTTCGGCCGTCGTCCCGGCAAGCCCCGGCCGTCGTCCTGGCCAGGCCACCGAGGAGCCGTCCCGCAGAGGCCATTGCGCCGGCTGTCCCGGTGGGCCTACGGCGACCCACCATCCACCGGGGGACCGAGGCCCAGCGGGAGGTCAGCGGCCGTCGCGGGGGCCGAAGACGGCGAGCGCGTCGGCGTCGCTGTGCCGGGAGCGCAGGTACTCGTCGGCCCACTCGGCCGCGTCGGGGAAGCCCGACTCGGCAGCGACCCGGGCGCAGGCGGCATCCACGTCGAACGGGGTGCGACGTAGTTGCACGCCTGGGCCGAGCAGCGCCCACCAGGCCCCGGCACCGCCGTACGGCATCCCGATGCTGCCCGCGTTGACCACCAGCCGGCGGTCGGCCAGCCGGGTGTACGGCATGTGGGTGTGCCCGCAGACGACCGTGCCCACCTCGGCCGGCACCCCGGCGAGGACCTCGGCCCAGCGGCCCATCCGGGAGTCGACGAGCACCACCTCCTCGTCATCCCGGGGCGTGGCGTGGCAGAAGAGCACCAGACCGAGACCGGCCACCTCCAGGGTCACCGTCAGCGGCAGCGCCGCCAGCCGGGCCACCTGATCGTCTCGGAGTTGCCGGGCCGCCCAGTTCGAGACCGCGATCGGGGAACTCCGGCCGGCCCGGGCCTCGACCAGTTCCCGGTCGGCGTTGCCGCCCACCCAGCAGGCCCGGTCGCCGAGGCCGGCGAGCACGTCCAGCACCTCGACCGGCTGCGGGCCAGCCGCGATGTCGCCGGTGAGCACGATCAGGTCGGCGGCGGCCACGTCCGGCTCGGCCAGCACGGCCTCCAGCGCGGGCAGCGCCCCGTGGATGTCGGAGAGAACGGCCACACGTTCGAGCATGCGCCCACCGTGCCGGCCGGACGCCGCCGCTGTCGAGGAATTCTGCTCCCGGCAGACGGGCCCGGACACGACGAAGCCGGGGACTCCCTGGGGTCGTCCCTGGCCTGGTCGGCTATCGGTCAGACCCGCGCACGGCGGGCCAGGCGCTCCGGGTCGAGGATGATGATGCTCTTGCCGTCCAGCCGCAGCCAGCCCCGGGAGGCGAAGTCGGCCAGCGCCTTGTTCACGGTCTCCCGGGAGGCGCCGACGAGCTGGGCGATCTCCTCCTGGGTCAGGTCGTGGGTCACCCGCAGCACGCCGCCGTCGCGGGTGCCGAAGCGACCGGCCATCTGGAGCAGGTTCTTCGCGACCCGGCCCGGCACGTCCGTGAAGATCAGGTCGGCCAGCGAGTCGTTGGTCCGGCGGAGCCGGCGGGCCAGCACCCGCAGCAGCTGCTCGGCGATCTCGGGTCGGTTGTTCAGCCAGGGCCGCAGTGCCTGCTTGCGCAGTCGTACCAGCCGGGTGTCGGTCACCGCGGTCGCCGTGGCCGTACGCGGACCGGGGTCGAAGAGCGACAGCTCACCCACCATGTCCGACGGGCCCATCACGGCGATCAGGTTCTGCCGGCCGTCGGCCGCCCGACGCCCGACCTTGATCTTGCCCGACAGGAGGATGTAGAGACTGTCGCCGGGCTCGCCCTCGTTGAACACGACTTCGCCCTTGCGGACGTCGATCGTCTCCATCTCCTTGGCGAGCGCCTCGGCAGCCTCCGGGTCGACACCCTGGAAGATCCCGCTGCGGGCCAGTACCTCGTCCATCGCGCACCTCCGGTTGCGCGTCGCCGTCCGTCGGCCGGGTCCGCCGTCCGCTTATCCCTCGCGCGTCGCCAAGTCTAGGCGCACGTGAGCACGAATCAGAGGTGCACCCCTGGAAACTTGATCGTTGGGTTAACCTTTCCGCCCTGATCAAGGGCTAGAATCGCGCGACCGTGGCCGGGTGGTGACGAGGCGTCGCCGCCGCTGGTCGTAGGGTGACCGGCGTGCTGAGCGACCCCACCCTGACCACCCGATCCGAGGACGGGCGGGACATCCCGCTGCTGGTGTGGCGCGCCGGGGCGCCGCTGCGGGCGGCCAGCTCCGGCCCGCTCGGCGGCGGGATCGGCGTACGGAACTGGGTCGTGAACGCGACCGTGCCCATGTCGTACCACCGGGACGACCCGGCCCACCACCTGACCGCCCTGGCCGACGGCCTCGGCCTGGACGGGCCCGGGGTCGGCCTGCTCACCGGGGTGGACGTCGCGGAGGTGGTGGCCCGGGCCGACACCGGGGTGCGGGTCTGGGCGACGGTCGGGCTGGGCACGCCGGTCTGGGCCGCCGCGCCGGCCCCGGCGGCACCGGCCCAGCGCGTGGGCACGGTCAACATCGTCGTGTACGTCCCGGCGGCGCTCGGCGACGCCGCGCTGGTCAACGCCGTCGCCACGGCGACCGAGGCGAAGGCGCAGGCGATCTGGGAGCTCGGCCTGCCCGCCACCGGTACGCCCACCGACGCGGTCACCGTCCTCTGCCCGGCCGACGGTCCCGCCGAGTCCTACGGCGGTCCCCGTTCCACCTGGGGGGCCCCGCTCGCCCGCGCCGTGCACGCCGCCGTCCGCGACGGCGGGTCGGCGCCCTGCGTGCCCTGGTCCGACCGGCCAGCGGCCTGAACTTCCGTCCGATCGGCCATCGTGGCGCCGTTACCCGCCCGGTAGGGTCGCCAGCGATGCACGCTCTCGTGTTTTCCAGGACCCGCCACCGCGCCGCGCTCGCCGCCGGCGCGCTCCTCGCCGTGCTGCTCGTCGCCGGTTGCGGCACGTCGGACGACGGCGCCGCGCCGGTCTGGCAGCCCGGCGGCGGCGGGGGCGCCACCGGTTCACCGGCCCCCACCGGCGGCGGGTCCGAGCCGGCCGGTGCGGCCGTCTCGCTCTCGGCGACCGGCGACATCATCATGGGCAACGCCCCCTCCCGGCTCCCCGCCAACGGCGGGCAGGGCTTCTTCGACGAGATCTCCGACGCGCTCGACGCCGACCTGGTGATGGGCAACCTGGAGGAGCCGCTCACCGAGGACACCGGCACCGGCAAGTGCGGGGCCAACGCCACCGCCTGCTTCCAGTTCCGGGCCCCGTCCAGCTACGCCGCGCACCTCAAGCGTGCCGGCTTCCAGCTGCTCAACCAGGCCAACAACCACGGCTACGACTACGGCCCGCAGGGATACACGAACACCCAGAAGGCGCTGGAGAAGCAGGGCCTCAAGCACACTGGCGCGCCGGACCAGATCACCGTGGTGGAGGTCAAGGGCGTCAAGATCGCGGTGGCCGGCTTCTCGTCGTACCCCTGGTCGAACAGCCTGACCGACATCGACGCGGCGACGGCGGTCGTCGAGAAGGCCGCCACCCTGGCCGACATCGTCGTGGTGCAGGTGCACATGGGCGCCGAGGGCGCCGACAAGACCAAGGTCAAGCCGGGCACCGAGCTGTTCTACGGCGAGAACCGGGGCGACCCGATGAAGTTCTCGCACGCCATGATCGACGCTGGGGCGGACCTGATCGTCGGGCACGGCCCGCACGTGCTGCGCGGCATGGAGTTCTACCAGGGCCGGCTGATCGCCTACAGCCTGGGCAACTTCGCCGGCGGCGGCCGGTCGCTGAACCCGAGCGGGCGGCTCGGCTGGGGCGGCGTGCTCAAGGTGTCGCTCAAGCCGGACGGCAGCTTCGCCGGCGGCTCGTTCACCTCCACCCTGATGAACTCCGTGGGCAAGCCGACCATGGACTCCGCCGACCAGGGCCTCGGTCTGGTCAAGCAGCTCAGCCGCGCCGACTTCCCGCGTACCGGGGCCCGGTTCGACGCCGACGGCAAGATCAGCGCCCCGCAGGCCGGCTGACCCGGGCGCCGCCGGGCGTGGGCCCGGCGGGTGGTCGTCCCGGCGACGTAGGCTGGCCGGCGTGACCATCAGCTCCCCCGGCCGGGTCGAGACGGACCTCGGCCGCACCCGGCGCGCCCGGCGGATCGGCCGGGCGCTGACCGAGGCGCACCCCGACGCGCACTGTGAACTCGACCACTCCAACGCGCTGGAGCTGGCCGTCGCCACCATCCTCTCCGCGCAGTGCACCGACAAGAAGGTCAACGAGGTCACCCCGAAGCTCTTCGTCCGCTACCCGACGGCGGCGGACTACGCCGGGGCCGACCGGGCGGAGCTGGAGGAGCTGATCCGGCCGACCGGCTTCTACCGCAACAAGACCGACTCGCTGATCAAGCTGGGCCAGGCCCTGGTCGAGCGGTACGACGGCCGCGTCCCCGGCCGGCTGGCCGACCTGGTGAGCCTGCCCGGGATCGGCCGCAAGACCGCCAACGTCATCCTCGGCAACGCCTTCGACGTCCCCGGGATCACCGTCGACACCCACTTCCAGCGGCTGGTGCAGCGCTGGCGGCTCACCGCCCAGACCGATCCCGTCAAGATCGAGCACGAGATCGGCGCCCTCTTCCCCAAGCGCGAGTGGACCATGCTCTCGCACCGGATCATCTTCCACGGCCGGCGGGTCTGCCACGCCCGCAAGCCGGCCTGCGGGGCCTGCACGCTGGCGAAGCTCTGCCCGTCGTACGGGATCGGGCCGACCGAGCCGGCCGCCGCCGCGAAGCTGCTCAAGGGCCCCCGGGCCCGGGACCTCGCGGCCGCCGCCGGGGTCGACCCGGAGCTGGTGCCCCAGCAGGCCGTCGTCGCGGAGGTGCCGTGAACCGGCGCCTCGCTGCCCTGCTCGTCCCCGCGCTGCTGGCCGTCGCCGGCTGCACCGCCACCGGGCCGGGCAGCGCCACCGCCCCGACCGGCCGGGCCGAACGCCCCTCGCCGTTCGCCGACTGCGCGACGCTGACCCGCCCGCCGGCCGCGACCGGTGCCGCCACGGCGGGTGCCTCGGCGGGCGGCCCGGGTGCCGGGGCGCTGCTGCCCGAGCTGACCCTCTCCTGCTTCACCGGCGGCGCGCCGGTGGCGCTGCGTGACGTCCGCGGCCCCGCCGTGGTCAACGTCTGGGCCTCCTGGTGCCCGCCCTGCCGCAAGGAACTGCCCGCCTTCCAGCGGCTCAGCGAGCGTACGACCGGCAAGCTCCAGGTGGTCGGCGTCAACAGCCGGGACAGCCGGGCCGCCGCCCAGTCCATCGGCGAGGACTTCGGCATCCGCTTCCCCGTGCTGTTCGACCAGGGCGAGGCGCTGCAACGGGAGCTGGGGCGCAACGCCGTCCCGCTGACCCTCCTCGTCGACGCGCAGGGCCGGGTACGCCACACCGACGCCACGGGCGCCCTCGACGACGCCCGCCTCGCGGCGCTGGTCAGGCAGCACCTCGGCCTGGAGGTGCCCGGGTGACCCGCCCGCCGGCCTGGATCGACCCGCTGCTGGGCCGGCTCGGCACCGCCCGGGCCGAGGACTTCACCCGGCTGACCACCCCCGAGGAGGGCGGCCGGGAGAGCGCCGTGCTGGTGCTGCTCGGCGAGGAGTTGGACGTCGGCCCGGACGTGCTGGTGCTCCAGCGGGCCGCGACCCTGCGCAACCACGCCGGCCAGCCGGCCTTCCCGGGTGGCGCGGCCGACCCGGAGGACGCCGACGCCCCCGCTACCGCCCTGCGCGAGGCGAACGAGGAGGTCGGCCTCGACCCGGCCAGCGTGACCGTCCTGGCCGAGCTGCCCAGGCTGTGGATCCCGGTCAGCGACTTCGTGGTGACCCCGGTGCTGGCCTGGTGGCACTCGCCCCACCCGGTGCACCCCCGGGAGCTGGCCGAGGTCGCGCACGTCGCCCGGCTGCCCGTCGCCGAGTTGGTCGACCCGGAGAACCGGATGCGGGTACGCCACCCGAGCGGCTGGATCGGGCCGGCCTTCTCCGTGCGGGGCATGCTGGTCTGGGGCTTCACCGCCGGGGTGCTCGCCACCCTGCTGGAGATGGGGGGCTGGGACCGCCCCTGGCCGCGCGGCCGGGTGGTCGAGCTGCCGTCCGTCGGGGCCGCCCCGGCGCCCTCCGCCGGCACCGACGAGGTCGACGAGATGGCCGGTCCGCTGACCTGACCGTCACGTTCCGCAAGCGTAGCGCCGCCATCGTGCCCGGTGCCCGTACCCTTGACGCGTGTCCGTCGTGGATCTCGTCCTGCTCCTGCTCATGCTCGTGTTCGCGATCAGCGGATACCGGCAGGGCTTCGCCATCGGGGCGCTGTCGCTCTCCGGCTTCTTCCTGGGCGCGCTCCTCGGCCTCCAGGTCGGCCCGATGTTCGCCCGGCAGTTCGTCGCCAGCGGCACCCGGGTGCTGATCTCCCTGGTCGCCGTCTTCGGGTTGGCCGTGCTCGGGCAGGCCCTCGCCGGCTGGCTCGGCTCCCACCTGCGCAGGACGATCACCAACGACGTGGCGAAGCGGGTCGACGACATCGGCGGGGCCCTGGTCTCGCTCTTCGCCGTGATGCTGGTGGCCTGGCTGGTTGCCGTCCCGCTGGGCTCCTCCTCGCTGCCCTGGCTGGCCGCCTCGGTCAAGAACAGCGCGCTGCTGACCGTGGTCGACGCGGTCCTGCCCGACCGGGCCCAGAAGCTCTCCACCGCACTGCGGGACACGGTCGACACGAACGGCTTCCCGGAGGTCTTCAACGGCCTCGGCCGCACCCGGGCGCGGCAGGTGTCCCCGCCCGACCCGGCGCTGGCCGGCTCCCAGGTGGTGGCGAACAGCCAGCGCTCGGTGGTCAAGGTGCTGGGCTCCGCGCCGAGCTGCGCGCGTCGCATCGAGGGCTCCGGCTTCGTGTACGCCGACGACCGGGTGATGACCAACGCGCACGTCGTGGCCGGCACCCGCTCCGTCGCGGTGGAGTTGCGCGGCGAGCGGTACGACGGCGAGGTGGTCGTCTACGACCCGGACCGCGACCTCGCCGTGCTGCACGTGCCGGGGCTGCCCGGCCCGTCCCTGCGCTTCGCCGCCGGGCAGGCCGGCACCGGCGCGGACGCCATCGTGCTGGGCTTCCCCCTCGACGGCCCGTACGACGCCCGCCCGGCGCGGATCCGCGACGTGGACCGGATCCCCGGACCGAACATCTACTCCTCGCGCGACGTGAACCGGGAGATCTACACCATTCGGGCGCTGGTCCGCAGCGGCAACTCGGGCGGTCCGCTGGTCTCCTCGAACGGCTTGGTGCTCGGCGTGATCTTCGCGGCCGCCGCGGACGACCCGAACACCGGCTTCGCGGTCACTGCGGCGGAGGCGCGGCCGGTGGCGCTGGCTGGCGCGGAGCGTACCCGTGGGGTGGGCACGGGCGACTGCACCTGAGCCCCGCCGCGGCGCGGCGGCCCGGAACTACGCGTCGGGTCCGTCCGGGTCGTCGGCCAGCTCCGGTTCCACGCCCTCGATGGTGGGTCGGGCCGAGGGCCGGCCGGTCCGCTCCCGCCAGGTGCTGAACGCGGCGGAGGTCGCCGCCACCACCGCCACCCCGAGCAGCCAGCCGCCCAGCACGTCGCTGGTCCAGTGCACGCCGAGCGCCACCCGGCTCAGCCCGGTCACCCCGGCGACCAGCACCGCCGCCGCCCAGAGCGCGACGCGCGCCGCCGTCCGGCCCCGGGCGTACGGCAGGAAGACCAGCAGCAGCACCCCGGCGGCCAGGGTGGCGTTCAAAGTGTGCCCGGACGGGAAGGAGAACCCGGCCGCCCGGGCCACCGGGTCGAGCAGGTCCGGGCGGCCCCGGCCGACCAGCAGTTTGAGCAGCGCGCCGAGCAGCCCGCCGACGGCCATCGTGGTGACCACCCAGAGCGCCAGCCGCCGCGCCCGGCGGACCCACAGCCAGACCACCACCACCCCCGCCGCCACCCGCAGCGGACCCGGGGCGAAGACGTTGGTCCACAGGTTCATCGCCCGCACCCAGCCGGGGTGGTCGAGGGCGTAGCGGTGCAGCGCGCCGGTCACCGCCGCGTCCAGGTCGTGCAGCGGCGGCCAGGCACCCACCACCAGCACGGCCAGCAGCGCGAACGGCACCAGCACCAGGAACGCCGCCGCCGAGGCCAGGGTCAGCCGCAGACCCAGCGAGTGTTCGCGGTCCAGGCGGCGGTCCCGCCAGGCTCGGGCCGACGGGCGGACGGAGGTGCGCGGACCGGGGAAGCTCATGGGGTCAGCACCTACCCTGCGGCGCGGCGGATCAGGTCGGGGGTCAGCGGCCCCACAGCCGGAGCCGGCGGATCATCAGCGCGGTGCCGGTGACCAGGGCGACCAGGATGGCCACGCCCGCCCAGAACCGGCGCGGCGCGGTGTCGTCCTCCCCGCCGGCCGGCTGCGCCGACCAGCGGGTGTGCTGCCGGGGCGCGGTGAAGCCGAGCGGGTCGGAGCCGGTGCCCCCGGCCCGGGCGTCGTCGTCCGATCCGGGCGCCGCGCCGAAGCCGACCACGCCGGGGGAGGTCTGGTCGTCCAGCGGGTTGCGGTGCACCAGCGGCACGTCCGCGGTCAACGCGGCCACCGGGTCGACCAGGCCGTACCCGAAGCGGTCGTCCCGGCCGGTGGGGCCGATGTCCTTCGCGGTGACCAGCAGCCGGTTGACCACGTCGCCGGCGGACATCTCCGGGAACCGGGCGCGGACCAACGCGGCGGTGGCCGCGACCAGCGGCGCGGCGAAGCTGGTGCCCTGCACGCCCCAGTAGCCGGCGGGGGGTCGGGCGCCGACCAGGCGGGTGGCCGGCGCGGTGAGGGTGGTGGCGTGCCCGGTGATCGAGCCGGACCAGAGGTTCTCGCTGCTGCCCTCCAGCCCGGCCACGGCGATCACGCCGGGCTCCCGGGCCGGGTACCAGACCTCGGAGCTGGACGAGGTGGCGACGTTGCCGGTGCAGGCCACCACGACCACGTCCCGGGCGAAGGCGTAGTCGAGCGCGGCGGCCAGCGCCGGGCTGTCGCCGCTGCCACCCAGGGACAGGTTGATCACGCGGGCGCCGTTGTCGACCGCCCAGCGCACCCCCTTGGCGACGATCATCGCGTCGTCGTAGCGGTTCTCGTCGTCGAGCACCCGGACCGGCAGGATGCGGGCGTCCGGGGCCAGCCCGGCCACGCCTTTGCGGTCGTCGTTGCGCCCGGCGATCAGGCTGGCCACCGTGGTGCCGTGGCCCACCGGGTCCGGCTCGTCGGCGTCGGTGGAGGAGACCAGGTCGATGCCGGGCAGCACCTGGCCGGCCAGATCCGGGTGGGAGCCGTCCACCCCGGAATCGATCACCGCGACCGTGACCCCCCGGCCGGTGGAGGTGCTCCAGGCGGTGCCGGCCCGCAATTCGTCGAGCTGCCACTGGTCGTCGCGGAACCGGTCGGCCCGGGCGATGGTCTCCACCGGGGAGAACTCCGGCTCAGCCAGCGGTGTGCCGGCGAGCGGCGCGGCGACGGCGACCGCCCGGGGTGCGGCGGCCGACACCGGTGGCGGCACCGCGCCGACCACCGTCACGGCGCTTGCCGCGACACCGAGCAGCGCCCGCCCGGCGAACCGGTGCAGCGCGGTCGGGGAGCCGTGCCGAACCCTGGTCACATCCTCCGCCATTCATCGTCCATGACACGTGCTGCTCGGCAGATTACCGGTTTTCCCCGCCGTGACGGGACGTTCCGCCGGACATGCTCACGGTGGGGGCAGATGGGCCAACTGGACCAGACGTACGCCCTCACGTCGGGTGACCAGGCGTCCGCGCCCCGGCGGCAGCGGCCCGGGCCGGACCTGACCGACCAGCGGTCCCTCGTCCGGGCTGCCGCTCATCACCAGTCCGGCGGTGGAGAGCTCGCGGAGCCGCTGCACGATCGGCTCGTACTGGGCCCGGGCGGCGCCGCCGGAACGGCGGACCAGCACCAGGTGCAGCCCGATGTCGCGGGCCTGGGGCAGGTGCTCCTCCAGTGCGCGCAGCGGGTTCGCCGGTCCGCTGGACACCAGGTCGTAGTCGTCGACCAGCACGAACAGCTCCGGCCCGGACCACCAGGACCGCTCCCGCAGCTGCGCCGGGGTCACCTCCGGCCCGGGCAGCCGGGCCTGCATGTACCCGGCCACCGACTCGACCAGTTCGGCGGTGTGCGCGGCGGCGCTGCCGTACCCGATGACGTGCGGCAGGCCGTTGAGGCTGTACAGGCTGCGCCGGTAGTCGACCACGATGATCCGGGCCTGCTCCGGGGTGAACCGGCCGATGATCGAGGTGGCCAGCGCGCGCAGGAACGAGGACTTGCCGCACTCCGCGTCGCCGAAGACCACGAAGTGCGGCTCGGTGGCGAAGTCCACCGCCACCGGGCGCAGGTCCGCCTCGGCCACGCCGATCGGAAAGGCCAGCCCGGTGGCGGCGGAGGTGTCCAGGTCGGCGAAGGGGAGCACCGGCGGGAGCAGCCGTACCCGGGGGGCAGGCGGGCCGGACCACGCGCCGGCGACCGCCTTGACCAGGTCGGTCGTCTCCGCCCCGGCCAGCTGGGGCAGCGCGGTGAGGAAGTGCAGGCTCTGCGCGGTGATGCCCCGGCCGGGTGACTTCTCCGGTACGGCCGCCGCCGCGACCCGCTTCACCACCGAGTCCGACGGGTCGCCGAGGCGCAGCTCGAGGCGGGAGCCGAACAGGTCCCGAATGGCCGGGCGGAAGTCCATCCAGCGGATCGCGCTCGCCACCACGTGCACCCCGTACGACAGGCCGCGGGTGGCCAGGTCGGTGACCAGCGGCTCCAGGTCGTCGTACTCGCCGCGCAGGGTGGCCCAGCCGTCGACGACCAGGAAGACGTCGCCGAACGGGTCGACGGTGGGCTGCCCGGCCGCCGCCAGCGCGGACCGGCGCTGCCGCCAGGCGGCCATGGACTCGACGCCCAGCTCGGCGAAGCGACGCTCCCGCTCGGTGAGCAGGGTGGCGATCTCGCCGATGGTCCGGCGCACCGCCGTCGGGTCGGACCGGCCCGCGACCCCGCCGACGTGCGGCAGGTCGCGCAGCGCGGCGAGCCCGCCGCCGCCGAAGTCCAGACAGTAGACCTGCGCCTCGGCCGGGGTGTGGGTGAGCGCCAGCGCGCAGATCAGCGTCCGGAGCAGGTGCGACTTGCCGCTCTGCGGCCCGCCGACCACGGCGACGTGCCCGGCTGCGCCGTCCAGCGCCAGCCAGAGCAGGTCGCGGCGCTGCTCGAAGGGCTTGTCCACCACGGCCACCGGCACCTGGAGCGCGCCGTGCAGCTCCGGGTTGGCGACGGTGAGGCCGCGCTGCGGGTCGGCGGCGGCCGGCCCGAGCAGCTCGTCCAGCGCGGGCGCCCGGTCGAGCGGGGGCAGCCAGACCTGGTGTGCGGGCGGGCCCTGCCCGGCGAGCCGGCCGACCAGCACGTCCAGCAGGTTCTCGGTCTCCTCCTCGACGGCCGGCAGCGCCGGGGGGGCCGGCTCCGGCACCGGCACCAGGTGGGTGGAGAAGGTGAGCAGCCGGGTGGCGCCGCCCGCGCCGCCGCCGGCCGCCCCGCCGCGCCGGCGGACCGGCCCGGAGACGTACGCGGCCTTGAACCGGACCAACGGGTCGGTGCCGGCGCGCAGGTAGCCGTTCCCGGGGGAACGGGGCAGCTCGTGCGCGTCGGGCACCCCGAGCACCGTCCGGGACTCCAGCGCCGAGAAGGTGCGCAACCCGATCCGGTACGACAGGTGGGTGTCGAGTCCCCGTAGCCGCCCCTCTTCCAAGCGCTGGCTGGCGAGCAGCAGGTGCACGCCGAGCGACCGGCCCAGCCGTCCGATCTGGACGAACAGGTCGATGAAGTCGGGCTTGGCGGAGAGCAGCTCGGAGAACTCGTCGCAGATCAGCAGCAGCGACGGCAGCGGGGCCAGCGGGGTGCCGGCGGCTCGGGCCCGCTCGTAGTCGCGCCGGCTGGCGAAGTTCCCGGCCCGGCGCAGCAGCTCCTGGCGGCGCATCAGCTCGCCGTTGATGGCGTCCACCATCCGGTCGACCAGCGGCAGCGCGTCGGCCAGGTTGGTGATCACGGCGGCGGTGTGCGGCAGCCGGTCGAAGGAGGCGAAGGTGGCACCGCCCTTGAAGTCGACCAGCACGAAGTTGAGCTGTTCCGAGCTGTGCGTGGCGGCCAGCCCGAGCACCAGGGTGCGCAGCAGCTCCGACTTGCCGGACCCGGTCGCGCCGATCAGCAGCCCGTGCGGACCCATGCCGTCCTGCGCCGATTCCTTCAGGTCCAGGTCGATCGCGCCACCGTCGGCACCCACCCCGATCGGCACCCGCAGCCGGTCCCGCCCGGAGCGGGGCGCCCAGCCCTGCTCGGCTGTGAAGCCCTCCGGGTCGCCGATGCCGAGCAGCTCGGGCAGGCCCAGCTCGGCTCCGGGCGTGGCCTCGCCCCCGCGTACGGTGGTGGCGAGCCGCAGCGGCGCGAGCCGCCGGGCCACCGCCTCGGCGTCTGCGACCTCCAGCCGGTCGGCGGTGCCCACCTCGGCGTGCCCGTCGGCCGACCGGGAGTGCAGCCGGTCGCCGCGCAACTCCAGCAGGAGGGCGAAGCGGTCGAGCAGCCGCGGCGGCGGGGTGTCCAGGTCGATGAGGGTGACCGCGTCGATGCCGCCGTCCCCGGTCAGGTCGGTCGCCCCGGTCAGGTCGCCGCCGTCGAGCAGGACCACCAGGTGCGGCCCGTCGGTGGCCGGCCCGGCCGGACTGAACCGGGACCGGCTGGCCAGCACTTCGTCGAGCAGCCGTTCCAGGTCGGCGGCGGAGCTGGTGACCAGGCGGACCGGGCCGAGCGCATCGGTGCGGCCGGGGTGGTGGGCGTGCGGCAGCCATTTCACCCACTCCCAGAGCGCCCGGCGCTCCGGCCCGGCGCAGACCGCGATGAGCAGTTCGTCCGGGGCGTGGAAGACGGCCAACTGGGTGAGCATGGCCCGGGCCAGCGCCTGGGCGGTGGGCGAGCCGGTGCCGGGGCGCACGTCGGTCGGGACCGCGTCGCCCCGGATGAAGACCCGGGCGAAGCTGCGCAGCGACAGCGCCACCGGCAGGTCCGGCACCACCGAGTACGCGTCGAGGAAGCGCCGCAGCGCCCCGGCGGTCATCGGTTCCAGCTCCTCCAGCGGCCGGGTGACCGGAGGGATCAGTGGGGTGGCCAGGGTCTGCGGGCCGACGGCGACCCGGACCACCGCGAAGTCCGGGTCGCCCGGCCGGCGCTCCCAGACCCGGTGGCTGCCGACGGTCGACCAGAGCCGGCCCGGGTCGGGGTGCCGGTAGTAGAGTCCGGCCCGCTGCTGCCCGGCGGTCTGCCGGACCCGGCGGCGCAGCGCGGTCAGGTGCCGCAGGTACTCGCGGCGGGCGGCCATCATCTCCGACTTCTTCGGGGTGCCGGAGGCGCTGCCCCAGGAGGTCACCAGCATCGCCACCGAGGAGAGCCCGAACATCCCGCCCACCACGTACGAGTAGGCGCCGCCGCCGCGGCCGAACATCATCGCCATCGCCACCGTGCCGCCCAGCATGGGCAGCACCATCAGCGCCTGCTGCCAGCGACCGCCGGTCACCGCGGGGATCTCCGGCGGCGCCTCGACGGGCAGTTCGCCGACCGGTATCTCCGGTGCCGGACGGCGCGGTGGCCGCTTGATGACGACAGTGGACACTGGGCCTTCCGATGGCGCTCGGTAACCCGAGCCTGGCTCATGGTAGGTAAAGTCCTGTCGTCCGTCAGCCACCGCTCCCGCTCGATATGGAGATCAGTCGATGACCACCGGGCTGGCCAGGGTCACCATCAGCGCTCCACAACGACGCGTCGACGTGGCCCTGCCGGAGCAGGTTCCCCTCGCCGAGCTGCTGCCGGAGGTGCTGCGGCACGCCGGCGAAGGGCTGGCCGACGACGGCGAGCGGCACGGCGGATGGGTGCTGCGCCGCACCGACGGCGCGGTGCTGGCGACCGCGCAGGCGCTGCTGCCCCAGGGGGTGCGCGACGGCGAGGTGCTGCACCTCGTCCCGGCCCGGGCCGAGTGGCCCGAGCTGGAGTACGACGACGTGGTCGAGGCGATCGCCGACGGCGCCCGCCGACGCGGCAGCGCGTGGTCGCCCGGTGCCACCTGGGCCGCCACCCTCGCCGGCGCGGGCGTGCCCCTCGCCGTCGGGCTGGTCGCCGTCCTGGCCGGCGGGCCGCAGCACCGCGCCGGCTGGCCCCTCGCGGTCACCGTCGCGCTGCTGCTCGTGCTCGCCGGCACGGTCGCCTCCCGGGCGTACGGGGACGGCCCGACCGGCGCGACCCTCGGCGGGTACGCGCTGCCGTACGCCGCCGCGGCCGGCGCCCTCGCGGTCAGCTCCGGCGACCCGGTCGGCCCGTTCCGGCCGCTGCCCTGGCTGGGCGCCCCCGAACTGCTGGCCGGCGCGGTGGCGCTGCTGCTGGTGTCGGTGCTCGGCCTGCTCGGCACCGCCACCCGGCTACGGGTCTTCGTAGGCGGCGCGACGGTCGGCGCGGTCGGCGCGCCGGCCGCCCTCGGTGGGCTCCTGCTCGGCCCGGCCGGCACCGCGGCGGCGCTGCTCTGCGTGCTGGTCTTCGCCCTCGGCGGGCTGCCGCTGCTGGCGATCCGGCTCGGCAAGATGCCGCTGCCGCCGATCACCCTGCCCGCCGGCCCGACCGGCGGCCCCGACGGCGTCCGGGACCTGCCCGACCGGGCCCGGGTGCACGCGGCGGTGGCCCGGGCCGAGGAGATGCTGACCGGGATGCTGATCGGGCACGCCGGACTGGTGCTCGGCGCCGCGCTGGTGCTCGGCGTCACCGGCGGCCTGGCCGGGCGGCTGCTGGTGGCGGTCGTCTCGGCGGTGCTGCTGCTGCGCTCCCGGCTCTTCGTGGCGGTCCGCCACCGGGTGCCGCCCGTGCTGGCCGGGCTGGCCGGGTTCGCGGTGCTCGGCGTGGTGCTGGCCGTCGGGGCCGGTGACGCCGGGCTGCTGGCGCTGACCGCGGGCGGGCTGCTGGTGGCGCTCATCGCCGTGGCGGCCGGCACCACGTACGCCCGGCGGCCGGTGTCGCCGTACCTCGGTCGGGTGGCCGACCTGACCGACACGGCGCTGGTGGTCTCCGTGGTGCCGGTGGCCTGCGCGGTGCTGGGCCTCTACGACGCCGCCTGGGGCCTGCTGGGCTGAGGAGACGACGAAGGGCCCGGCAGCGAGCCCGGGCCCTTCGTCGACGTGCTGCTCAGTGCGCGGTGTCGCCGCGCTCCTCGGCGTCCTTGGCCCGCTGGTACGACGCGCGGATCTCGGCCTCGGCCTCGACCCGGCCGACCCAGGTCGCGCCCTCGACCGACTTGCCCGGTTCCAGGTCCTTGTAGACCTCGAAGAAGTGCTGGATCTCCAGCCGGTCGAACTCGCCCAGGTGGTGGATGTCGCGCAGGTGCTCCTGGCGCGGGTCCTCGTAGGGCACGCAGAGGACCTTGTCGTCGCCGCCCTTCTCGTCCGTCATCCGGAACATGCCGATGGTGCGGCAGCGGATCAGGCAGCCCGGGAAGGTCGGCTCGGGAACGAGCACCAGCGCGTCCAGCGGGTCGCCGTCCTCGCCGAGGGTGCCCTCGATGAAGCCGTAGTCGGCCGGATACTGGGTCGACGTGAAGAGGGTGCGGTCCAGCCGGATCCGGCCGGTCACGTGGTCCACCTCGTACTTGTTGCGGTGACCCTTCGGGATCTCAACCGTGACGTCGAAATCCATCTCCCACGCTCCCTCGTCTGCCCACGCTGGCTGAACGGAACCACAGACGCCCCCGGTTCGGGTGAATGGCCACCCGCCGGCTCCGGACGCCGAATAGTCTTCGGACCGAAGTAGTGTCACCCAGGCTGGTTCGGAGGCGGGAGGAGGGGGTCGTGGGGAGGGAAGATTCACACTACCGCCCGGAGGGGCTTGACGGACGCGGGTCTGGCGGATCCGCGAGCGGACGCGTCCCGGTGCCCGGAGTGCATCCGTCGGACCGGTCTCCGGCCCCGCCCGGGTCGGGCGTCGGGCACCCGTCACCGGGGCAGGCACCGCCGGCCTGGCCGGGCGATCCTCGCAACGCCGGCCGGTTCCCCGAGCTGAATCCGCCCGGCCGCCCGGCCGCCGGCTCCGCCCGGGTCCCGTCCGGGCCGCCGCCGGCCGCCGGCTCCGCCCGGGTCCCGTCCGGGCCGCCGCCGGCCGCCGGCTCCGCCCGGGTCCCGTCCGGGCCGCCGCCGGCCGCCGGGTCGGCCCGGGTCCCGTCCTGGGACGCCCCGGCCGCCGGGTCGGGTGGCGCCCACGGGGCCGCGCCCGTGTCGCCGCCGGCCGGCCCGGTCTCCCCGTCGCCGGCGGGCGCCGGGTCGCTGCCCCCACCGCGCCGGCGACGCCGGCTGCTGCCGGTCGCGGTGCTCGCCACCGTGCTGCTGCTCGCGCTGGCCGGAGCCGCCGTGGTGATCCGTCCCGGGCCGGTCGCCGGTTGGCTGGGCGACGAGGCCGCCGCGCCGGCGGCCTCCGCCCGCGCGCCGGAGCCCGACCCGTCGCCGGTGCTCGCCGGTCCGGACGCCAACGCCCCGCAGCCCACCCCCGCCGGGGTACGCGCCGCGCTGGAGCCGCTGGTCGGGGCCGCCGCCCTCGGCAGCCGGGTGAACGTGTCGGTGGTCGACGTGGCCACCGGGCAGTCCCTCTACGCCAAGGGCGGCGACGACGGCACCGTGCCGGCCTCGGTGACCAAGCTGGCGACCGCGGTGGCCGTGCTGGAGGCCCGCGGCCCCGGTTACCGCATCCCCACCCGGGCGGTGGCCGGGGCGACCCCGGGCGAGGTGGTGCTCGTCGGCGGTGGCGACCCGACCCTGGCGGTCGGCGGCGACGGCTTCTACCCCAACGCGGCCCGCCTCGACACGCTGACCAAGCAGGTGAAGCAGGCGCTCGGCGGCACCACGCCGACGAAGGTCATCGTCGACTCCTCGCTCTTCCCCGGCCCGGTGCACGGCCCCGGCTGGGACGACGACATCCCGACCGGCGGCTACGGCGCGGCGATCACCGCGCTGATGACCGACGGCGCGCGCCGCGACCCGGCGGCGGCCCGGAAGACGTTCGACGACAGCCACGGCGCGGCCGAGCGGTACGCGCAGCCCGACCTCGCTGCCGGTCGCTCCTTCGCCCGGCTGCTCGGGCTCGGCGGCGACGCCGAGGTCACCAAGGGCCCCGCCCCCGCGGCGGGCGGGGCCGCGGCCACCGGTGCCCCGGCGCCCGGTACCGAGCTGGGCAAGGTCGAGTCGCTGCCGATGATCCGGCTGGTCGACATCATGATCAGCGACAGCGACAACGTGATCGCCGAGGCGTTGGCCCGGCAGGTCGCGCTGGCCCGCAACCAGCCGGCCAGCTTCGCTGGCGGGGCGGCGGCGATGGACGCGGTCATCGGCGAGCTGGGCCTGCCGGCGGGCGAGATCAGCCTCGCCGACGCCAGCGGCCTCTCCCGGAACAACCGGATCAGCCCCTCCCTGCTGACCGACCTGATCGCGCTCGCCGGCAAGGGCGACCACCCGGAACTGGGCGCCATCTTCGGCGGCCTGCCGGTCGCCGCCTGGTCCGGCACCCTGGACGGCCGCTACCAGGCCAACGCGACCGCGGCCGGCGCCGGGGTGGTCCGGGCCAAGACCGGCACGCTGACCGGGGTGCACGCCATCGCCGGGCTGGTCACCACCGCCGAGGGCCGGCTGCTCACCTTCGCGGTGCTCACCGACCGGGCCCCGGCCGGCGACGCGGACGTCACCCGCCAGGCCCTCGACCGGATCGCCGGCGCGCTGGCCGGCTGCGGCTGCCGCTGACCCCAGCCGCCTGAGCCCCGGCTCGCGCGCCCGGCCGGGGTGTTCCGGCGCGGGTACGGTGGGTGCATGGCGCAGTTCGTGGACTGGGATCTGGCCGCCGCGACCGCGGGGGCGCTGAGCAAGTCGGGCCCCCGGGTGTCGTACGCCGAGGCCACCGAGGTGGTCGTCGACCTGCGTCGGCTCACCGAGGAGGCGGCCGAGCACGTCGCCGACTACACGGGGCTGCGCTCGCAGGTGAGGCACCCGCCGGTGCGGGTGGTGGACCGCCGGGACTGGGCGGCCGCCAACATTGCCGGCCTGCGTGAAGTGATCACCCCGCTGGTCAGCCGGCTCTCCGGCGACAAGCGTCCCGGCCCGCTCACCGAGGCGGTCGGCTCCCGGCTGACCGGGGTGCAGGCCGGCACGGTGCTCGCGTACCTCTCCGGCCGGGTCCTCGGCCAGTACGAGGTCTTCTCCGCCGACCCGGGCCAGCTGCTGCTGGTCGCGCCGAACATCGTCGAGGTGGAGCGGAAGCTGGAGGCGGACCAGCGCGACTTCCGACTCTGGGTCTGCCTGCACGAGGTCACCCACCGCACCCAGTTCACCTCGGTGCCCTGGATGCGGGCGTACTTCCTCGGCGAGGTGAACGCCTTCGTTGACGCCTCGCAGGGCAGCGAGCACCTGCTGGAGCGGCTGCGTCGCGGCGTCGCCACCCTTTCCGACGCGGTCAAGGACCCGGAGAGCCGCACCAGCGTGCTGGACATCGTGCAGACCCCGGCGCAGCGGGCCGTGCTGGACCGGCTCACCGCGCTGATGACGCTGCTTGAGGGGCACGCCGAGTTCGTGATGGACGGCGTCGGGCCGCAGGTCATCCCCAGCGTCGAGCGGATCCGGGCGGCGTTCAACCGGCGCCGCGAGGCCGGCAACCCGCTGGAGAAGGCGATCCGCCGGCTGCTCGGCGTCGACGTCAAGATGCGCCAGTACGCCGAGGGCCGCAAGTTCGTGCACGGCGTGGTCGAGCGGGTCGGCATGGACGGCTTCAACAAGATCTTCGGTTCCCCGCTGACCCTGCCCCGGTTGGACGAGCTGGGCGACCCGGACGCCTGGGTGGCCCGGGTGCACGGGCCGGCCGGCGCCGCCCCGACCGCTGGCTGAGCGGCCGGCCGTGGCCGCCCTCGCCCCGCCGGTCGCCGCGATCCGGGTCGCGGTCCGCCGCGCGCTGACCGGGCTGCCGGCCGGCGGGCCGGTGCTGGTGGCCTGCTCCGGCGGGGCCGACTCGCTCGCCCTGGCCGCCGCGACCGCCTTCGTGGCGCCCCGGCTCGGCCGGCGGGCCGGCCTGGTGACCGTCGACCACGGCTTGCAGGAGGGCTCCGCCGGGCGGGCCGAGGCGGTGGCCCGGTGGGCCGTGGCGGCCGGCCTGGACCCGGTCGAGGCGGTGCCGGTGACCGTGACCGGGCGGCCCGGCGGCCCGGAGGCGGCCGCCCGCGAGGCCCGCTACCAGGCGCTGACCGACGCCGCCCGCCGGCACGGCGCGACCGGGCTGCTGGTCGGGCACACCCGCGACGACCAGGCCGAGACGGTGCTGCTCGCGCTGGCCCGGGGCGCCGGACCGCGCGGACTGGCCGGCATGCCCGAGTGTCGCGAGCTGGCCGGGGTGCCGCTGCTGCGCCCGCTGCTCGACGTGACCCGGGACGAGACCCGCAAGGCGTGCGTCGCGCTCGGGCTGACCCCGTGGGAGGACCCGCACAACGCCGACCCCTCGTACGCCCGCGCCCGGGTACGCACCGACGTGCTGCCGGTGCTGCTGCGGGCGCTCGGCCCGGGGGTGCTGGACAACCTGGCCCGGACCGCCCGGCTGGTGGCCGCCGACACCGTCGCGCTGGACGACCTGGCCACCGCCGCGCTCGCCGCCCCGCCGGTGGGAGCGTCGACCGGGGACCGGCCTGGCGGGGCAGGGGCGGTGGTCGCCGCCTCGGCCGGCGTGCGGGTCGTCGGAGGGGGACTCTCGGTGGCGGCCCTGGCCGCGCTGCCCGCGGCGGTGCGGACCCGGGTGCTGCACGCCTGGGCCCGCGAGCTGGGCGCGTCGCCGGCCGCGCTGTCGCACCGGCACGTGGCTGCGCTGGACGCGCTGGTGACCGGCTGGCGTGGGCAGGGCCCGACGCACCTGCCCGGCGGGCTGCGGGTGGTCCGCCGCGACGGTCTACTGACCGTCACTGACTGACCCCGTCCGGGCTTCCGGACCCCGATCCCCGACGACGCCGACCGCGCCCACGACATGGGTGCTCGCCAGCTGCATGTCGCCGATGGTGCGGTGTCCAGGTGCGCGGAACGCCGCGATGTCGGCGATCTGGCGAGGCTGGGGGCGTGCCGCCGCGGGCGGGGCAACGGCTGCGGGATGAGGGGCCGGCGGACAGAGTCGCGGAGTCTCCCCGGGAGCCGCCGCAGGCGGTAGACATGGCGGATGGCGTACCCCCGACAGCCGCTCTTCGCCCCGAACGGTGCCGTCGCGACCAGCCAGCCGCTCGCGGCGGCCGCGGGTCTGGCCGTGCTGCGACGCGGCGGCAACGCCGTCGACGCCGTTGGGTACGTGGTGGGGTCGGAGTCGCGGGGTGGCGGGGCTGGGCGCGGTGGCGTCAGTGGGCGGTGGCGCGGTCGCGGAAGGTGGTGCGGTAGGCGTGCGGGGTGGTGCCGACGCGGCGGGTGAAGTGGTGGCGCAGCGCGGCGGCGTCGCCGAAGCCGGCCCGGTCGGCGACGGTCTCCACGCTCAGCCGGGTCTCCTCCAGCAGCTGCCTGGCCAGCAGCACCCGCTGGTTGGTGAGCCAGTCGTGCGGGGTGGTGCCGGTCTCGGCCCGGAACCGGCGGGCGAAGGTCCGCGCCGACATGCCGGCCCGGGCGGCCAGCTCGTCCACCGTGATCGGCCGGTGCAGGTGCCCCATCAGCCAGCTCAGCACCGGCTCCAGCGTGGGGGCCTCCGGCGTGACCGGGATCGGCGCCTCGACGTACTGGGACTGGCCGCCGTCGCGGTGCGGCGGGACGACCATCCGGCGGGCCAGCCGGGTGGCGGTGGCGGCGCCGTGCTCCTGGCGGACGAGGTGCAGGCAGGCGTCGATGCCGGCGGCGGTACCGGCGCTGGTGAGCACCGGCCCGTCGGCGACGTAGAGCGAGTTGCACCGGACCCGGGCCGCCGGGTGCCGGCGTTGCAGTTCGTCGACGTGCCGCCAGTGGGTGGTGCACTCGCGGCCGTCGAGCAGCCCGGCGGCGCCCAGCACGAAGGCGCCCGAGCAGACGCTGAGCAGGTACGCCCCCCGGTCGGCGGCCCGGCGCAGCGCGGCCAGCACCGGCTCGGGCGCCGCGCAGGCCTGGCCGTGCGCCGGCACGGCGACCAGATCGGCCTCCTCGATGGGACCGAGGTCGGCGTGCGGGGTCAGCCCGAAGCCGGAGGCGGTGCGGACGGGGCCGCCGTCGACGGTGCAGACGGCGAACCGGTAGCCGGGGAAGCTGTCCGCCGTCCGGTCGGTGCCGAAGACCTCGGCGAGCACGCCGAGCTCGAACGCGGCGACCTGGTCGAGCGCGACGACGGCGACCGAACGGAGCATGTGACGAGGGTAACCCGAGTGATGGCAGGAAATCGAGGGACTGTGGCATTCCTGCCACTGTCCGAGCGGTCGCGGCGGGCGGAAACTGGATCCAGTCCGGTGCGCACCGGCGGCGAAATCAGTCCAGATACCCGCGAAAGCGAGCGCCGCCATGGAGTTCCTGCTGCTACTGCTCTTCCTCGTCGGTCTGGCCGTCGCCTCGGCCACCGGCCTCACCGCCGACAGCCGTGACTCGGCCGACTGGAAGCCGACCGACCAGGGCCGCCGCTGGCGGTCTCGCACTTGCTGAGGTGATTGGTGCGTATTGCCGAGAAAATCCACGGCGGGACCGCGCCAAAAGGGGCGGCCCCGCCGACGGGGGCCAGTCGGCGTACGGCAGGCTAGGGGTCATGGCTGACGGCTCCTGGTACGACGCCGACATCGACCACGTGATCATCTCCGAGGCGCAGATCCGCGAGAAGACCGCGGAGCTGGCCAAGCAGGTCTCCGCGGATCACGCCCATGTCGAGGACGGGCTCCTGCTCGTCTGCGTGCTCAAGGGCGCGGTCATGTTCATGGCCGACTTCTCCCGGGCGCTCGGCCGGCACGGGCCCCCCGCCGAGCTGGACTTCATGGCCATCTCCTCGTACGGCCAGGGCACCACCTCCTCCGGCGTGGTCCGCATCCTCAAGGACCTGGACCGGGACATCGCCGGCCGGCACGTGGTCGTGGTCGAGGACATCGTCGACTCCGGGCTGACCCTCTCCTGGCTGCTGCGCTACCTGGAGTCCCGCTCGGCGGCCAGCGTCGAGGTGGTCGCCCTGTTCCGCAAGCCGGACGCGGTGAAGGTCCCCGTCCCGGTGAAGTACGTCGGCTTCGACATCCCGACCGAGTTCGTGGTCGGCTACGGCCTCGACTTCGGCGAGCGCTACCGCGAGCTGCCCTACGTCGGCGTGCTCAAGCCGGAGGTCTACGCGCGGGCCTGAGCCCGCCGCCCGGCCCGGCCGGGAACTGCGCGGATCGGCGTCCATCGAGCAGACGTTCAGCGGGCTCTCAGTCAGTCGGACTACCGTAGGTGCCGGTGGCGTGGACGCACTTTTCCACGCCCGACCCCTCGACCCGTGGTTGACCGGCGGTCGGGTGGCCGGGTGCGGAGCTCCCGCCACGCCGGCTGAAACCCAGGTTCGCCGTCCGCGTAAGTGCTGGGCTCGCAAGCTCACTCCTGGCGCACACGGTGTACCGTCGAATGACCGCGGTGTGGCAGTTCGCGCGCCTCGGGGTCGAGGCCGGCCCGCACGGCGGCTCGGCGCCGCCAAGGCGGCGACACCATTCAGACGGTCAGGACGTCGATCAGGAGGATGCGGGCGTTTCGGCGCTCGACAACAGTATGGAACGTACGCGTTTCTTCCGCCGACCGGTGGTCTGGATCATCCTGGTCATCCTCGGCGCCGTTGTGCTCAGTCAGCTGTTCACCGCTGGTCCCAGCTACCACCGGGTGGACACTTCCGTTGCGCTCGACCAGCTCACCAAGGGTGGCATCGAAAAGGTCGTCTTCCAGGACAAGGAGCAGACGCTCCAGCTCGAACTGAAGGACAAGGCCAAGTTCGACGACACCACCACCAACCGCATCGAGGCCCAGTTCCCGTACCAGGTCGGCGATGAGGTCTGGAACGCGGTCCTCAAGGCCAAGGCCGACAACAATGTCACCGGTCCGGCCGACACCAAGGTGTCGTCCGAGAGCATCTGGGTGAGCCTGCTGGTCAACCTGCTCCCGATCGTCCTGCTGGTGCTCCTGCTGATCTTCTTCATGTCGCAGATGCAGGGCGGCGGCTCCCGGGTGCTCAACTTCGGCAAGTCCAAGGCGAAGATGATCACCAAGGACACGCCGAAGACCACGTTCGCGGACGTGGCCGGCGCCGAGGAGGCCGTCGAGGAGCTGCACGAGATCAAGGACTTCCTGCAGAACCCGGCGAAGTACCAGGCCCTGGGCGCCAAGATCCCGAAGGGCGTGCTGCTCTTCGGCCCGCCCGGTACCGGTAAGACGCTGCTCGCCCGCGCGGTGGCCGGCGAGGCCGGGGTGCCGTTCTACTCGATCTCCGGTTCCGACTTCGTGGAGATGTTCGTCGGTGTCGGCGCCAGCCGGGTCCGCGACCTCTTCGAGCAGGCCAAGGCGAACGCCCCGGCGATCGTCTTCGTCGACGAGATCGACGCGGTCGGGCGGCACCGCGGCGCCGGCATGGGCGGCGGCCACGACGAGCGCGAGCAGACCCTCAACCAGCTGCTCGTCGAGATGGACGGCTTCGACACCAAGGGTGGGGTCATCCTGATCGCCGCCACCAACCGGCCGGACATCCTCGACCCGGCGCTGCTGCGCCCGGGCCGCTTCGACCGGCAGATCCCGGTGGACGCCCCGGACATGGAGGGCCGCAAGGCGATCCTGCGGGTGCACGCCAAGGGCAAGCCGTTCACCCCCGACGTCGACCTCGACGCGGTGGCTCGGCGCACCCCCGGTTTCAGCGGCGCCGACCTGGCCAACGTGATCAACGAGTCCGCGCTGCTCACCGCCCGCAAGGACCAGCGGGCGATCACCAACGACTCCCTGGAGGAGTCGATCGACCGGGTGATCGCCGGTCCGCAGCGCCGGACCCGGGTGATGAGCGACCAGGAGAAGAAGATCACCGCGTACCACGAGGGTGGCCACGCGCTGGTCGCCTGGGCGCTGCCGCACGCCGCGCCGGTGCACAAGGTGACGATCCTGTCCCGCGGCCGCTCGCTGGGCCACACCCTGGTCCTGCCGACCGAGGACAAGTACACCCAGACCCGTGCCGAGATGGTCGACACCCTGGCGTACGCGCTGGGTGGCCGGGCCGCCGAGGAGCTGGTCTTCCACGAGCCGACCACCGGCGCCGGGAACGACATCGAGAAGGCCACCCAGCTGGCCCGCGCGATGATCACCCAGTACGGCATGAGCTCCAAGCTCGGCGCGATCAAGTACGGCACCAGCGGTGACGAGCCGTTCCTCGGCCGCAACATGGGCCACGAACGGGACTACTCCGACTCGGTGGCGGCCGAGATCGACGGCGAGATGCGGGCCCTGATCGAGGTGGCCCACGACGAGGCCTGGGAGATCCTGGTGGAGTACCGGGACGTCCTGGACAACATCGTCCTGGAGCTGATGGAGAAGGAGACCCTCTCCACCGCCGACATGGCCCGGATCTGCGCCCGGGTGGCGAAGCGCCCGCCGATGGCCCCCTACAACGGCTTCGGCAAGCGTCAGCCCTCCACCGAGCCCCCGGTGCTCACCCCGGCCGAGAAGGACAAGCTCAAGGCGCAGGCCCAAGCCGACGGCGCGTCCGTCGGCGGCTCGAACAACTCGGACGGTACCCACTGAACACGGACGCCGCGGCCAGCTCCGAAGACTCGGGGCTGGCCGCCTCGTCGACCGAGCCCGACGGTGACGAAGCCCTGGACTACGTCGCCGCCCGGCTGATCAGCGGCAGGCTGACCGGCCGTCCGGTCGAGGACACCATGGACCTCGGCCGGATCGAGAAGGCGGTCCGCGAGATCCTCATCGCGGTCGGGGAGGATCCCGACCGGGACGGACTCCAGCAGACCCCGGCCCGGGTGGCCCGGGCGTACGCGGAGCTCTTCGCCGGCCTCCGGGTCGACCCGGCCCAGGTGCTCAGCACCACCTTCGAGGCCAACCACGAGGAGCTGGTGCTCGTCCGGGACATCGACGTGATGAGCCTCTGCGAGCATCACCTGCTGCCGTTCCGGGGCAGCGCCCACATCGGCTACATCCCCGGGCCGGACGGCCGGATCACCGGCCTGTCCAAGCTGGCCCGGCTGGTCGAGGTCTTCGCCCGCCGCCCGCAGGTGCAGGAGCGGCTCACCTCGCAGATCGCCGACCTGCTGATGAGCAAACTGGCGCCGCGCGGCGTCGTCGTGGTGCTCCAATGCGAACACATGTGCATGGCGATGCGCGGCATCCAGAAGAGCGGCGCCCAGACCATCACCTCGGCCGTGCGGGGCACCCTCCAGCACGACGCGAAGTCGCGGGCCGAGGCGATGGCCCTGATCATCCCGCGCTGACCCCGCCCACCCGACCGGCCGCGTCGCTCCCCACCGGGCGGTGCGGCCGTCGCGTTGACAGCGGGGCTCAGCCGGCCAGCATCGCCAACATGACCGCGCTCGCCGCCGCCACCGCGGGCACCAGGCAGGCCAGTGCCCCCAGCCTGGGCGTCCGGTCCAGCCGCTCACCTGGTCGCGGCGGGAAGAGCCGACCCACCGCAGCCCAGCCCGCCCCGAACGCCACCGCCGGCATCGGCAGCCCGACGACCAGCGCCACGAGTGTCGCCGCGCCCGTCCCGGCGACCACGAGGACGACCAGCTGGACGACCGGCACCAGCAGCGCCAGCGGGCCGTACACCAGCAGGTTGCGGACCCGGGGCGGCCAGGCCGCCGGCCGCAGCCGGCCCCGCGCGGCCAGCATCGCGTCGGCCGCGTCCGCCCAGCCGCGGGCCACCCGCAATGCCCCCAGCACGGCCGCCGGGCCGCCGACCATCGACCGGGCCGCCTCGGTCAGCTCCGGCGGCGTCGGGGTCAGCGAGATGGCCGGTACGCCCAGCTCCCGCAGTCCGGCCTGCTGCGGCGCCAACCGGGCGTGCACCTCGGCCAGCTCCTCCCGGGCCGCCTGCACCGCCCGGGCCTGCTCGGCGGCGGCGGTCGCCGCCGCGCGGCGTACCCCGTCCAGCTGCCGGGCGGCGGCGAGGTAGTCGGTCCAGGCGGCGGCGACCGCGCCGACCGGGTCGTCGCCGACCCGCTGCCGGACCGTCGCCGCCGGGGACGCCTCGTCGACGCCCACCCCACCGGGCCGCCCGGCCCGTTCGTCGCGCCCGCTCACGCCGGCTCCTCCCCGTCGGCGAACGGCACCAGCACCGTGCCCCGCTCACCCGGACCGTCCCAGAGCACCACCCGGCCGGGGCGGGGCCGCCACTCCACCGGGCGGCCGAAGACCGCACCCAGCATCGCCCCCGGCACGTCCACCGCGGTGACCGCGGCCAGCTTGTCCACCTCACCGTCCGGCTCCAGCAGCGCCGCGAACGGCGGCACCGTCCGCCACCAGCCCAGCAGGTGCGTGCCGGTCGGCGGGCCCTCCCGCAGCAGCGCGCGCAGCCGCTCCACCGGCACCGTGTCCGCCGTCGCCAGGTCCACCCCGAACACCACCAGGTACGCTGGCCCGTCGCCGTCCATCGCGGCCAGCAGGCCCGCCGCGTCGACCGTCTCCGCCCGCTGCCGCTGCGCCAGGTCGGCCGCCAACCCGGCGGCGAGCGGCGCGGACCCCTCAGCCAGCGGCGCGAGCACGAACCGGGCGGTGCCCGGCGGATGGTGCGCGGCGGTGCTCCGCGCGGCGTTCGCCAACAAGCCGGCCGCCCCCGCGCCCGCCCCGAGGACGGCGAGATTGCGCCCGGCCACCGGGCCGAGCGGAACGGCGACCGTCGTCCGGGCCACGTCCACCGCCCGGCCGAGCAGGGCGGCCGGCCCGCCGGCCCGGCCCGCCAGGGCGGCCCGCAGCCGGGGATCGTTGCGCAGCAGCGGCCGGGCCCAGCCGGCGAAGACCACCGGTGGGGTCGCCCCCTCCGGACGGGCCTCGAAGAGCCGGTGCCGCAGTCGCTCGACCGTCTCCGGGGCGTCGTGCGGGTCGGGGAAGCGGACCAGCCGCTCGTGACCCCGGGTGGCGCCGCGCGGCCCGCCGAGCCCGCCTGCGGTGTTGACCACCGCGCTGCCCACCGCCAGGCCCGCCGCCGCGTCGTTGGTGGGCGCGAGCACCGTGCCGCCGCCGGAGAGCGCCACCCGCACCGGGAACTGACCCAGAACCGAGTCCCGCGGCGCCGGCCCCGCACCGATGCCCAGATCGCCCGCGCCGGCCAGCACCAGGTGGATTCCGTACGCGCGCCCGGCGCGGGCCAGCCCGTCCAGCCGGGCCAGCACGTCGGCGGCGACCGGATCCCGGGCCGCCAGCAGCAGCGGGAAGTTGTCGATCACGCAGACGATCCGGGGCAGCGACTGGTGCTCCCGCAGCTCCGCGTAGCGCTGCCCGCCAGCCCGGGCGCCGGCCTCCTCCCGCCGGCGGGTCTCCGCCCCCAACTGGTCGAACAGGTCCCGCACGTACTCCGGGTCGGCGGCCATAGCGGCGGCCCGGACCTGCGGCACCCAGGAGCGGTCCCGCTCGGTCTGCAGGAACTCCACGAAGGACTCGCCGTCGCCGAGGTCCACCAGGTGCAGGACCAGCTCGTCCGGGCCGTACCGGGCGGCGAGGCCGAGCAGCGCGTTGGTGAGGAACGCCGACCGGCCGGCGTCGGAGCGGCCGCTGACCAGCCAGTGCGGGGTCAGCTCGGTGAAGCCGACGGTCACCGGCCGCCCGTTCGCGTCGCCCACCGTGGTGGAGAGCCCACCGGCCGAACCGGCCTGCCAGAGCGGCTCGTCCGGCGGCGGCAGCAGCTCGGCCAGACCGAGCCGGGAACCGGCCTCCATCTGTTCGGCCAGCCGTCGGCAGACCGCCCCGACCAGTTCCGGCCCCGGGTCCTCGTCCACGAAGACCGGCGAGTTCAGGCCGCCTGGCGCCTCGCCGCCCGGCCCGCTGAACGGGCTGCCCGGCGGATCGCCGAGCAGCGCGTACGCGGTGCGCAGCTCCAGCCGGGTGGCCTCCGGCAGCGGCGGGCGGGCCGCGTACGGCCCGGACGGGGGCCAGCCGGCCACCACCAGGTGCAGGCCGGCCGGTCGGCCCTGGGCGGCCAGCGCCTCGACCCGGGCCAGGTCGCTCGGCCCGGTCAGCTCCGGCAGCCCGGCGATCACCAGCAGCAGCGTCCGGTCGTGCCGGCGGGGCCGGCCGGTGCCGGGGGAGACCCACTGCTCGGCCTCGGTGAGTACCGCCCGCAGGCCGGCCACGTCCACCGCCGGCGGCGGCAGCAGGCCCGCGTCGGCGAGCGCCGCGAAGGGCGCGAAGGTGTTACCCGCGCCGGCGCCGTCCACCGCGCGCACCAGCAGGCAGCCGGCCGGGGTCGCGGCCAGCAGCCGCAGCAGTACGGCCCGCAGCAGGCCGGCCGCCCGCGGCTCCCGGGCGTCGACGTCGAGGGTCAGGTGGCCGGTGCCGAGCAGCGGCACCAGCGCGGGGAAACGGGCGTCGTCCAGCGGGGCGGCGGTGCCGACCCGGACGAAGGGCGGGTTCGTCTCGCCGGCCGGGGTGTCCGGCGGCAGGCTGTCCAGCGAAGCGCCGGCCCAGCCCGGGGCCAGCAGCGCCGCCGCGGTGCGAAGCCGGTCCGCCAGCTCGTACTGCCGGCGCTGGTCGGCGGGAGCCGGGCGGGTCTCGTCGAGCACGCCAGCGGCCGCGGCGGCGGTGGCGGCGGCCCGCCGGTGCAGTGCGGCGGCACGGTTCGTACGCGTCCTCGGACCGGCCACCACGTCCACCTCTCTTCCCGAGGCCGACATTTCCTCCCCGGGCACAGACCGTATCCCAGCCGGCGGCGCACCTCCGGGATGTCGCCCGGCGCTGCGCCGGAATGGTCGCCCAGCCCGGTCCCGCCGAGAGGCACGCCGGGCGGCGTCCACCCCGGCGGTTCCCCCCGATCGGCGGATCTGGGGCATTGGGTACGCGGCGGGCAGCCGATAGCCTCAAGGGGTGGAATCAGTGCAGCCCCCCGCCGGTTCCCAGGTCTCCCGCGTACCGGCGCAGCGGACCCCGCCGGAGCAGTTGGCGCCCCCTGCCGTCACGCCAGCACCGGAGCAGCCGCCCCGCCGGGCACGCACCGTGCTCACCGTGGTCGCCGGGCTGCTGGCGCTGCTCTGCGTGAGTGGCGGAGTGATCGGCTACGTGCTGTACGACCGCGCCACAGCTCCGGATCGCAGCGCTCCCGATGTGGTCGCCGTCAACTACCTGCAGGCGGCGTTGGTAGCGCGGGACGACAACAAGGCCAACCTCTTCACCTGCGCCGGTCCCATACGAGCCGTTGACGAGTTCCGAGAGCAGCTGGCGGCCCGGGAGCAGGAGCTCGACACCGTATTCTCTGTCAACATTGAGAATGTCGCTGTAACCAAGACCAGCGCCACGTCTGCCGTCGTGCACGTCGTCATCAGGAGAAGCGCCACCATCGACGGCGTTCAGCAGAGTCTGACGGACACCTGGCGCTTCGATGTCGCCGATCAGCAAGAGGGATGGCGGGTTTGCATGGCTGCTCCCGCATAGTGAATCACTCGATCCACAGCAGATGCACCGGCACCTCCAGGGTGGTCGGTGGCTGCCCGCGCCAGGCCCACCGGTACCACTCCAGTTCCGGGGCGACCCGGACGCAGATGTCGCCGTCGGCGCCGGAGTAGGCCTCGGTCACCGCGCGCAGGTCCCGGTGCTCGACCGAGTCCTCGACGTGCACCACCCGTCGACCGCTGACCGTGTCGGCCTCGAAGACCGGCGTGGGGGTCCGGTGTGCCGGCTCATCCAGGGATACCAGCCGGATGCCCTGCTCGCGGACGGCCGCTCCCGGCGACGGGCGCTCGCCGAGCGTCTCAACCCAGACCCGCTCCACCGGGATCAACGGTGCGAAGACCTCGACCTGGTCGGACTCGGCCCGGTACCACTCGTGCTCGGGGATCACTGGCACGTAGGTGCGGCTGCCCTGCACCACCTGTTCGTCGGCCCGCAGGTCGCCCCGCCAACCCAGGCCGGGCAGCCCCACCAGCACCCGCCGGCCGCGCAATTCCACCCGCCTGGTGGCGGGCACGATCTCGATCGGGCGGGGGGCCAGTGGTGCCCAGTCGGGCTGGCCGGCGAAGGGATCCGGCAGCGGGCCGCTCATCGTTCCGGGTACCTCATGACGACTGGTCCAAGGGCGCGCCCCGTTGCCGCATGAACGGCACCGGGTCGGTCGCCCCGCGGGAGCTGCGGTCGCCGTCCCGGTGCACCTCGAAGTGCAGGTGGGGGCCGGAGGAGTTGCCGCTGCTGCCCACCCGTCCGATCACCTCACCGGCCCGCACCTCCTGACCGGGGACGACCAGTGGCTTCGCCACCATGTGGCAGTAGCGGGAGATGTACCCGCCGGCGTGCAGGATGTCGACAAACCAGCCGCAGCCGCCCTTGCCCGGGTAGCCGTCCACATCGCAGTCGAGCCGACTCCGGTGGTCGGGGTCGCAGCGGGCCACCAGCACCCGTCCGGTGGCCGCCGCGTGGATCGGCGTCGTCCCCTTCGGTGCGGCGATGTCCACCCCGTTGTGTTGCGGTCGGCTCGGCGTCCGGAAGCCGGAGCCCACTCCCCCGCGGATCGGCGCCGTCCAGCCGGAGGCGGCGATCGTCTCAGCGGATGCCCTGTCGCAGACGGCCTTGCCGGCGATCTGCACCGTCTGGGCGCCGCCGCGGGTGAGGGCGTTCACGATCTGGCTGGCGATGTCCTCGTGCTTGGCGTACGCGTCCGGATAGGCGCTGATCTGGACCCGCTGGGCGGCGAGGGTCAGCGGGAGTCGTTCCCAGCCGTCGACCTTGAGCAGCTTCTCGTAGAACCTGCGGGCGGCGTAGTCCGGGCTCATCCGCTGCGGGACGCTGCCCCAGCTGGCCCGCTGCTGGAACAGGCCGACCGAGTCGTGGTCGGCGCCGACGCCCTCGTTAGAGAACCGGCCGGAACCGGCGACCGTGCTGTTGGAAAGGTTGCGCAGAGCGGACTCCTGCATGGCGGTCGCCACGGCGATCACCCAACCCCGGGGCGGCACTGTCATCTCCTGGCCGACCTTGATGATCACAGCGGCGTTGCGCATCTGGGTCGGGCCGTACTTCGCGAGTCGGGGCATGTCGCCAGTGACCTTGACGTGGTGGTCCTGTTCGCAGCTCAGCTCTTCGCCAGCGAGGTTCTTCTGCTCGTTGCCGAGGTTTGTGAGGAAGAACGCAGCAGTGCCACCGCCGCAGCAGAGCAGGATGAACGCGGCGGTGAGTGCGGCGAGCAGTGCACCGAGGCGGAGTCGACGTCGGGGCGGCTGGCATGCCCTCGATGGCTCGGCAGTCAATCCCGCTCCCAATCCACCGCATCGACCAACCAGCGTCCCTCGGGTGCCACCAGTTCCAGGCGAAGTCCCCCGCCATCAAGCGGAATCAGCACCTCCACGAAAGCTTCCGTGCGTGGTCGAAGAGTCGGTTCACCGGTCACCCTCACCGTCGGCACCTCCGTCGGGTTGACGCCGGTCAGCTTCTCTGTCAGCGACATTGTCGAGAGTGGCCGCAGATCGGCCTGCCACTTTTCGATCGTTGTGGCCGGCCCGCCGAGCCAGGCCTTGGTGAATCGGTCCGCTGTCTGCTCCGGGGTCAGTTCGCCGGCACGCGTTTTGGGGGGCTGTGGCACCGGCGTATCGACCACGCCATCGTCGCCCGCCTCTGGGTCCACGGTCGTGATGGGTCCGCGTGGCCGGCTGCTGAGCCCATCGGCCAGGTCGGGCGGACCGCTGACCAGGCGGGCGGTACCAATCACCCCGAACACCAGCACGGCGATCGCAAGCGCGATGCCGATTCGGGACCGCAGGACTCGGGTGACCAGGAACTCGATAGCTCGCCGCATGGCCGTCACCGTGCCTCGGAGCGCACCCGGGGGCTGGGCCTGGTGCTGGCCGGCGCGCGCTCGGCCGAGTCGGGTCGGTACACCACGAAGGATGGCGACTCCTCGGGCACGTCCGGCTCCGTCCAGCTTGCTGGCTGCCGACGGCGTGGACGCAGCGCGGCGGGCCGCCCACCGTCACCGGACCGCACCTCCGGCGGGTCCGTCTCGTCCGCGCGTTCCCGGCCGTCCGGCCGCTCCCGTACAGCGGGCGTGGTCGAGGAGTGCGACGGGTCCTCGCGCCGGGCCTCCGGGCGCAGGTTCGACGGCTCCAGCGCCAGGCCGCGCCGCCGGACGGCGGCAGGCTCGGCCGTGCCCCCCGGCTCCACCACGTCGAGCCGGGCGGCGATGCGCATGTCGCGAAAAAAGCGACGGTGCCAGGAGCCGGCCGAGCTGACCGCCTCGCTGCTGTCCTTGCCACCGAGCTGGGTGATCCGCCGGTACGGGCGCAGCAGCAGCCAGCCGACCACGCCGCAGAGCCAGACCAGCACGACCTGGAGCCAGCCCGGCAGGGTGGGAGTGCTCATGATCAGGTCCACCGCGAAGAGGTAGATCGCGGCCCCGGTGCCGAAGATGGCGATGTTGAAGACGGCGGCGACCACCGCGTTCCCGAGCCGGCGCAGCCCGGCGCTGGCCGGTCTTAGCAGGCCAACCGTGCCGAGGATCGGCGCCGCGATCACCGCCCACCGGAAGATCAGGAAGCCGAGCAGCACCAGCAACGACGCGGTCAGGTCGAACATCGCGAAGAGCAGCGAGGCCAGTACGGCGATGAAGCCAGCGCCGATGCGGTCCATGTCACGGGTGCCCTGGAGGTACTCGTACGCCTCCGGGTCTTCCCTGCTGATCTGCTCGGTGACCTTCATCCACTGCTGCTGCTTGGCCTTGATTGTCGCCGCGCGCGTCGCGGGATTCGCGCGGATCGACTTCGCTTCTCCCCAGGTCAGCGAGCGGGCGTCATAGAGAGCGGGGCCGTACTTCTTCGCCGTTTCGCTGTCCGCCGAGCCGAGTACGCCGCGCAGCCAGTTGCGGTACAGCATGGTCTCGGTTGCCGTGTCGCTGGCGCGGACAGCGGGTGGGCGGAGGTCCTTGCAGCGGTCGGGATTGGGATCGATGCAGCGGCCTGGTGCCGGATCCTTCGCCTGAGGACCCACTGCGTCGTGGACGACACCGAGGGAAGTGATGAGGGTGCCGTCGGCGATGGTGGCGGACTTGACCGGCCAGGCGGCCAGGGCGGTCACCGCGACCATCACCAGCAGGGCCCAGCCGGCCGTGGTCATCGCGTTGCTCATGTCCGACTGGCGGGAGCGCCAGAGAAGGTAAAGGCCCACCACGCAGAGCGTGACGATGCCGAAGACGCTGAACACCTTCTGGTAGACGGCCTTGGTCGCCTTCTCCACCAGCGGGTCGGCCCAGCCCCACATCGAGCGCGGGTCCCACGCCCGCTCCCGGAGGGCGTTTGAGGCACCTATGACGGCAGTCGCGATCATGAACTCGCCGTTTGCCACCGTGGTGGTGAACTTGTAGTCCGCATGGAGGACCGAGGACCCACAGCCCAGGTCATACGTGTTGTAGCTGTAGCCGGCGTAGCCATAGAGGCTGTAGCGCCCCGTGACGCCTCCTGTCGAGGACGCGGGCGGTTCCCCCGCAAACCATCCGGCCAGACCGGCGTCTGGGGTGCCCGGTGTGGGCGGCTCGAGGCATTCCGCCCGGTCGCTAGTTACGTCTTCCAGCTTGGTGACGCAGGCGCGGAAGTCGGCCTGCCACTCCTTGGTGCTGCACAGCTCCGCCGCCGCTCGGGCCGCCACCGGCGGGGCCGCGGCGGCCGGTGTGGCCCCGACCACCGGCCACGCGATCGTGGCACCGGCGAGTACGCCGAGCGCGAGGAGGAGCGCCGTGATCCGTGCCCGGGCCCTCGCCATGTCACGCCTCCAGGTCAGCCAGGACGGTCGGCAGCTGCCCGGCCGCCTGGGCGACCGTGGCGGGAGTGGTGTCCAGGTGTTGCAGCAGACCCTCGACGTACGACACGTCGACCCGGACCTTCTGCACCCGGCCGTCCACGTCGCGCATGACGAACTCGCGGAAGCCGAGCCGGTCCGCCGAGGTGGCGTCCACGGCGGAGAGCGAGGCCAGGGTGGCCTCGTACCCGTCGTCGACCGGCACCCGCAGCAGCCGCAGCGCCTCGGAGGCGATCTCGACGTCCTCGGCGATCCGTCCGACGAAGACGGTGGAGACGAGGTTCTGCACGTCGAGGCCGAGGATGTCCTTCGGGTTCTGCGAGGCGACCAGTGCGGCGAGGTTCCACTTGCGGGAGTCCCGGGCGAGCCGGACCAGGAACGACCGGCCGGAGCGCCAGCCCTCCATGAAGTGCGCCTCGTCCAGGCCGACCAGCTTGCGCGACGACATCGACCCGCCGTAGCAGCGGCGCACGGCGAGGCGGTGCGCGGTGTGCAGCATCGGCAGGGCCAGCGCCTCCTCGGCGGACCAGTACTCCCGCTCGATCTTGAGGTCGGGGAGCCGGAGGCCGGCCATGGTGATCACGGTGAGCGCGGCGTCGGCGCCGAGCAGCCCCTCCGGCGGGCGGCCGAAGAAGAGCATCGCCAGCGGCATCTCGGCGGTGTCGAGCAGCAGGTTGGCCAGCTCCCGGCCGGCGTCGTCGTCCATCCCCCGCAGGCAGGCGACCACGTCGTCCAGGGTGGAGTTCTCCTCCGCCGGCACCTGGCGTACGGCGTGTCGGAACAGGGTCGCGGTGGACGCCTCGCGGGCCACCTGCGGCGGCACCAGCATCATGCAGATGTCCTGCACCAGCATCCGGCGCTCGGCCCGGGCGTTGGAGACCGCGATCTCGAACTCCCGGTCGCCGGCCGCGCCGCTGCCGAACTCGCTGCGCAGCGGGGTGGGGATGAGCGAGTACGGCGCCAGCGTCCCGTGCTCCGACCCGGTCAGGTTGAGCACCCGGGAGTATGGTCGCAGCTCGGGCATCGCACAGAGCCGGGCCAGCGGGCCGGACGGGTCCAGCAGGGTCACCTGCACCCCGCGCCGCGCGGCCAGGTAGCCCAGGGCGCCGAGCAGGGTCGACTTGCCGCCGCCCGGCTCGGCGACGAAGACCGCCAGGCCGGAGCGTTCCCGGACCTCCATCGGGAAGTGCAGGTCGAGGAAGACCGGGCGGCGGCAGGTGCCGGCGGTACGACCGATCAGGTCACCCCGGCGGTCGCCGACGGTCGAGGCGGCCTGTGGCAGCGCGGCGGCGAGCAGGTTGACCGGCATCCGGCGGACGTACCCGGTGTTGGCGATCGGCTCGCCGGGGATGAACTCGCGGGCCAGCCAGTCCTGGTTCTTCGGGTGTTGCAGCGAGATGCGCAGCTCGCGGGAGTAGAGCTGGATGAGCCGGCGGGCCCGTTCGAGGCATTCCTCCCTGGTCCGGCCGCCGACGGCGATCCGGTGCCAGCCGTGCGCGCGGGCGGAGTCGACCGGCAGCCCGGTGGTCATCTCGTCGCCGATCACCAGCGCCCGCTTGGCCAGTCGCTCCAGCTCGGGCGGGGCGTCGATGCCGTGCTCGGCGTAGTCGAGCTGCTGCGAGCGGATCATCCGCAGTCGGTGTTCGAGGTTACGGAAGGAGTCGCCGGAGCCGAGGATGTCCACCCGGGTGGAGATCTCCATCGGCCACGGCAGCCGCTCGTGGAAGTGCAGCCAGGGCTCGTGCCGCTCGGGGATCTCCAGCGGCTCCATCCGGCCGACGGCGAGCACGGCGACGTGCCGCTCCTCGCCGGTCATCCGGTTGACCAGCTTCACCGTGGAGCCGTACGGGGTGCGGTAGCGCTCGACCTGCTCGGTGAGGGCGAGCAGGTCGCCCCGCTCCCACCGGCCGTTGGTCACCGGAGAGAGCGCGCCGGGCGGTGCCATGCAGAGCGCGACCGAGCGGTAGAGCAACCATTCCAGCTCCTGCGCGGTCACCCGGCGGCCGCGCATGCCGAACGCGCCAAGCACCTCGTCGAACTGCTCGACGGTGCGGCCCAGCTTGCGGCGCTCGCCGTCGGCGGTGCCCCGGCCGAAGGCGCGCAGCAGCCGCTCGGTGAGCGAGTCGCCGAGCGAGCGCCGGGCGAACGTGACCCCGAGGTAGGTCTGCCCCTCGGCGTGGTTCACCGACATCAGGTGCCGTTGGGCGGCGACCAGGTGGTCGGCCCAGCCGGGCGTGCCGGGGACGTCCGGCAGCGGCGCGGCGGTGTGCGCGTCGATGGTGCGGGCCCACTCGTCGGCCGGGAAGGGGCGGGTGGTGCGGCGCAGGTGCAGCCGGAACCCGGCCAGGCCGGCGTACTGCTCCGAGATCGCCGAGAGCAGCGCCTCCCGTTCGGCGTCCGGGCGGAACGCCCAGCGCACCTCGGGCAGCCAGTACCAGGCGGTGACGGTGTTGGGGGTGAAGGTCAGGTGGCCGGCGATCTCGGTGATCGCCAGCTCGATCGACGGGTCCCGGTCGCCGAACTTGATCTTCGGAGGGCGTACCCGGACGGGTTTGGCGGGGGTGCCGCGCCGGCTGGCTGCCCGCTGGCGCGGCGGCGCCAGCTCCCGGGACGCCCGTTCCGCCGGCTCCTGTGGCCCGGCCTCGGCGAGCTCGCGCCGGCCCGACTCGGCCACCGGGTGGCGGGCCGGCTCCCCGACCGCGCGTCGGGACGACCCGGCGGGCGCCGACCGGGGCAGCTCCTCCGGCTCGGGCCACTCCGGCTCGGTCGGCTCCGGCCGGACCGGTTCGGCGGCCTCCCGGCGGGCTCGTTCGACGGCGTCCCGCCGGCTGCGTTCGGCGGCCTCGCGTGCGGTGAGCGGCTCGGCGGGCGTGCCGCGGGGCACGCGCTGGGTCGGCGCCTGCACCGGCCGGTCGGGGACGGATCCGGCCTCGGCCGGCGGGCGGAGCACGGGGAGGCGGTCGCCGGGCTGGTGCGGGACGCGGGTGCGGACCGGCCGGTCGGCCGCCGGGGGCGCCTCGATCGTTGGGGGCGTCTCCGCCCCGATCGCGGGCGCCGGCGCGGCCGACGCGGGTGGCGCCGGCGGCTGGTGCGGGATCGGCGGGTGCTCCCGGCCGCTGTGACGCGGGGACGACACCGGGGGCGACGTGCCGGGGGGCGGGGGCGCGACCGGGCCGCCGAAGAGGTCGAGGAACGGCGAGTCGATGTCGGTGCCGTCGCCGACCAGCATCGGCGTGCTCGGCTCGGCCGGCGGTACGCCCCGGCCGTTCGCCGGCCGGGGGGCCTGGAAGACGCCGACGCCGCCGTGCCCGGGACTGGTCACCAGGGCCGGGTCGTGCGTCTCCTCACCCCGGACCTCCCCCTTCGGGTAGTCGAGCGACCGCGCACGGTTACCGCGCGGGGCGCTGTGACGTCCGGCCGGGAAACCCGGCGTGGAAGAGCGACTCATTCGACCGCCTCACCCGCGTGGTTCGACTGCCCGATCGGCGTACGCCCGGTCATGCCAGTTCCTCCCGGATCCTGATCCGGCTGCCGACCAGGCGGGGGTCCCGCAGCTCTGCGGCCGGCTCCCGGGTGCGTCGCCAGTCGGTCAGGGCGGTGCGGATGACCATCCGTGCCGGCCGGTCCGGGTCGACGTACCGGAAGATGAACGAGGTGCTCACGATGGCGAGCGCGATCTCCCAGGCGGGGAAGAGCTCGACCTGCAGCGTGAACAGCCAGTGGATGAACATGTAGAGGGGTACGAGCAGCATGAACAGGCCGTACTGGGCGTACGGCAGGTGGACGGGAAGGGTGTAGCCGGGCGGCCCGAGGTAGACCAGGCGAGCCCGGTAGATGTCGTCGTCGGTGCGCAGCCGCATGTCTCGCCCGGCCTATTCGAAGATCAGGTCGATCAGGTAGTCACCGACGAAGAAGAGTGTGGCCGCCCCGGCGATGAAGGCCAGGCCGACGATCGCGATGGCCGAGCTGGTGAGCACCTTGGAGATCTCGCCCCGGCTGGCCCGGCCGATGAAGATGACACCGAGCACGGCGAGCAGGATGGGTGCGATCTTGCTGGCGAAGAAGGTGACGACACCGTTGGTGTCGATGCCCTTCGGAGCCGGTTCGGCGAGTGGCGCCGTCGCCAGGGTGTGCAGCGCCTGCGCGACGCCGGACGACGCCGTCTGCATGAGCTCGAAGGCGATCACTGGAACCTCCCCATGTCGCGGCCGGCGGTGCCGCGGCGGTGCAGTAGGCAAGCCTGGCGGAAATGTGCTCACTCGGCGCAGCGTCGGCGACGCTGCGTTCGTTACCCACCACGGAGAGTGGTGAGCTTTGGGGGGATTGTTCCCGCTTCGGCCCTCCCTCCAGGCTTCGCCATTTCGATGCTGGGCAATTCCACAGAGTACGGGCCGCCCTCCTTTGCGACAACCCGCGAAGACTCGACCCGAATCGGCCCGGACGACCGATCATGCACCTGTTCCAATGCGCACGTCAGGGCCGGCGACGGACCGCCCGGCGGGGGTCGCCGGACGGGGCGTGCGCGACCGGTACCGTCTGGTCGTGACCGATCTGGTACGGGCGCAGTCCCCGGTGGTGATGGGCGTCCTCAACGTCACGCCCGACTCCTTCTCCGACGGCGGCCGGTACGCCGACCGCGACGCCGCGGTCGCCCACGGCGTGCGTCTGCGCGAGGAGGGCGCCGCGCTGGTCGACGTCGGTGGCGAGTCCACCCGGCCCGGCGCCGACCGCGTCGACGCCGCGACCGAGGCGGCCCGGGTCGTGCCGGTGATCCGGGAGCTGGCCGCGGCGGGCGTGGCGGTCAGCATCGACACCAGCCGGGCCTCGGTGGCCGAAGCGGCCCTGACCGCCGGGGCTGCCGTGGTCAACGACGTCTCGGGCGGGCTGGCCGACCCGGACATGGCCCGGGTGGTGCGCGACGCCGGCTGCCCCTGGGTGCTGATGCACTGGCGCGGCCACTCGCGGGGGATGCGCGAGCTGGCCAGCTACACCGACGTGGTCGCCGACGTGCGCGCCGAGCTGGGCCAGCGGGTCGACGAGGCACTGACCGCCGGGGTGGCCGCCGACCGGATCATCATCGACCCCGGCCTCGGCTTCGCCAAGACCGCCGCGCACAACTGGGAGCTCAGCGCCCGCCTGCCCGAGCTGGTCGCGCTCGGCTTTCCGCTGCTGTTCGGGGCGAGCCGCAAGTCGTACCTCGGCCGGCTGCTGGCCGACGCCGACGGCGAGCCGCGACCCACCGCCGGCCGGGAGGCGGCCACCGCCGCCACCAGCCTGCTGGCCGTCGCCGCCGGCGCCTGGGGGGTACGCGTGCACGACGTGCGCGGCACCGCCGACGCGCTCGCCGTCTGGCGGGCCACCGGCCGCCCCCGCCTGGTCGCCGAGCCCGCCGCCGGTCGGATCGGCCACGACAGCGCACGCCCGGCGGACGGGGTCGGCGCGCCTGCGGTGGGGCCCGTCGGCCGGGACGAGAGTGGGCGGACGCGGTGACCGCGTCCGGGGTGGGGACCGCCGCGCACGCCGGCCGGGACGAGGGAGAGTGATGACCGACCGGATCGAGCTGACCGGCCTGCGGGCGCGCGGCCGGCACGGCGTCTACGACTTCGAACGCGCCCAGGGGCAGGAGTTCGTCGTCGACGCGGTGCTCGAACTCGACCTCGCGCCGGCGGCCCGCTCGGACGAGGTGACCGACACGGTGCACTACGGCGAGCTGGCCGAGCGGCTGGTCGCCGTGATCACCGGCGAGCCGGTCGCCCTGATCGAGACCCTCGCCGACCGGCTGCTCGCGGTCTGCCTGGCCGAGCCGCTGGTCGCCGCCGCCACGGTCACCGTGCACAAGCCCGAGGCGCCGATCCCGCACACCTTCTCCGATGTCGCCGTGACGATGCGGCGTACCCGATGACCCGGGCCGTGCTCTCCCTCGGCAGCAACCTCGGCGACCGCCTCGCCCACCTGCGCTCGGCGGTGGCCGCGCTCGACGACGCGGTCCTGGTGGTCTCCGGGGTCTACGAGACTCCCCCGTGGGGGGACGCCGACCAACCGGCGTACCTCAACGCGGCGGTGCTGGTCACGGACCCGGCGGCGACCCCCCGCGACTGGCTGGACCGGGCCCGGGCCGCCGAGGAGGCGGCCGGCCGCGTCCGCGACCCGGAGCGCCGGTTCGGGCCACGCACCCTGGACGTGGACGTCATCGCCGTCTGGGACGACGCCGGCGAGCCGGTGCTCAGCGACGACCCCGAGCTGACTCTGCCGCACCCCCGCGCCCACCTGCGGGCGTTCGTGCTCCGGCCGTGGATCGACATCCAGCCGTACGGGCGGCTGCCCGGGCACGGCTGGCTGACCGACCTGCTCAACGCCGACCCGGTCGCCGGTGACGTCCTGGAACTCGGTCCACGGCCCGATCTGGCGTTAGAGTCGACTCCATGACCGAGTGGAGCCGGCCGGCATGACCCAGGCGCAGCCCCCGCGCGGAAGCGAGCCCGACCGCTTCCGGATGGGCCCCACCCGGATCTCGACGCTGGTCGTGGCCGCCCTCGCCGCCGCGGCGGTGGCCTGGCTGCTGATCAGCACCTTCTACTACGACGTCGCGCCCCGCCTGCCCTGGCTGCCGGTGGTCACGCTGGCCGCGCTCGCCGTGCTGGAGGCGTTCGCGGCGGTCAACACCCGCAGCCGGATCGAGCGACGGCCGGGCCGGGACCCGGTCAACCCGCTGCTGGTCGCCCGTTTCGTGGTGCTGGCCAAGGCGTCCGCCCTGGCCGGGGCGATCTTCACGGGCTTCTACGCGGGGCTGACCGGGTGGCTCTTCATCGAGAACACCAACGCCGCGATGGTCGATCGACCGGCGGCTGGCGCCGGTCTGCTCGCCTCGCTCGCCCTGGCCGTCGCCGCGCTCCGGCTGGAACGTGCCTGCCGGGTCCCTGAGCAGGAGGACGACGAGGACCGGGAGCCCGGCGACCGCCCGGGCCGTCCACCCCGTCGCTGATCAGGGGGGTTACGCCCGGCCGCGTGCGCAGGTACCGTCCCTGGCGACCGGAGTGCAGACGACCGTCGACGAGGACGGCCGGCCACGTGGGAGGCGCGCGGCATGGCGTACGACGAACCAGGCCGGGCCGGGTCGGCGGAGCCCGTACCGGGCGTGCCCGCCGCCGTGCTGGAGAACGTCTTCGACGATCCCGCGCACGGTGAGCCGGGCCGGGACCGGGTCGCCGTGCATCTGGTGTGGGAGACGGTCCTCCTGGTCAGCCTGGTCGCCGTGGTCCTCCTGCTCGGTCGGGAGGACGCCGACGCGCTGCGCGGCGACGGGCTGCGCACCCTCCTGGTCGACGTGGTCGCGCTCGGCCTGCTCGCCCTCGCCGCCGGGCTGAGCCTGCGCACCGCGGCGGTGAACCTGGCGGTCGGGCCGGTCGCGGTGGCCGCCGCGCTGCACTTCGCCGAGCAGGGCGACCGGGGTGCCGCGGCGGCGCTGACCCCGGCCCTGCTGGCCGCTGCCGTCGGCGGCCTGGCCCTGGCCCTGGCCGTGGTGGTGCTGCACGTGCCCGGCTGGGCGGCCAGCCTCGCCGCCGCCGCGGGCGTGATCGTCTACATCGAGCGGCGTACCGCCCCGGTCGCCGTGCAGGCCGACTACGACCCGCACCGCACCGCCTTCTACCTCTTCGCCGGGTTCGCGGCGGTTGCCGTGCTGGGTGGGGTCTTCGGCGCGATCCGGGCGGTCCGGCGGGTGGTCGGCCGGTTCCGGCCGGTGGCCGACCCGGCTCGCCGCCGGGGCATGGTGGCGGCCCTGGTCACCGCCGCGGCGCTGGTCGGCTCCACCGTGCTCGCCATGCTGGCCGGGGTGCTGCTCGCCGCCAACGCCGCCGGCCCGGTCATGCCGACGTCGGGGCTGGACTGGACGTTGCTGGCGGTCGGCGTGGCGATGCTCGGCGGCACCAGTGCGTACGGCCGGCGCGGCGGGATCTTCGGCACCCTGCTCGCGGTGGGCGTGGTCGTGGTCTTCCTGGCCTGGGCCACCACGCACGGCTGGACGGTCGGCCGGTGGACCGTCGGCGGGGCGGCGCTGGGCGCCGGGCTGGTGGTGACCCGGCTGGTCGAGGCGTGCGGGCGACCGCGCGCAGCGACCGGTGAGGTGGCCGAGTTCGCTCCGGCGGGTGACGGCATGATCAGCTCCGGCTGGTCGCTGCCCCGGCCGAGCCCGGCCGACAACTGGCCGCCCGCGCTGCCGGCCCAGTCGACCGGGACCCCACCGGACCCGTGGGAGGCTCCCCGCTGGGAGACCGGGCCGCGCCACTGGGGCGCCGACGACCGGTGAGGCCCGGGGTGTGCCGCGTCCGGCGGGCTGCAGGTGATCTCGCCGGTTAGGCTCGCGGGCATGAGCGAGACTCCTTCCGCCGGTACCGGCCGCACCTTCGACGAGCTCGACGCGCTCTCCACCGAGGAGCTGCGGGAGCGGGCCTTCGCGCTGGCCCGGGCGCGCCGCGACGTGGGCTTCTTCTGGTCGGTGCTGCGGCACCTGCCGAACGCCGACGAGGCCGCCGCGCTGGACGGGGCGCCCAACTCGGTCGGCCCGACCATCGACGAGGCCTCGGCGCTGTGGCGGGAGCTGACCGGCCACGGCTACGAGGAGTCGGCGCCGCTGCTGAGGGCGGCGTTCATCGACTACCTGATGAAGCACTGACCGCCGGCCGGGCTTGATCTTCCCGCCGGGGCGGCACCGTCGCCGCTGAATCGGCTGCGACATCAGCTCCACAGCGAACCGTGGGTGGACCGGCCGGCGGGGCGGCCTCAGATGCCGGTCTGCCCGAGCTCGAGCACCCGGGCCCGGCTGAGCGCGCCGACCGGCTCGCCGTCGGCGGTCACCACGACCGCGTCCGAGCCGGCGGTCAGCATCGCGGCCAGCGCGTCGTACGCCGAACCGCCGAGCGGCAGCGCGGGCAGGCCAGCGGCGCCGTCCGGCAGCGGGGCGAGCGTGTCCCGGGACACCGGGGTGACCACCAGCCGGCGGATGCCCCGGTCCGCGCCGACGAACTCGCGGACGAACGGCGAGGTGGGGGCGCCGAGCAGGGCGGCCGGGGTGTCGTACTGCTCCAGCCGGCCCCCCTCGGAGAGCACCGCGATCCGGTCGCCGAGCCGGACCGCCTCGTCCAGGTCGTGGGTGACCAGCACGATGGTCTTGCGGACCTCGGCCTGGAGCCGGAGGAACTCCTCCTGCAACCGGGTCCGGACGATCGGGTCGACCGCCGAGAACGGCTCGTCCATCAGCAGCACCACCGGGTCGGCGGCGAGCGCCCGGGCCACCCCGACCCGCTGCCGCTGCCCGCCGGAGAGCTCGTGCGGGTAGCGGCGGCCGAACTGCGCGGGGTCGAGCCCGACCAGGTCCAGCAGCTCGTCGGCGCGGCGGCGGATCCGCTCCTTCGGCCAGCCGAGCAGCCGGGGCACGGTGCCCACGTTGGCGCGCACCGTCTGGTGCGGGAAGAGCCCGACGTTCTGGATCACGTAGCCGATGCGGCGGCGCAGCTTGACCGGGTCGACCCGGGTGATGTCCTCGTCGCCGAGGAGGATCCGGCCGCCGGTCGGTTCGATCAGCCGGTTGACCATCCGCAGCACGGTTGACTTCCCGCAGCCCGAGGGGCCGATCAGCACCACCAGCTCGCCGGCCTTGACCTCCAGGCTCAGCTCGCGCACCGCCTCCGTGCCGTCCGGGTAGCGCTTGCGGATGCCGTCCAGGGTGATCGACGCCGCGCCGTGTCCGGCGTCGTCGGTGGTGCCCGGGGTAACGTCCACGTGTGTCCCTCCACCTCAACTACCGGGCCGACCCGGGTAACCCGTGGTTCTCCTGGCAGTACGTGCGGGACAACTCTGACACGGTCCTCGCCGCGCTGCGCGAGCACGCCTCGCTGACCGCGCGGGCGGTGCTGATCGCCGCCCTGGTGGCCCTGCCGCTGGCGGTGGTGGCGTACTGGTTCCGGGGCCTCGCCGGCCCGATTCTCGCACTCACCGGTGTGCTGTACACGGTCCCGTCGCTGGCGCTGTTCGCCTTCATCGCCCCGTACCTGGGCATCGGCGCGGTGACCGTGCTCACAGTGGTGGTGCTGTACGCGCTGCTGGTGATCGTGCGCAACGCGGTGGCCGGGCTGAACCAGGTGCCCCCCGAGGTCCGCGACGCGGCCGAGGGCATGGGGTACGGCCGCTGGGCGCGGCTGTTCCGGATCGACCTGCCGCTGGCCCTGCCCGGCATCCTCACCGGGGTACGCCTCGCCACCGTCTCGACGGTCGCCCTGGTCACGGTCGGGGTGGTGGTCGGTCGTGGCGGCCTGGGGCAGCTCATCTTCGCCGGCTTCCAGAACAACTTCTACAAGGCCCAGATCATGACCGGGACGCTGCTCTGCGTCCTGCTCGCCCTGGTGCTGGACCTGTTCCTCGCCGGGGTGGGCCGGCTGCTCACGCCATGGCTGCGGGGGCGGACCGGGTGACCGGCACGGACGGAGGGCGGCCATGAATCCCGTCGAACAGGCGGTGGTCTGGCTCAACGACCCGTTGAACTGGACGAACCCGGGCGGCGTCCTGGACCGGCTCGGCGAGCACCTGAGCATGTCCGCCGCCGCGGTGCTGCTGGGCTGCCTGGTGGCCTGGCCGATCGGGCTGTGGCTCGGGCACACCGGTCGCGGCGGTGGGCTGGTCCTGCTGATCTCCAACGTCACGCTGTCGATCCCCACCCTGGCGCTGCTGACCATCCTGCCGCTGACCTTCCTCGGGTTCGGCCGGCCGGCCGTGGTGGTGGCGCTGGCCGTCTTCGCGGTGCCGCCGCTGCTGGCCAACGCGTACACGGGGGTGCGGCAGGCCGACCCGGAGGCCCGGGACGCGGCCCGGGGGATGGGGCTGTCCGGGGGTCAGGTGCTGCGCCGGGTGGAGCTGCCGCTGGCGGTGCCGTACCTGGCGGCCGGGTTCCGGACCGCCGCGGTGCAGGTGGTCGCCACCGCGGCGCTCGCCTCGTTCGTCAACGGCGGCGGGCTCGGTCAGATCATCCGGGCCGGCTTCGGGCTGGACATCGCGGCCGGTGGTGGCCAGATCATCGCCGGCGGCGTGCTGGTTGCCGGGCTGGCGCTGCTGGTCGAGGGGATGTTGGCGCTGGTCGAGCGCGCCGTCACCCCGCGCCCGCTGCGGCGGGCCCGGACTCGGGCCGACCGGCGGGCGGCGGCCGCGATCGCCGGAAACCAGGCGGGCGGATGACGATCCGGTGACGAACCCCGCGCAAAGTTTGTCGGTCCGGCCCGGAGGATATTGGCTGGAGTTGCGGGCGGCCGATCGGATCGCCCGTCGGACACGCGGCCGGCCCACGGGGCCGCGCCGGGACACGGAAGGCGGGCACCATGCGCGTACGGACACGGCTGGCGGTCGGCGCAGTCGGCGCGATCACGGCAGCGGGTCTGCTCACTGGCTGCGGGGACGCCGGGTCCTCCGGCACCGACGCGCCCGAGCAGGGCGCGAGCGGGGCCGGGTGCGCCCCGGTCGCCGGTGACCAGCTGGTCGTCCTGGACGACGACAAGAAGCTCCAGAACACCGACAACATCATCCCGGCGGTCAACGCCGACGCGGCCAACCCGCAACTCGTCGCCGCGCTGGACAGGGTCTCCGCGGCGCTGGACACGCCGAAGCTGATCGCGCTCAACAAGGCCGTCGACGTCGACCGCAAGACCCCGAAGGCCGCCGCCGGGGAGTTCGCCTCGGCCAACAACCTCACCGCCGGCCTCGCCAAGGGCCCCGGCGGGCAGCTCGTGGTCGGCGCCGCCAACATCACCGAGAACGAGACCCTGGCCGAGCTCTACAACATCGTGCTCACCGCGGCCGGTTACCAGGTCAAGGTGCAGACGATCGGCAACCGGGAGCTTTACGAGCCGGCCTTGGTGAAGGGCGAGATCCAGGTCGTCCCCGAGTACGCGGCGACCATGGCCGAGTTCCTCAACACCAAGGCCAACGGCCAGAACGCCACCCCGGTCTCCTCGCCGGACCTGGACAGGACGGTGGCCGCGCTGAAGGCCGCCGGCGACAAGGTGGGCATCACCTTCGGCACGCCGTCGGCCGCCCAGGACCAGAACGCCTTCGCCGTCACCAGGGCGTTCGCCGACAAGTACGGTCTGAGGACGCTCTCCGACCTGGCGGCCAAGTGCTCCGGCAAGGCGACCGTGCTGGCCGGGCCGCCGGAATGCCCGCAGCGGCCGAAGTGCCAGGCGGGTCTGGTGCAGGTCTACGACTTCAAGGCCGGCTCGTTCAGCTCGCTGGACGCCGGTGGTCCGCAGACCAAGAACGCGCTGAAGACCGGCGCCGCCAGCGTCGGCCTGGTCTTCTCCTCCGACGGCGCGCTCGCCAGCAGCTGACCACGGGTTCCGGGCGCGGCGGCACCCCGCCGGCCGCGCCCGGCGGCACCCCTGACGTCCCGATTCGGGTTGTCGGACCGTTCCCAGCCAGGGCATCTCTCGGTAGGCTCCACAGCCATGCCCGCCCCGGTCGCGCCAGAGAAGCACAACTCCCAGCTGCTGACCGTCCTGTTCTGGATAGGTGTGGCGATCGCGCCGATCGCGGCGTTGATCCTGCTGGTCGCCGACGGCAACGGTCCGCTCCGGTTCGCCGCCGTACTGGCCATCATGGCCGTGGTCCTGATCGGCCTGTCGATCGCGCTGCGCGGGGACGGCGGCCAGCCGCACGGCGAGGAGTTTCTCGACGAGCTGGAGCAGCTGCGCCGAGAGTTGCGGGGCGAGATCGTGGCCGCCGCCCAGCGCGGCAACCAGGCGCTCGACCAGTCCCAGCGGGTCGAGGACCAGGTCACCGGGCTGCGTCGCCGGCTGGACGCGGCGGCGGCCGGCATGGCCGCGGCCGCCGGGATCACCGGCCCGGTCGCCGAGGAGCCGGCCGGCGCCGGCCGGGCCCGGGTGCCCGCGCCGGAGGCCCACGACCACGCGTCGGGCGGGCGGCGGCGGGCGGCCGCGCCGGAGGAGACCCCGGCCACCTGGGGGCGCGCGCCCACCGACCTGGACGACGAGGAGCTGGCCGGCCGCGGGTACGGCGCGGAGCGTCCCGCTGCCGGCCAGGCCGGGGTGTACGGCTCGGCCCGCGAGTCGCGCGGACCGGCGTCAGCCCCGGAGCCCGGCGGCCGGCCGGTGGTGCGGCACACCGAGACCGTGCACGTGACCACCCGGCACACCGTGGTGGACGGCGCGGACCCGGTCGGCAACGCCTACGCCGGGTACGCCGGCCGCTGGTCGCCTGCCCCGGAGGAGTCGTCCTGGGGCGCCGCGGAGGCGGAGAACTCCTGGCCGGAGCGAGCCGAACCGGCGGAGCGGGGCTGGCCGGGCCAGCGCGACGAGCGGTCGGGCGGCCAGCCCGAGGAGCGGTCCTGGCCGGGCCCCGCCGACGACCGCGCCGACGAGTCGTGGGCGGGCGGGTCGTACCCGGCGGAGGAGAGCTGGTCCGGGGCGCGGGCCGGCGACCGCTGGGCCGAGGTGCGCGACGACGGGCGGGCCCGCGAGGTGCGGATCGGTGAGCGCCGCGCGGAGGTGCACGCCGACGGCGCCGAGTTCCGCATGCGGGACCGGTGGGCCTCGGTACGCCACGACGAACCGCGCCGGCCCGCCGAGCAGTGGGGTGGCGGCTGGGCCGAGCCGGAGGACCGGGCGGCGCTGCCGGCCGGCGGGGTGCCCGTGCCGGACGAGTGGCGGGGGCCGGCGCGGGGCCAACAGCCCGCCGAGGAGTCGTGGGGCCAGCGGCCGGCCGACCAGTGGCGGCCGCCCGCGCAGCGGGAGCCAGTCGACTCGTGGCGGGCGGCCGAGCCGGAGCCGCGCGCCCGCCAGCAGCGGGGCGGTGAGGAGCGGTACGGCCACCCGCCGCAGGACGACTCCCCGCGTGCCGGTGGCCGCTGGCGCTGACCGGTCCGGCCAGCCGCCGGTCACTTGTCGATGTCGCCGACCACGAAGAACATCGAGCCGAGGATGGCGATCAGGTCCGGCACCAGGGCACCGGGGAGCAGGGTGGCCAGCGCCTGCACGTTCGCGTACGACGCGGTGCGCAGCTTGAGCCGCCACGGGGTCTTCTCGCCGCGGGACACCAGGTAGTAGCCGTTGATGCCGAGCGGGTTCTCAGTCCACGCGTAGGTGTGCCCCTCGGGGGCCTTGACCACCTTGGGCAGTCGGGTGTTCACCGGCCCGGTCAGCCGGTCGACCCGGTCCAGGCACTGCTCGGCGAGGTCGAGCGAGGCGTACACCTGGTCGAGCAGCACCTCGAAGCGGGCGTGGCAGTCCCCGGCGGTGCGGGTGACCACCGGCACGTCGAGCTGGTCGTAGGCCAGGTAGGGCTCGTCGCGGCGTAGGTCGAGGTCGAGGCCGGAGGCGCGGGCGACCGGCCCGGACGCGCCGAACGCGGCGGCGTCGGCGGCGGAGAGCACCCCCACCCCGACGGTGCGGGCCAGGAAGATCTCGTTGCGCCGGATGAGGTGGTCCAGGTCCGGCATCCGCCGGCGGACCTCGCTGATCGCGGCGCGGGCCCGGCCGGTCCAGCCGGCGGGCACCTCCTCCTTGAGGCCGCCGACCCGGTTGAACATGTAGTGGATCCGGCCGCCGGAGACCTCCTCCATCACCGCCTGGAGGGTCTCCCGCTCGCGGAACGCGTAGAAGACCGGGGTGATCGCGCCGATCTCCAGCGGGTACGAGCCGAGGAACATCAGGTGGTTGAGCACCCGGTTCAGCTCGGCGAGGGCCATCCGCAGCCAGGTGGCCCGCTCCGGCACCTCCATGCCCATCAGCCGCTCGACGGCGAGCACCACGCCCAGCTCGTTGGAGAACGCCGACAGCCAGTCGTGCCGGTTGGCCAGCACGATGATCTGCCGGTAGTCGCGGACCTCGAAGAGCTTCTCCGCGCCCCGGTGCATGTAGCCGACGATCGGCTCGGCCGAGACGACCCGCTCGCCGTCGAGCACCAGCCTGAGCCGGAGCACCCCGTGCGTGGAGGGGTGCTGCGGGCCGATGTTGAGCACCATGTCGGTGCCGAGCTGCTCCCCGGCGGTGCCCGCCACCAGGCCGGCGCCGGTGCCGACGGTCAGTTCGCGGAGGTCGCCGGCGTCCGTGGTCATGCCCGTCATCGTGCCATGAACGCCGCCGGGTCGACGCCGACCGGTTGCCGCAGCCACCAGTGCCCGCCGAGGCCGGCCGGGTCGGTCAGCTCGGCCACCGCCGACGCGGCGGCCAGCGCCCGCAGGTAGCCGGCCGGGTCGCGGGTGGCCAGGCTCAGCGGCGGCCGGCCGCCGTCGGCCCCGAGCGCCCGCAGCGCCTCCCGCTGCGACACCAGCGCGTACGGGCACCGGGCGACCCGCCCGCCAGCGGAGGCGACGGAGTCCATGGCGACGTGCGCGGTCACGTCGCGGGACCCGTCGGGCAGCGGCGGCACCTGCCGCCCATCCCGATACCCGGCCAGGGTCCCGTCGACCGGGCGCCCGGCGGTCAGGTGCCCGTAATCCACGGCCAGCGCCAGCCCTCGGTTGATCCTTCCGACGGCGTCGGCCCAGGCCTCGTCCCTGGGTCGGCCGATCTCGGCCAGCGCGTCGATCGGGCTGGAGTCGGGCCACCACCTGTCGAGCCACCCGGCGTCGGCGGTATCGACCGGGTCGCCGACCGTCTCCTGACCCGTTGCCGGGTCGACCAGCAGGTACCGCCAGCCGACCCGCGTCCGCACCGCGACGTCGAGCGGGACGTTGTCCAGCCACTCGGTCGCGACCAGCAGTCCGGTGATCCCGTTCGGGATCTCGTGCGCCCACTCGATCCCCCCGGGTAGGTCGTCGGGTCGGGGCGCCATCTCGACGGCGACGAGCCGTACCCGATCGGCGAGCGGCCCCCGCGCGGAACCCTCCATGGCGTGAGCGAGGGTCCGCAGCAACTCGCCACGGCCGGCCCCCACGTCGACCACGTCCAGCCGGGAAGGATGGCCCAGTGCCGCGTCGACCTGGGTGAGCAGCCCGAGCAGGGCCGAGGCGAAGATCGGCGAGGCGTGCACGCTGGTGCGGAAGTGGGCGGCCGGCCCGGCTCCGGCGACGAAGAACCCGCCGGGCCCGTAGAGCGCCCGGTCCATCGCGGCCCGCCAGGACAGCGGGGTCCCCTGGCGGGTCACCCGCCGACCGGCTGGGGCGGCCAGATCTCCACCACCGGGTCGGGCCAGCCGAAGCTGTGGTCTCCGTCCTCCGTGCGGATCCCGATCTCGTCCACCACGACCCGTTCCGTCACACGCGGCACTGTAACCGTGGCGGGCGGTCCGCGCCGCCGGGGAACGCCCCGCCCAGCGGCCGGTGAAGGTTTTCACACATCCTTGTTCGGGCTCCGTGACCCCGGCGCATACTTGCGGTCGACCGGTACCCCCTTTCGAGGACTGGATCGTTGCCATGAGCGCACCGCTGCGCCCGCGTCCGGCCGCCCCGCGCGAGGCCGCCGTATCCGCGGGTGGCGCCCCTGCCGGCGCCCCGCTCGCCTTTCCGCGCACGCTCACCGTCGGTGTCATCGGCGCCGGCCGGGTCGGCGCCGTGCTGGGCGCGGCGCTCGCCGCCGCCGGCCACCGGGTGGTCGCCGCCTCCGGCGTCTCCGGGGCCGCGAAGGCCCGGATCGCGCTGCTGCTGCCCGGTGCCCGCAACCGCTCGGCCACCTCGGTCGCCCGCGCCGCCACCGACCTGCTGCTGATCGCCGTCCCGGACGACGCGCTGGCCGGCGTGGTGGCCGGGCTGGCCGAGACCGGGGCGCTGCGCCCCGGCCAGGTGGTCGCGCACACCTCCGGCGCGCACGGCCTGGCCGTGCTGGCCCCGGCCGCCGCCGTCGGCGCGCGCCCGCTGGCGCTGCACCCGGCGATGACCTTCACGGGTACGCCGGACGACCTCGGCCGGCTCGCCGGCATCTCGTACGGCGTGACCGCCCCGGCGGAGCTGCGTCCGCTCGCCGCCCGGCTCGTCGCCGACCTGGGCGGGGTGCCGGAGTGGGTCGGCGAGGCGGACCGCGCGCTCTACCACGCGGCGCTGGCGCACGGCGCGAACCACCTGGTGACCCTGGTCAACGAGGCAGCCGACCGGCTGCGCGACGCCGGGGTGGCGAGCCCGGAGAAGGTGCTGGCCCCACTGCTGCGGGCGGCCCTGGAGAACGCCCTGCGGCTCGGCGACGACGCGCTGACCGGCCCGGTGTCCCGGGGCGACGCGGGCACCGTACGGCGGCACCTGGCCCGGCTGGCGGAGACCGCCCCGGAATCGGTGGCCCCCTACCTGGCGTTGGCACGACGGAGCGCCGACCGGGCGATCGCCGCCGGTCGGCTGCGGCCGGTGGACGCGGAGTCGTTGCTCGACGTGCTGGCCGGGATCCATCGGGAGGTGGCGGCGTGAGCGCGAGGAGTGAGCCGATCTTGCGAGCCCCGCAGTCGCGAACTGAGGTGACGTTGTGACGGAGTTGGTGCACACCCGTGTCGAGCTGGCGCAGGCGCGGGACGGGCTCAAGGGCACCGTGGGCGTGGTGATGACCATGGGTGCGCTGCACTCGGGGCACGAGACGCTGCTGCGGGCGGCCCGGGAGCGGGCCGACCACGTGCTCGTGACGATCTTCGTCAACCCGTTGCAGTTCGGGCCGAACGAGGATTTCGACCGCTACCCGCGCACCCTCGACGCGGACCTGGAGATCTGCCGCCGCGCGGGGGCCGACGTGGTGTTCGCCCCCTCGGTGTCGGACATGTACCCGGACGGGCAGCCGACGGTCCGGGTGAACCCGGGGCAGCTCGGCGAGGACCTGGAGGGGCAGAGCCGGCCGGGCTTCTTCCACGGGGTGCTGACCGTGGTCATGAAGCTGCTCCAGCTCACCCGGGCCGACCTCGCCTTCTTCGGCGAGAAGGACTACCAGCAGCTCACCCTGACCCGGCGGATGGCCCGCGACCTGAACGTGCCGGTGGAGGTGGTCGGCGTGCCGACCGTCCGCGAACCGGACGGGTTGGCCCTGTCCAGCCGTAACCGCTACCTCTCCCCGGACGAGCGGCGGACCGCGCTGAGCCTGTCGGCGGCGCTGCGGGCCGGCGCGGCGGCCGCCGAGCAGGGCCACGACGCCGGGGAGGTGCTGGCCGTCGCGCACCGCGCGTTCGCCGCGGTGGGGCCGGGCGCCCGGCTGGACTACCTGGTGCTCACCGACCCCGACCTGGAGCCGGGCCCGGTGTCCGGCCCGGCCCGGCTGCTGGTCGCGGCCTGGGTGGGCGGCACCCGCCTGATCGACAACCTGGCGATCCGGCTCGCCCCCCGTTCCTGACCACCCCACCACCGCACCTGTTGAAAGGCACCCCGATGTTCCGGACCATGCTCAAGTCGAAGATCCACCGGGCCACGGTGACCCAGGCCGACCTGCACTACGTCGGCTCGGTGACCGTGGACCAGGATCTGCTCGACGCCGCCGACCTGCTCCCCGGCGAGCAGGTGGCGATCGTGGACGTGACCAACGGGGCCCGGCTGGAGACGTACGTCATCCCCGGCGAGCGGGGCAGCGGTGTGATCGGCATCAACGGCGCGGCGGCGCACCTGGTGCACCCCGGCGACCTGGTCATCCTCATCTCGTACGGCCAGCTGGACGACGCCGAGGCGCGTTCCTACCGCCCCCGGGTGGTGCACGTCGACGCCGACAACAAGGTCGTCGACCTCGGCGCCGACCCGGCCGCCGTGGCCCCCGGCACCGCCGGCGACCCGACCCCGAGCCCCCTGGCCGTCGTGGGCTGAGCGGGCTTCCGGTCTGTCACCGGAAGGTCATTGTTGGTTACCCTGAGCGGGCCGTCGGGTTGACGGTCGCCGGCTGGGGGAGGCCGCGATGCGCCGTGCGATGACCGCCCTGGTCGCCGCGTTGGTCGCGGGGGCTCTGCAGGCTGGCTGCGCCGGCACCGACGGGCTCGACGGGAACCTCACCGACGACTGGGCCGCCCTGGCGGCGCCCGGGCCGTTCACCCCCGAGGCCGGCGTCTGCCAGGTCGGCGACTTCACCGACACCGTCGCGTTGGACGGGTACGCGCCGGTGGACTGCGCGGTGGCGCACCGGGTGGAGACGGTGCACGTGGGCACCTTCCCGGCCGGCCGGGCCGACCCGCCGACCACCGGCTCGCCCGAGGTGCGCGGCGCCTTCGCCGAGTGCGACGCGCGCGCCACCGGATACGTCGGCGACGACTGGCGCGCCGGGCGGCTGCGGCTGGCCGTGGCGCTGCCGCCCGGCCCTGGCTGGGCAGCCGGCTCCCGCTGGTTCCGCTGCGACCTGAGTGAGCTGACCACGGTCGAGGCGGCGGCCGCCGTGGTGACCCGCACCGGCAGCCTGCGCGACGCCCTGAAAGGCCTGTCGCCGCTGCGCCTGGGCTGCCAGCGCACCCGCACCGGCCCGGGCGGGGGCGTGCAGGTGCTGCTCCCGGCGGAGTGTGGCGTCGCCCACGACGCCGAGTTCGTCGGCGTGTGGAAGGCGCCCGACCGCCCGTACCCGATCCGCGACGCCGACTGGCTGCCGCTCTACGCCGGCTGCCGCCGCGTCCTCGCCCGGTACGTCGGCGTGCCGGCCGACGCCGACCTGCGATTCCGCAGCGGCGTGGTGGTCCGCCCGCCCGGCGCCGGTCGCTGGCGGGCGGGTGACCGGGGGGTCCGCTGCCACCTCTGGCTCAGCGACCGGACGGTGACCGCCTCGCTGAAGGGCGCCGGCCCGGCCGGGCTGCCCGTCCGGACGGGTTAGCGGGACGCCGTAGCTGAAACCACTCGTCGTGCCCCCGCCGCCCGGGATGAGGGGCCTTCGGGTTGACTGTGCTCATGGACCTTCCGACCGTCGACCTTCCGACCGTCGACCTGCCGGCCCTGCCCAGGCTGCTGGCCGCTCCCGCGCCCGGCTGGGTGGAGACGACCGACGTGATCGTGGTCGGTTCCGGGGTCGCCGGGCTCACCACCGCGCTGCACCTGCGTGAGGCCGGGCTGCACGTCACCGTGGTCACCAAGGTCAACATCGACGAAGGCTCCACCCGGTGGGCGCAGGGCGGCATCGCCGCGGTGCTCGACCCGACGGACACCCCGAGCGCGCACGCCCACGACACGGAGGTCGCCGGTGTCGGTCTCTGCGACCCGGCGGCGGTGCGGGTGCTGGTGGAGGAGGGGCCGACCCGGCTCCGCGAGCTGATGCGCATAGGCGCGGAGTTCGACCGCAACCCGGACGGGTCGCTGATGCTCACCCGGGAGGGCGGGCACCGGGCGGACCGGATCGTGCACGCCGGCGGCGACGCCACCGGCGCCGAGGTGCAGCGGGCGCTGCACGCGGCGGTCCGCCGGGACCCGTGGATCCGGCTGGTCGAGCACGCCCTGGTGCTGGACCTGCTCCGCGCCCCCGGTGACGGCCCGGACTCGCTCGGCCCGGCCTGCGGCATCACCCTGCACGTGCTCGGCGAGGGCAGCGAGGACGGCGTCGGCGCGTTGCTGGCCCGGGCGGTGGTGCTGGCCACCGGCGGGATGGGGCAGGTCTTCTCGGCCACCACCAACCCGGCGGTCTCCACCGGTGACGGGGTGGCCCTGGCCATGCGGGCCGGCGCGGCGGTCACCGACGTGGAGTTCGTCCAGTTCCACCCGACCGCGCTGATCGTGCCGGAGGCGGCCCGGGTGCCCGGGGCCGGACTGGCCCAGCAGCCGCTGGTCTCCGAGGCGCTGCGCGGCGAGGGCGCCCACCTGGTCGACGGGGACGGCAAGCGGTTCATGGTCGGCCAGCACGAGCTGGCTGAGCTGGCCCCCCGGGACGTGGTGGCCAAGGGCATCCACCGGGTGCTGCTGGCCACCGGGGCGGACCACGTCTGGCTGGACGCCCGGCATCTGGGCGGGGACTTCCTCGCCGGGCGGTTCCCCACCATCGTGGCCTCCTGCCTGGCCATCGGCGTGGACCCGGCCACCGACCTGATCCCGGTCGCCCCGGCCGCCCACTACGCCTCCGGCGGCGTCCGCACCGACCTGCGTGGCCGCACCTCGATCCCCGGCCTGTACGCCTGCGGCGAGGTCGCCTGCACCGGCGTGCACGGCGCCAACCGGCTGGCCAGCAACTCGCTGCTGGAGGGGCTGGTCTTCTCCCGCCGGATCGCCGAGGACATCGCCGCCGGGCTGCCCGAGCAGGCGAAGCCGGCGGAGACCGGCGCGTGGGTGGGTGGCGAGGGCTGGGTGGTGCCGGCCGGGGGCACGCCGGCCCTGCAACGGGCGATGACCCGGGGCGCCGGCGTGCTGCGGTCGGCCGGGACGCTGACCGGGACCGCCGCGATCGTGGGCGAGTTGGGCCTGGGCCGGGGCAGGCCGCGGACCGCCGACTGGGAGGCGACGAACCTGATCACCGTGGCGTCGACCCTGGTCGCCGCCGCGTACGCCCGCCAGGAGACCCGGGGGTGCCACTGGCGGGAGGACTTCCCGACGGCCGACGAGCGGTGGCGGGGCCACCTGGTCGGCGCGGTCGGTGCGCAGGGCCGATTAACCTCTCGGTGGGAGGAGTCGGCGTGAGCGCGAGGAGTGAGCCGATCTTGCGAGCACCGCAGTCGTGAACTGAGGAGTCATGGTGAGGGAGTCGACACAGCGGGCGTTGCGGGCCGGTGGCCTGGACCCGGCGCAGGTGCGGGGCGTCGTCCTGGGGGCGCTCGCCGAGGATCTGGGACCGGACTTCCTCGACGTGACCAGCGTGGCCACCATCCCCGACGCGCAGACCGACATCGCCGACGTGGTCGCCCGCGCCGACGGCGTGGTGGCCGGGCTGGCCGTGGCTGCGGCCGCCTTCGAGCTGGTCGGCGAGGTGACCGGGTCGGACCGTACCGTCGAGGTGTCGCTGGTGGCGCACGACGGGCAGCGGGTGGCGCGCGGCGACGTGCTGGCCACGGTGACCGGCCCGACCCGGCTGCTGCTCACCGCCGAGCGGACGGCGCTCAACCTGCTCAGCCGGATGTCCGGGGTGGCCACCCACACCCGGGCCTGGGCCGACGCCCTGGCCGGTACGAAGGCGATGGTGCTGGACACCCGCAAGACCACCCCGGGCCTGCGCGCCCTGGAGAAGTACGCGGTCCGGGCCGGCGGCGGCACCAACAAGCGGATGGGCCTGCACGACGTCGCCATGATCAAGGACAACCACAAGTTCGCCGCGGGCGGCATCGCGCCCGCCTACCGGCGGGTCCGAAAGGCCTTCCCCGACGTGCCGGTGCAGGTGGAGGTCGACACCGTCGCCGAGGCGGTGGAGGCGGTCGAGGCCGGCGCGGACTTCCTGCTGCTGGACAACATGACCCCGGAGACGCTGCGCGAGGTGGTCGCCCGGGTGGGCGACCGGGCGGAGCTGGAGGCGACCGGCGGGCTCACCCTGGAGGTGGCGGCCGAATACGCGGCCACCGGCGTGGACTTCCTGTCGGTGGGCGCGTTGACCCACTCCTCGCCGATCCTGGACATCGCGTTGGACCTGCGGACGGAGTGAGCGGCCGAGTCGCCTTTCGTTCGTGGCTGCGGGGCTCGCAAGCCCGGCTCACTCCTCGCGCTCACCCGCCGAGCGCCGTCTAGGCTTCGCGTGTGCTGCTCTGCATCGACATCGGAAACACCAACACCGTGCTGGCGACCTTCGACGGCGACAAGCTGGTGCACTCCTGGCGGATCAAGACCGACGCCCGGTCCACGGCGGACGAGCTGGGTCTGATGTTCCGGGGGCTGCTCGCCGGTGACGCGGTGGAGATCACCGGGGTGGCCGCCTGCTCCACGGTCCCGGCGGCGCTGCGCTCGCTGCGGAACATGCTGGCCCGCTACTACGCCGACCTGCCCAGCGTGATCGTCGAGCCGGGGGTGCGCACCGGCGTCCAGCTCGCGATCGACAACCCCAAGGAGGTCGGCTCGGACCGGGTGGTCAACACCCTCGCCGCGTACACCCTCTACGGCGGTCCGTCGATCGTGGTCGACTTCGGCACCACCACGAACTTCGACGTGATCAGCAGTCGGGGCGAGTTCCTCGGTGGCGCCTTCGCCCCGGGCATCGAGATCTCCTTCGACGCGCTGGCCGCCCGGGCCGCGCAGCTGCGCAAGGTGGAGGCGACCAAGCCCCGCTCGGTGATCGGCAAGAACACCGTCGAGTGCCTCCAGTCCGGCCTCTACTTCGGCTTCGCCGGGCAGGTCGACCGGATCGTCGAGCGGATGGCCGAGGAGCTGGGCGAGGTGAAGGCGGTGATCGCCACCGGCGGGCTGGCCTCGGTGGTGATCGGTGAGTGCCACACGATCACCCACCACGAGCCGATGATCACCCTGATCGGCCTGCGGATGGTCTACGAGCGCAACACCTGACCCGCCTCCCGGGATAGCGGGGCCGGAACCGGTCGTAGTCGCCCGCTACGGCGCCGAACGACAGGGCGTGAGTGGGATCGGTCATGGGCGGCAGGTTATCCCGTAACGGCGGCCTGGGCCCTTGAGTACGCTCGGGGGCTGACCCCGCCGATATCTCCCTCCTGAGGAAGAGTGCCGTGACCGAGCAGAATCCCGTGCCAGTGGACCCCGCCGACGACCTTCCCGAGCAGATGAAGGTCCGCCGGGAGAAGCGGGACCGGATGCTCGCCGAGGGCGTCGAGCCGTACCCGGTCGGTTTCCCCCGGACCAGCACGCTGGCCGAGATCCGCGCGAAGTACGCCGAGCTGCCCACCGACACCGCGACCGGCGACCGGGTCTCGGTCACCGGCCGGGTGATCTTCGTACGGAACACCGGCAAGCTCTGCTTCGCGACGCTGCGCGACGGCGACGGCACCGAACTGCAGGCGATGCTCTCCCTGGACCGGGTCGGCGCCGAGCGGCTGGAGGACTGGAAGCGCCTGGTCGACCTCGGTGACCACGTCGGGGTGACCGGCGAGGTGATCACCAGCCGCCGCGGTGAGCTGTCCGTGCTGGCACAGGAGTGGGCGGTCACCGCCAAGGCGCTGCGACCGCTGCCGGTGGCGCACAAGCCGCTGAGCGAGGAGGCGCGGGTCCGCCAGCGCTACGTGGATCTGGTCGTCCGCCCGCAGGCCCGGCAGATGGTGCGTACCCGGGCGGCGGCGGTGCGCGGCCTGCGCGATTCGCTGCACGGCCGGGGATTCATCGAGGTCGAGACCCCGATGCTCCAGTTGCTGCACGGCGGGGCGGCGGCCCGGCCATTCGTGACCCACAGCAATGCGTTGAACACCGACCTGTATCTGCGAATCGCGCCGGAACTGTTTCTCAAGCGGGCCGTGGTCGGCGGCGTCGACCGGGTCTTCGAGATCAACCGCAACTTCCGTAATGAGGGGGTCGACTCCTCGCACTCGCCCGAGTTCGCGATGCTGGAGGCCTACCAGGCGTACGGCGACTACGACACCATGGCCGAGCTGACCCGCAATCTGGTGCAGCAGGCGGCGATCTCGGTCAGCGGCTCGACTGTGGTGACCCACGCGGACGGCCGGGAGTTCGACCTGGGCGGCGAGTGGCGCTCGGTGACCCTGTTCGGGGTGCTTTCCGAGGCGCTCGGCGAGGAGGTCACGGTCCGTACCGAGCGGTCCCGTCTGGTGGAGTACGCCGACAAGGTCGGGCTCGCCGTGGACCCGAAGTGGGGCCCGGGCAAGCTGGCCGAGGAACTGTTCGAGGAACTTGTCGTGCCGGGCCTTCAGGCCCCCACCTTCGTGCGCGACTACCCGGAGGAGACCAGCCCGCTGACCCGGGCCCACCGCAGCGAGCCGGGGCTGGCCGAGAAGTGGGACCTCTACGTGCTCGGCTTCGAGCTGGGCACGGCGTACTCCGAGCTGGTGGACCCGGTGGTGCAGCGGGAGCGGCTGGTCGCCCAGGCGCAGCTGGCCGCCCGCGGCGACGACGAGGCCATGCGGCTGGACGAGGACTTTCTGCGCGCGATGGAGTACGGAATGCCGCCGGCCGGCGGTATGGGAATGGGAATCGACCGGCTCCTGATGGCGCTGACCGGTCTCGGAATTCGGGAGACGATCCTCTTCCCGTTGGTCCGCCCGGAGTGACTCCGGAAGCTTCGCCGGGTCGTTACCGCATCCTATTGACGCGTCGAGCATCACGCGGGTTATTGTGCTCCTATTGCAGGAGCACCCTGCTCGAAAGGAATGTGGGACGTGGCCAAGCAGATCATTCACAAGCTGGTCGATGACCTGGACGGCGGGGACGCGGACGAGACCGTCAAGTTCGCCCTCGACGGTGTCCAGTACGAGATCGACCTGTCGAACTCCAACGCCGAGAAATTGCGTGACGTATTCGCGCCGTACGTGACGTCGGGCACCCGGGTCGGTCGCGGTGGCGTGGTCGTGGGTGGCCGGGCCGCGCGGGGCCGGGGCGGTGCCACGGCGGACCGCGAGCAGAACAAGGCGATCCGGGCCTGGGCCAAGAAGTCGGGCAAGGAGATCTCCGACCGGGGGCGCATCCCGCAGGAGATCGTCGACGAGTACCACGCCAAGGCCGGTCACTGACGCAGCGCCAGGGGCGACACGACGCCGGGCCGGAGCACCACTCCGGGCCGGCGTCGCCGTTTTCTCCGCCGCCGTCGGCCGGTTTCTCCGCCGCCCGCCGCCCGCCGCCCGCCGCCCGCCGCCCGCCGCCCGCCGCCCGCCGCCCGATGTGACGGCAGTGCCCGGTGGGGCGAGGGTGTTCGGCGGAGCTGGTGATGCCCGGCGGGACTGACGGGGCCCGCCCAGGCGCGTTCTCGGCGGGCGGGAAGTTTCCCACCCGGGGAGGCGTTGTCCACAGGCGGTGGAGAGTCCGTCCACAGCCTGTGGATGAGCCACCGGTCCGCCGGGGAGTTCCACACCCGGGGCGAATTTCGCTCTGCGCGTACAGGCCGGGGTGCCGGAACACCTCCTGAGCGCGGATGGTTGGTCAAAACGACGTCTGAACGGCTCGTCGCGGGGACACACGACCTCAGCGGAGTCGGTCGGCGGCGATAGAGTAATGAGGCACGGACGCCCGTCCCGGACGTCCGCGCACCGGCCCCGCCAAGATCTAGTACATCAAGGCGCACGGCACGTGAGGAGCACGAGGGCATGTTCGAGCGGTTCACCGACCGAGCGCGACGGGTTGTCGTCCTGGCCCAGGAAGAGGCCCGGATGCTCAACCACAACTACATCGGTACGGAGCACATCCTGCTGGGCCTGATCCACGAAGGTGAGGGTGTCGCGGCAAAGGCCCTGGAGAGCCTCGGCATCTCCCTCGAGGGCGTCCGTCAGCAGGTCGAGGAGATCATCGGCCAGGGCCAGCAGGCGCCGAGCGGGCACATCCCGTTCACCCCGCGGGCCAAGAAGGTGCTGGAGCTGTCACTGCGCGAGGCGCTGCAGCTCGGCCACAACTACATCGGCACGGAGCACATCCTGCTCGGTCTGATCCGCGAGGGTGAGGGCGTCGCCGCCCAGGTGCTGGTCAAGCTCGGCGCCGACCTCAACCGGGTCCGCCAGCAGGTGATCCAGCTGCTCTCCGGCTACCAGGGCAAGGAGCCGGCCGCGGCGGGCACCGCGCCGGGCGAGGCCGCGCCGTCGACCAGCCTCGTGCTGGACCAGTTCGGCCGCAACCTGACCCAGGCCGCCCGCGAGGGCAAGCTCGACCCGGTGATCGGGCGCGAGAAGGAAATCGAGCGGGTCATGCAGGTGCTCTCCCGCCGTACCAAGAACAACCCGGTCCTGATCGGTGAGCCCGGCGTCGGCAAGACCGCCGTGGTGGAGGGCCTGTCCCAGAAGATCATCAAGGGCGAGGTGCCCGAGACGCTGAAGGACAAGCAGCTCTACACGCTGGACCTCGGCGCCCTGGTCGCGGGTTCCCGCTACCGCGGTGACTTCGAGGAGCGCCTCAAGAAGGTGCTCAAGGAGATCCGCACCCGCGGCGACATCATCCTGTTCATCGACGAGATTCACACCCTGGTGGGTGCGGGTGCCGCCGAGGGCGCGATCGACGCGGCGAGCATCCTCAAGCCGATGCTGGCCCGTGGCGAGCTGCAGACCATCGGCGCCACCACCCTCGACGAATACCGCAAGCACCTGGAGAAGGACGCCGCGCTGGAGCGCCGCTTCCAGCCGATCCAGGTGGGTGAGCCGTCGCTGGCCCACACCATCGAGATCCTCAAGGGCCTGCGCGACCGGTACGAGGCGCACCACCGCGTGTCCATCACGGACGCGGCTCTCGTGGCTGCCGCAACTCTGGCCGACAGGTACATCTCGGACCGCTTCCTCCCGGACAAGGCGATCGACCTGATCGACGAGGCCGGTGCCCGGATGCGGATCCGCCGGATGACCGCGCCGCCAGACCTGCGTGACTTCGACGAGCGCATCGCCCAGGTGCGTCGCGACAAGGAGTCCGCGATCGACGCGCAGGACTTCGAGCGTGCCGCTCAGCTGCGGGACAAGGAGAAGCAGCTCCTCGGTCAGAAGGCGCAGCGGGAGAAGGAGTGGAAGGCCGGTGACCTGGACGTCGTCAGCGAGGTGGACGACGAGCAGATCGCCGAGGTGCTCGGCAACTGGACCGGCATCCCGGTCTACAAGCTGACCGAGGAGGAGACCTCGCGCCTGCTGCGCATGGAGGACGAGCTGCACAAGCGCGTCATCGGCCAGGAGGACGCGGTCAAGGCGGTCTCGAGGGCGATCCGGCGTACCCGGGCCGGCCTGAAGGACCCGAAGCGTCCGTCCGGCTCGTTCATCTTCGCCGGCCCGTCCGGCGTGGGTAAGACCGAGCTCTCCAAGGCGCTGGCCGAGTTCCTGTTCGGCAGCGAGGACGCCCTCATCCAGCTGGACATGTCCGAGTTCCACGACCGCTACACGGTCTCCCGGCTGGTGGGTGCCCCTCCCGGCTACGTCGGGTACGACGAGGGTGGCCAGCTGACCGAGAAGGTGCGGCGTCGGCCGTTCTCGGTGGTCCTCTTCGACGAGATCGAGAAGGCCCACCCGGACGTGTTCAACACGCTGCTCCAGATCCTGGAGGACGGTCGGCTCACCGACGGTCAGGGTCGGATCGTGGACTTCAAGAACACGGTCATCATCCTGACCACCAACCTCGGTACGCGTGACGTCGCCAAGGCGGTGTCGCTGGGCTTCCAGGCCTCTGAGGATTCCGAGTCGAACTACGACCGGATGAAGCAGAAGGTCAACGACGAGCTCAAGCAGCACTTCCGGCCCGAGTTCCTGAACCGGATCGACGACACCATCGTCTTCCACCAGCTGCGTCAGAACGAGATCCTCTCGATCGTGGACATCATGATCCAGCGGATCGAGACCCAGCTGCGCAACAAGGACATGGGCCTGGAGCTGACCGACAACGCCAAGAAGTACCTGGCGAAGAAGGGCTTCGACCCGGTGCTGGGCGCCCGTCCGCTGCGTCGCACGATCCAGCGCGACATCGAGGACAACCTCTCCGAGCGGATCCTCTTCAACGAGCTGACCTCGGGTCAGATCGTGGTGGTGGACTGCGAGGGCGACCCGGAGAACATCGACAAGTCCAAGCTGGTCTTCCGCGGCTCGGACCGGCCGGCCGAGGTGCCGGACGCCGTCCCGGCCGACCTGGGCGGCACCGCCGCCGCGGGGGCGGACGAGTAAGGACGACAGCACGCGGGCGACGGCCCCGGACGGCGAGAGCCGACCGGGGCCGTCGCCTTTCCGCGCGTCCCCGCCCCCGCCGACGGTTGATCCACTCCCGTTGCGGCATGTCGTGGTGTCCTGAGCGCCCGATGCCGCGACATGCCGCAAGTCGGTGTCGCTCGTGCCCCGGGCGGGGCGGTCAGGGGCCGACGGGCTGGATGGCGGGGCCGTCGCCGACCAGCCGGAAGGAGGCCTCGCCGACCGGCTCCACCAGGCCGTCGGTGACCAGCCCGGCCAGCGCCCGCGCCCGCTGCACATCGTCCTGCCACACCTGGTCGAGCCGCTGGTGCGGGACCGGGCCGGTGGTCTCCCGGAGCACCCCGAGCAGCAGCCCGCGTACCTGCCGGTCGGTGCCGGCGTACCGCTGTGGGCGTCGGGTCGGGCCGGCGGGCGCCTGCTGTCCGGAGGCCCGCCACGCGCAGACCGACCCGACCGGGCAGACCGGGCAGCGCGGGGACCGGGCCGTGCAGACCACCGCGCCCAGTTCCATGAACGCCGCACTGGCCAGCACAGCTGCGGCGGGCTCGACCGGCAGCAGCTCCTCGCAGGCGACCAGGTCGACCGGTCGGGTGGCCGGTCCGGCGTCCGGCTCGCCGGCCACCGCCCGGGACACCACCCGCCGGACGTTGGTGTCCACCACCGGGTGTCGCTGCCCGTACGCGAAGGCCGCCACCGCCCGCGCGGTGTACGTGCCGACGCCGGGCAGCGCCAGCAGCTGGTCGAGTTTGTCGGGCACCTCGCCGCCGTGCCGTTCCACGATCGCCACCGCGCAGTCCTGCAGCCGTACCGCCCGGCGGGGGTAGCCGAGCCGCCCCCACATCCGGATCGCCTCGGCCGGCGTGTCGGCGGCCAGCGCGGCCGGGTCCGGCCAGCGGGCCAGCCAGGCCTGCCAGGCGGGCAGCACCCGGACCACCGGGGTCTGCTGGAGCATCACCTCGCTGACCAGGATCGCCCAGGCGCCGACCCCGGGCTCGCGCCACGGCAGGTCGCGGGCGTTCTCCTCGTACCACCGGCTGACCAGGGTGGCGAAAGTGGGCTCAGTCATCGCGCCGCCGATGATGTCACGCGGCGCGGTCCCGGAGGATGGGCGGGCCGGGCGGGGCGACGTGGCGGGCCGGCGCGGATCGTGCAGAATGCCCGGATGAACGAGCTCGCGATCACCGTCATCGGCCGGGACCGCCCCGGCATCGTGGCCGACGTCGCCGAGGTGCTCGCCCGGCTCGGCGCGAACCTCACCGACTCCACCATGACCCGCCTGCGTGGTCACTTCGCGATGACCCTGATCTGCGTCGGCCCGGCCGCCGCCGAGGTCGAGGCCGCCCTGGCGCCGCTCGCCGCCGACGGCCAGCTGCTGGCCACCGTACGCGCGGTCACCCCGGACGGGGCGGCGGCGCGGGCCGGTGGGCCGTACGTGATGGCGGTTCACGGCGCGGACCGGATGGGCATCGTGGCGGCGATGACCCGGGTGCTCGCCGACGCCGGCGGCAACGTGACCGACCTCAGCACCCGGCTCGCCGGCTCGCTCTATGTGGTGGTCGCCGAGGTGGATCTGCCGCCGGGCACCGCCGACGAGCTGGCCGGCCGCCTCGCGGCCACCGCCGCCGAGCTGGGCGTCGAGGTCACTCTGCGGCCGGCCGATCCGGACCTGCTGTGAGCGACGAGGAGTACGCCGGCCTCGGCGGCTGGACTCCGGAGGCGCTGGCCGTGCCCGGCGCGGTACGTCCGGTGGTCGCCGCCCCCCAGCCGGTGCTGAGCCGGCCGGGCGGCGCGGTCGACCCCACCGCGGCGGAGACCGTCCAGCTGGCCGCCGACCTGGTCGCCACCATGCGGGTCTCGCCGGGCTGCGTCGGGCTGGCCGCGCCGCAGGTCGGCGTGGACGCGCAGGTCTTCGCCGTGGACGTCACGGGTCACCCGAAGGCGGTCACCGTGCACGGCGCCTTCGTGCTCTGCAACGCGCGGGTGGTCGAGGCGACCCGGTGGAAGCCGGGGCGGGAGGGCTGCATGTCGGTGCCGGACCTGACCGGGGACGTGAAGCGGGCCAGCCGGCTCGTGGTGGAGGGCGAGCTGCCCGGCACCGGCGAGCCGGTGCGGCTGGTCACCGACGGCTTCGAGGCGCGCGCATTGCAACACGAGATCGATCACTGCGCGGGGCTGCTCTTCCTGGACCGGGTCGCCGGTGCGCACGCCGTCTACCAGCGCAAGGTCTACCTGTGACCGGTCGCCGTCGGCTGTCGTGAGTGGAGAGTGGATGCGGTGATCCGGGCGGCATCCGGCGCGTCGCGACGAGTCCTCGCGCGGTGCGCCGCTACGGTGGGGGCATCATGCGTCTGACGGTCGGTCCCCTGCCATCCGCCGTGTACTGGCGGCGTCGCGCCGTCGTACTCGGAGCGGGGCTTCTCTTCCTGATTGTCCTGCTCTATTCCTGCAACCAGTCGGGGGACACCGCCACGACAACGGGGGCGAAGACCACCCCGACGTCGCCGGCGATCCATCCGTCACCGACGCCGCCGACGTCCGGGTCCGCCGCACCGCCGGCCACGCCGGACTCCGGGGGCGGTCCGGCCGCCGACCCGGGTACGACCACCACGCCCCCGGCCGCGTCGCCCGCCGGCCCAGCCGTGGTTGACGACGGCACCTGCACGGACGCGGAGCTCAGCGTGACACCGGTGGCGCTCCCGTCCGAGGTGGGGCGGGGCGCCCTGGTCGACCTGACGTTGAAGGTCAAGAACAAGTCGCAGCGGACCTGCAGCCGGGACGTCGGAGCCGACCTCCAGGAGCTGTTCGTCAAGTCCGGTGCGGAGACGGTCTGGTCGTCGGACACCTGCGGCACCGGGAAGGGCTCGGACGTGCAGTCGTTCACCCCGGGCTTCGAGCGCTCCTACCAGCTGACCTGGAACGGCAAGGACGTCAGCCGGTGCGCCGGTGGGGTGGCCGCCGGGCCGACCCCGCCCGCCGGGAGGTACCAGGTCTTCGCCCGGGTCGGCACCAAGCTCAGCGAGCCGGTGAAGCTGGTCATCACCGGCTGACCGGAGCGGTCAGACGTACCGTTCCAGGATGGACGCCTCGGCGAGCCGGGACAGCCCCTCCCGTACGCCCCGGGCCCGGGCGTCGCCGACCCCTTCGACGGCCTGGAGGTCCTCCACGGTGGCGCCGAGGAGCCGCTGGAGACTGCCGAAGTGCACGACCAGCCGGTCGACGATCGCCACCGGAAGCCGGGGCACCTTCGCCAGCAGCCGGAACCCGCGCGGGCTGACCGCCGCGTCGAGGGCGTCGGAGGCGGCCGGGTAGCCGATCGCCTTGGCCACCGAGACCAGGTCGATCAGCTCGGTCGCGCCGAGCAGGTCCAGCTCGACCAGCGCCTCGTCGAGCGTGCGCGACTTGCGGCCGGCGGGCAGGTAGTCGCGGATGACCAGGGTGCGGTCGGCGTCCACGCCGGCCATCAGCTCGTCGAGCTGGAGCGCGAGCAGCCGGCCGTCGGTGCCCAGTTCCACCACGTACCCGGCGATCTCGTCGGCGATCCGGCGAACCATCTCCAGCCGCTGCACCACGGCGACCGCGTCCCGTACGGTGACCAGGTCCTCGATCTCCAGCGCGGAGAGGGTGCCGGAGACCTCGTCCAGGCGGAGCTTGTAGCGCTCCAGGGTGGCCAGCGCCTGGTTGGCCCGGGACAGGATCGCCGCCGAGTCGTCCAGGACGTGCCGCTGGCCGTTGACGTAGAGGCTGATGATCCGCATGGACTGGCTGACCGAGATGACCGGGTAACCGGCCTGCCGGGCCACCCGCTCCGCGGTGCGGTGCCGGGTGCCGGACTCCTCGGTCGGGATGGACGGGTCGGGCATCAGGTGCACGGCCGCCCGGACGATCCGGGCGCCGTCGCTGGAGAGCACCACCGCGCCGTCCATCTTGCACAGCTCACGGACCCGGGTGGCGGAGAACTCGACGTCGAGCGGGAACCCGCCGGTGCAGATCTGCTCGACCACCTTGTCGTAGCCGAGGACGATCAGCGCGCCGGTGCGGCCGCGCAGGATCCGTTCGAGACCGTCGCGCAGCGCGGTGCCGGGCGCCATCAGGGCGAGGTTGGCCCGCAGCGGATCGCCGGCGCTCCCGGCGCCCCCGGTCACGCTCACGTTGATCGGGCGGGCGGGCGAGCCCACGGCACCGGTGCGGGCATGGGGTGTCGCGCCGGCAGGCTTGGTGGTGTCGCGGTCGGTCGGCACGCGCACAGTCTACGGACTGCCGTGCGGTGGGTGCTGTCGTGGTTACTGTGATGTGTCACGGCGTCGGATCCCTCCGTGCCAGCCTGGGCGCGGGGCGTTGTCCGGTATGGCCCGCGCGGTCCGGCCCGGCGGCCACCGTCGGTCACTCGGCGGATGCGCGGGCGACGCACTGGAGCGCCGAGCGCACGTCGGTGACCTCCATCACCTGCATGTTCTCCGGGGCCACCCCGGTGCTGCCGGGCCCGCAGCCGGGCGGCACCAGCGCGACCCGGAAGCCGAGCCGGGCCGCCTCGGCCAGGCGGCGCGGCACCGCGCCCACCCGGCGCACCTCGCCGGTCAGCCCGACCTCGCCGATCGCCACCAGGTGCGGCGCGATGGCCAGGTTGAGCCCGCCGGAGGCGACGGCCAGGGCGACGGCGAGGTCGGCCGCCGGCTCCACCACCCGGATGCCGCCGACGGTGGCGGCGAAGACCTCCCGGTCGTGCAGCGTCAGCCGCTCGGTGCGGCGCTGGAGCACGGCCAGCACCATGGCCAGCCGGGCTCCGTCCAGCCCGGAGACCGTACGCCTCGGCGAGCCGGCCACCGTCGCGCCGATCAGCGCCTGCACCTCGGTGACCAGGGCCCGCCGCCCCTCCATCGCGACCGTCACGCAGGTGCCGGGCACCGGCTCCGAGTAGCGGGTCAGGAAGAGCCCGGACGGGTCGGCGAGACTGCTGATGCCGCCCTCGTGCATCTCGAAGCAGCCGACCTCGTCGGCGGCACCGAACCGGTTCTTGACGCCCCGGACCATCCGCAGCGACGAGTGCTTGTCGCCCTCGAAGTGCAGCACCACGTCGACCAGGTGCTCCAGCACCCGGGGGCCGGCGACCTGGCCGTCCTTGGTGACGTGGCCGACCAGCACGGTGGCGACGCCGCGCTCCTTGGCGACGGCGACCAGGGCGGCGGTGACCGCCCGGACCTGGGTGACCCCGCCCGGCACCCCCTCGGTCCCGGTGGTGGAGATGGTCTGCACCGAGTCGAGCACCAGCAGGCCCGGCTTGACCGCGTCGAGGTGGCCGAGCACCGCGCCGAGGTCGCTCTCCGCGGCCAGGTAGAGCTGGTCGTGCAGGGTGCCCATCCGCTCGGCGCGCAGCCGGACCTGACTGACCGACTCCTCGCCGCTGACCACCAGCGAGGGGCTGCCCGCGCCGGCGGCCCACTGCTGGGCCACGTCGAGCAGCAGCGTCGACTTGCCGACCCCCGGCTCGCCGGCGAGCAGCACCACCGCGCCGGGCACGAGGCCGCCGCCGAGGACGCGGTCGAGCTCGCTGACCCCGGTGGGCCGGGCCCGGGCCGGGGCGGCGCTGATGGTGGCGATCGGCCGGGCCGGCTCGGCCGGCATCCGGGAGCTGACCACCCGGCCGGAGACCATCGGCCCGGTCACCGTGCACTCGACCACCGAGCCCCACTCGCCGCACTCCGGGCAGCGCCCCACCCACTTGGGTGGCTGGTGCCCGCAGGCGTCGCATTCGTAGGCCGGGCGTGGCTCGCGGGCGGCCCGGCCGCGGGACGCGCCGGAGGCCGCGCCACCGCGGGCCGGGGTCGATCGGGAGGTGGTCACCACAGGACGCTAACCCCCTCGTACGACGAAACACCGCCGACGTGGTGGTCACCACGCCGACGGTGTCGTCGGCCGTTCGTCGCGGGCGCGGGTCAGCCGTGGCCCCCGGAGCTGTGCTCCTCGCCGATGCCACCCTCGCGGGTGATGATCGGGGCGACCGGGGCGGCCGGGGTCAGCGGCACGGCGATCGGAGCGCTCGTCTGGATGGTCCTGCCGTTGCCGAAGTCGAAGGTCAGGTCGACCCGCTGGCCGACGCGCATCGACTCGTTCAGCCCGACGAGCTGGAGGTAACGGCCACCCTGCCGGTTGAGCTGCAGGTAGCTGAAGGCTGGGATCTCGAAGTGGGCCGGGGCGGAGGGGCTGGCCGACGCGCTCTCCGACGGGCTGGCCGAGGCCGAGCCGGACGGCGACGCGCTGCCGGACGCGGAGGCGCTCTCCGACGGGGACGCGCTCCCGGACGGTGCGGCGCCCTCCGACGTCGACGGGGCCGGCGCGCCCGCCGTGCCGATGACCGCGATCTCGCGGGCACTGTCCGTGGTGACCGTCACGGTCACCGGGCTCTTCGTGTCGTTGTAGATCACGGTGTTGAGCGCGGCGTTCGCGCCGCTGCGGAAGCCCTCGGTGCCCGGGTACTCCACGTAGAGGCCGCGCAGCTTGTAGGCGTTGTCCGGAGTCTGGACGTTGATGCCCTGGATCGACGGGTCCTTCACGGCGGTCTCCGCCACCTGGCCGGCCCCGCATCCCGTCGCCAGCAGGGCGGTCGCCGCCGCCATGCCGGACAGCAGCAGGGCCGCCCGCCGGGAACCCCTGATCGAGCGCGTCACGTCGGTCCTCCTCGTCACGATCCCCACCCGGCCGTACCCCGGGCGCGGGGTGGTCATACCCGCGCAGACCGCGCTCCAGGGTAGTTGGGGCTGATCGACGGCCGCACGCCGACCCGGTATTGCCACCTGGGAGGGCGCCCATCAGATCACCCGACCGCTCGCCACCAACAGCACCACATCGATCAGGGCCACCACCATCACCGCCCGGAACGCCGCCACCGGCCGCCCGCCGGCCCCGGTCGCGGCGCGTCCGCCGTACCAGCCGAGGGGTGGCACCACGGCGGCGGCCGCCACGGCCGACAGCCCCAGCCACGACGGCGGGCCGGGCGGCCCGGCGACCAGGGTGACGGTCGCGGCGAGCAGCAGCCCGGCGGCGGCGACCCGGCTGCCCGCCGGACCGAGCCGGTGCGGCAGCCCGCGCACCCCGGTGCGGGCGTCGTCGGCGAGGTCCGGCAGCACGTTGGCGAAGTGCGCCCCCGCGCCGAGGCAGGCCGCGGCGGCGACCAGCCAGGCCGGCGGTGCCGGCGCGCCGGGCAGGGCCAGCACAACGAAGGCGGGCAGCGACCCGAAGGAGACCGCGTACGGCAGCACGGAGACCGGGGTTGACTTGAGCGGCCAGTCGTAGAGCAGTGCCGAGCCCAGGCCGACCGTGGCCCAGAGCGCGGCGGCCGGGTTGGTGGCCAGCGCCAGCAGCGGGGTCGCGAGGGCCGCGAGCACCGCGGCCACCGCCACCGTGCGCCGGCGCACCGCGCCGGCGGCGACCGGCTTGTCGGTACGCCCCACCGTCGTGTCCCGCCCGGCGTCCAGCGCGTCGTTGGTCCAGCCGACGGCGAGCTGGCTGGCCAGCACCGTCGCGGTGACCGCGGCGACGCCGGACGGGGGGTGCCCGGCCCCCCACGCGAGCAGGCCGGCGACCGTGGTGACCGCCGCGGACGGCTCCGGATGGCTCGCCCTGACCAGCCCTAACACCGTCGACGACATAAGGGAAGTCTGGTCGTTACCGGTGAGTCGTGCCACGCTCGGTCCATGCGGAACGGTCCGGTGTCCACTCCGCCCCGCGTGCTGTCTCCCAACGACCCCCGCCAGTACGACGACCTGGCCGGCGAGTGGTGGCGACCGGACGGCGCGTTCGCCATGCTGCACTGGCTGGCCCGGGCGCGGGCCGCCCTGGTCCCGCCCGCCGGCCGGCCCGACGCCCTGCTGGTCGACCTGGGCTGCGGCGCCGGGCTGCTCGCCCCGCACCTGGCCGGCAAGGGCTACCGGCACGTCGGGGTGGACCTGACCCGGTCCGCACTGATGCAGGCCGCCCCGCACGGGGTGACCGTGGTCAACGGCGACGCCACCGCCGTGCCGCTGGCCGACGGCTGCGCCGACGTGGTGGCCGCCGGTGAGCTGCTGGAACACGTGCCGGACTGGCGGCGCGCGGTGGCCGAGGCGTGCCGGCTGCTGCGGCCCGGTGGCCTGCTGGTGCTGGACACGCTGAACGACACCGCGCTGGCCCGGCTGGTGGCGGTGCGGATCGGGGAGCGGCTGCCGACGGTACCCCGGGGCATCCACGATCCACGGTTGTTCGTGGACGCCCGCGAGCTGGTCGCCGAGTGCGCGCGGCACGGCGTCCACCTGCGGATCCGCGGCATCCGGCCGAGCCTGCGCGGGACGTTGGCCTGGCTGGTCCGACGGGCGCGCGGCGGTCCGTCGGGGACGGTCGACGGGCGGCAGCCCCGGATCAGGCCGACCTGGTCGGTCGCCGTGCTCTACCAGGGACATGGGGTGCGGCACGGGTAGCCGGATCGGGAACAAAGGGGACGGGCGAGGAGGGGGCGATATGACGGTGCACGCGCTGGAGGCGGCCCGCCGGTTGGCGCCGCGGTTCGCCGCGCGAGCGGCACGGCACGACCGGGATGGCTCCTTCCCGGTGGACGACTTCGCCGACCTGCGCGAGGCGGGGCTCTTCGGCCTGATGGTGCCGCGTGAGCTGGGTGGCGCGGGCGCCACCTTCGCCGAGTACGCGGCGGTCGCCACCGAGCTGGCCCGGGGCAACGGCGCGACGGCGCTGGTGTTCAACATGCACGCCTCGGTCACCGGCGCGCTGGGCGCGGTCACCGAGGAGCTGGCCGAGGCGCTGGGCGTACCGGACGAGGCGCTGGCCGCCCGCGACCGCCTGCTCCGCGCGGCGGCCGAGGGTTCCTGGTACGCGGTCGCCATGAGCGAACGCGGCGCGGGCGCGCGCCTCTCCCAGCTCAGCACCGCCTACGAGGCGGTCGACGGCGGCTGGCACATCAAGGGCAGCAAGACCTTCTGCTCCGGCGCCGGGCACCCGGACGGCTACCTGGTGGCCGCGCGCAGCGCCGCCGACCAGTCGGCGGTCTCCCAGTTCCTGGTGCCGGCCGGTGACGGGCTGACCGTGGAGCCGACCTGGGACTCGCTCGGCATGCGGGCCACCGCCTCACACGACCTGCACCTGGACGTCACCGTCCCGGCCGACCGGCTGCTCGGTGGGGTGGAGGGGCTGGCTCTGGTGGTGGCCCAGCTGATGCCGCACTGGCTGGTGGCCAGCTACGCCGCCGTCTACGTCGGGGTGGCCCGGGCGGCGGTGGACGCGGCGGCCGAGCATCTGAACGCCCGCAACCTCGCCGGCCTGCCGGCGGTCCGGGCCCGGTTGGGCCGCGCCGACGCGGCGGTGGCGGCGGCGCAGCTGGTGGTGGCGGAGGCGGCCCGGCGGGTCGACGAGGCCCCCGGTGACGCCGAGACCAACCGCTGGGTCTGGCGGGCCAAGCTGCTCGCCGGCACGACCGCGGCCGACGTGGCGGCGTCCGTGCTGGAGGCGGCCGGCACGTCGGCGACCCGACGGGGCCACCCGCTGGAGCGGCTCTACCGGGACGCCCGCTGCGGGTCGCTGCACCCCGCGACCTCGGACGTCTGTGCGGACTGGCTCGGCATCGCGGCGTTGGGCGGCGACCCGGACCGCGACGGATCGATTCCTCGTTGGTGAGGGCGTGGTGGTCGTTCCCGGGGCGGGGGACGGCCGCCGGGCCTGCAGTCGTGGACGAGAGGTGGGGGACATGGCCGTGCCAGTGATCGCGGGTCTCGGTACGGCACAACCGCCGGCCGCCGCGCAGGGCGAGCTCTGGGAGGGCTTCTTCGCCAAGCACTTCTCCGGCACCACCCGGGCGCTGGCCGAGCGGATCTTCGCCAACTCGGGGGTGTCCCGCCGGCAGGCGGCGGTCAACCCACTGCTGGAGGACGTGTCGGAGTGGCCAACCGAGCGCCGGATGCGGCGCTACCAGGTCGAGGCGCTGCCGCTGGGCAAGGAGGCAGTGGGCCGGGCGCTGAACTCCGCCGGCCTCGCCGCCGGGGACGTCGGGCTCTTCGTGGTCTGCTCCTGCACCGGGTACGCCACCCCTGGGCTGGACATCCTGCTCGCCCGGGACCTGGGCATGGCCCCCGACACGCAGCGGATGTTCGTCGGGCACATGGGTTGCTACGCCGCGCTGCCCGGGCTCGGCGCGGCGGCCGACTTCGTCACCGCGCGGGGACGGCCGGCGCTGCTGCTCTGCGCTGAGCTGACCAGCCTGCACATCCAGCCGGCCGGCGTGCGGATGGACACCCAGCAGATCGTGTCGCACGCGCTCTTCTCCGATGCCGCAGTCGCTGCCGTGGTGGTCCCCGGCGCGGCGGGCCCCGGATCGCCCGACGGGTACGCGCTGCGCGAGGTCACCTCGGTCACCGACACCTCCACCGCCGACCACATGACCTGGGACGTCACCGACACCGGCTTCCGGATGGGCCTGTCGCCGAAGGTCCCGCAGGTGCTCTCCACGCACGTCCGGGGCCTGGTGGACGACCTGCTGGCCCGGCATGGCGCAGGCATCGCCGAGGTGGACGGCTGGGCGGTGCACCCGGGCGGTCCGCGCATTCTCAACGTGGTGGAGCGCGAGCTGGCCCTGCCGCCGGAGGCCCTCGCGGCGTCCCGGGCCACCCTGGACGAGCACGGCAACTGTTCCTCCCCGACGGTGCTGCTGATCCTGGACCGGCTGCTGCGCGCCGCCGTACGGCCGGAGCGGATCGTGATGCTGGCCTTCGGCCCGGGGCTGACCCTCTACGCCGCCCTGCTGGAACGCCGGGGTTGAGCGGGGCCTGGCCGGGCCGGTGCCCGGGCGGGCCGGCGGGGCCGGTGCCGGCTGGTTACGCTCGCCGGGTGGGCGACGACACGGGTGACCGGCTACGCGGCGGCGTACTGGCCGGGGCGGCCCTGCTCGCCCTGGTCGCGGGCGGCTGGTGGTGGCGGGCCAACGCGCCGGCCACCGGCCCGGACCGGGCGGCCGGCGCTAGCCGGCCGTCGCCGTCACCGGACCGCAGCCCCTCCGATCCCCGTCGGGCGCTCGAGGAGGCGCTGGTGGCGAGCCCCGGCACGACCGTCCGGGTCCGGATCGACTCGGAGACGGGCCGGATCATCGACGCGACCGGGATGCCGGGCGATGATTCCGAGGTCGGGTTACCCCTGTTCGCCGACACCCTGTGGCGGGAGCGGCTGACCCTGGTGCCGGGTGGGGAGCCGGTGCGCCGCGACTCCATCGCCGACGGGGCGCGGCACATGGTGCAGTACCGCTGCACCGGCGACGGCGAACTGCTGATCTCGATCGTCCACGCGCCGTCCACCGACACCAGCCGGACGACCTGTGACGGCGAGTTGGGCTCGCTGGAGCTGCCCGACCCGGAGGCGTCCACCCGGATCGACCTCTCCGCCGTCGCCGGGCGGATCGAGGTGGAGGCACAGCTCGTCGTCCTGCGCTGAGCCCGGGTCCGGCACGCGGTCCTGGTCAGAGTTCAGGCCTCAGCTCTCCAGACCGACTCCGCCACTGCGACCGCGCTGAGCCCGCACCGGTCAGCGGACGAGGCGGGTGAGGTCGGCGCGGTAGTCGCCGGTCGTGGCGAGGTCGGGGATCACCCGCTGGACTGTGCCGGAGCGGTCGACCAGCAGCGCGGTGGCGGTGCCGGGGCGGGGTTCGAGGTGTAGCGCGGCGCGCACTCCGCCGGTTGGGTCGGCGAGGGCGCGCACCGGGCCGCCGGCGACCGGGTCGGGGCCGACCGTACGGCCGCCGGTGACGGTGACCACCGAGACTCCGGCGGGCGCGGCGGCCGCCGCCGTGGCGACCTGCTCGGCGCAGGCGCAGGCGTCCACCAGGATGATCATCGCGGGCAGCAGCCGGCGCAGCGGCACCGGCGACTGGCCGGCATCGACCAGGTCCAGCGCCGGCAGTGGCCGGCCGGCCAGCGTGCCGGGCGAGGCCGACGACGGGTACGGCAGGACGGTCGGCCGCTCGGTGCCCCGGGGCGAGCGGGGCCAGGTGACCGCGAGCAGGGCGCCGACGCTGGTGAGCAACGCCACCAGCAGGATCAGCACCGGCAGGGCGAACGGCGGCCGGCCGTCCGGGCGGGGGGCCAGCCCGAGCCGGCGGCGCCAGCGCGTGCCGGCGGCCCGGCGCCGCAGCTCGCGACGGAGCTGCGCGGCCTCCCCGGCCAGCGCCGACGCGTCGTCCGGTACGACCACCCGACCCCACTCCGGAGGCAGGTCGGGCAGCCCGTCGGACGGGCCGTGGCCCTCTGCGTCAGGCATGCCCATCGGACCCCCGGGGGAAGTGGCTCGCGAGCGGACAGCAGTACCCCTCCAGCGTCCCGCACGCCGCCTCCTGCCGCCAGACCTGGGCGGGCCGGGCGCTGCCGGGCTACCATGGGAAGAGCGCGTAGCCCGAGAAATCCACGCTCCGATCACCCGTACCGGGTTGTCATCCGCTTGTCACGGAGCGTGTTCAAATCATTGGTTTGACTGCCTGTCAAGCTGAAGAAATACCTCTCACAGGGCCCCTGAGCTGCGCCAACGGTCAGGACAGCGGTGGGACATCGGTGCCTGAGCGTGTTACCCTAGACACAGCGAAAGGGGTTTCGAACCTATGGTTTTCAGTGTCGGCGAGACCGTTGTTTACCCCCACCACGGGGCCGCACTCATCGAGGCAATCGAGACTCGGGTCATCAAGGGCGAGCCCAAGCAGTACCTCGTCCTGAGGGTCGCGCAGGGTGACCTGACGGTCCGGGTGCCCGCTGAGAACGCCGAGATCGTGGGTGTGCGCGAGGTGGTCGGCGAAGAGGGCCTCGGCAAGGTCTTCGACGTGCTCCGTGCACCGCACACCGAGGAGCCGACCAACTGGTCGCGGCGTTACAAGGCGAATCTGGAGAAGCTGGCCTCCGGTAACCCGCTGAAGGTCGCCGAGGTCGTCCGCGACCTGTGGCGCCGGGAGCGGGAGCGGGGCCTGTCCGCGGGCGAGAAGCGCATGCTCGCCAAGGCCCGCGACATTCTCGTCGGCGAGGTCGCGCTGGCCGAGAAGAGCACCAAGGACGAGGCGGAGACGCTGCTCGACAAGGTCCTGACCGAGGCCTGATCCCACCGGATCGTCGTACCCGTCCCGAAGCAAAGAAACCCGAGGACCGCGACGTGACCGCGCAACTTGATCCGCGCGGTGACGTCGCGGTCCTCGTGCCTGCGGCCGGTGCCGGGGTACGCCTCGGTCCGGGCGCGCCGAAGGCGCTGCGCCTGCTCGGCGGCGAGCCGCTGCTGGTGCACGCCGTTCGCCGGATCGCGGCCGCGCCGTCGGTGCACACCATCGTGGTGGCCGCCCCGGCGACCGAGGTGGCGGCGGTCCGGCGGTTGCTGGCACCCGTGGCGCCGGTCGTGGTCGTGCCGGGCGGCGCGGAGCGCCAGGCGTCCGTGGCGGCCGCCCTGGCCGCCGTGCCACCGGGGCCCGACATCGTGCTGGTGCACGACGCCGCCCGCGCGCTGACCCCACCCGAACTGGTCGAGTCGGTGGCCGCGGCCGTCCGCGCCGGGCACCACGCGGTGATCCCGGTGCTCCCGGTGGTCGACACGATCAAGGAGGTCGGCGCGGGTGAGGTGGTCCTCGGCACTGTCGACCGCTCGGCGCTGCGCGCCGTGCAGACCCCGCAGGGCTTCCGCCGGGACGTGCTGACCGCCGCGCACGCCGCCGCGCGGGACCAGCTCACCGACGACGCGGGCCTGGTCGAGAAGCAGGGCGTGCCCGTCTTCTGCGTGCCCGGCTCGGAGTACGCGCTCAAGGTCACCCGCCCGTTCGACCTCGCGCTCGCCGAGCACCTGCTGGTCGCCGGCCACTGACGCGTACCCTCGGCTCATGATCGTTCCTCGGGTGGCCGTCGGCACCGACATCCACGCCTTCGCGGCCGGCCGGCCCTGCTGGCTGGCCGGGCTGCACTGGCCGGGCCAGGACGGCCTGGCCGGTCATTCGGACGCCGACGTGGTCGCGCACGCCGCCTGCAACGCGCTGCTCTCCGCCGCGGGGCTCGGCGACCTGGGTGCGAACTTCGGGGTCGACCAGCCCGAGTGGGCCGGTGCCTCCGGGGTGGCGCTGCTGACCGAGTCGGCCCGGCGGGTCCGCGCGGCCGGCTTCGAGATCGGCAACGTCTCGGTCCAGGTGGTCGGCAACCGCCCCCGGATCGGGACGCGCCGCGAGGAGGCGCAGCAGGTGCTCTCCGCGGCGGTCGGCGCGCCGGTCACCGTCTCCGCCGCCACCAGCGACGGGCTGGGCTTCACCGGACGCGGCGAGGGGCTCGCCGGCATCGCCGTCGCCCTGGTCTACGACGCTCCGGCCGACCAGCCCCAGCGATGATCGGCGAGGAGCCGGACCTCGACGGCTACCGGCAGCGGGCACAACTGCTCGCCGAACTCGGCCGGTACGACGAGGCCGCCGAGGAACTGGGCTTCGCGCTGGCCCTGGAGCCGACCGACGCCGTCGCGCTGACCCTGCTGGCCCGGCTGCACCTCGCCGCGGGCCGGCCGGCGGAGGCGCTCACCGCGGCCGACGCCGCCTCGGCCAGCGCACCCGCCGCCGTCGCGCCCCTGGTGCTCCGGGGGTTCGCCCTGGCCGACCTCGAGGAGTACGCCGAGTCGGCCCGTACGGCGGACCGGATCCTCGCGGTCGGGCCGACCGACGCGTACGCCCAGCGGGGCGCCGCCGGGATCCTGGCCGAGGCGCGCAACGGGCAGCCGGCGCTGAACGCGGCCTGGCGCGGGGTGGAGCTGGCCCCCGACGAGCCGCAGGCGCACCTGGTGCTCGCCCTGGTCGCCGGCCGGCTGGAGCTGTTCGACCTGGCCGAGCGGGCCTACCGGGAGGCGCTGCGGCTCGACCCCGAGCTGGCCGGGGCCCGGCAGGATCCCGGCGTCATCCGGCTGGAGCGGCGGCGCTGGGCCGAGGCGCTGGAACAGGTGGCCGCGCTGGCCACCGTGGACCCCGGGCGGGCGGCGGCGCTGCCCGTCACGGAGGGGATCCGGCGCCTGGTGTTCCACGGTGGCGCCTGGACGCTGGTCGGCAGCCTGGTCGTCGCCGCCCTGTCGTCCGGCGGACCGGGACTGTCCCGCGCCGTCGCCGTGCTGGCCGCGGTCGCCGGGGCGCTCGCGGTCTGGCGGCTCGCCACGCGGGTGCCCGGCCTGGGTCGCGACGTTCTGCCGCAGCTGTGGCGGACCGACCGTCCGCTGGCGCTGGCCGTCTACGGGGTCGCCGCCGGCCCGGCCCTGCTGCTGCTCCACGCACTGGTCGGCACCCCGTGGCCGCTGGTCGTGGCGATCGCCGTCACCGCCGCCGCCGAGCTGACCGTCCTGTCCCGCCTGCTCCGCTGAACCCCGGAACCAGAGAACCTCCCGCCAGGCAGCACTCCGCTGATCCTTCATGGAGGACCAGGACGCACCCCGGACGAACACCGATCGCGAGCGAGGCGGCCAGGACGGAGTTAGGGCCGCGCCCAGGTCCAGGCGTACCCCTCGTCCTCGCACTCGCCGGCCGCGTCGCACAGGTCGAGCGGGCGGAAGGTGTCCACCATGACGGCCAGCTCGTCGAAGAAGTCGACGCCGATGGAGCGCTCCGCCGCGCCCGGCTGCGGGCCGTGGGTGAAGCCGGACGGGTGCAGCGAGATGGACCCCTGCTCGATGCCGGAGCCGCGCCGAGCCTCGTAGTTGCCGCCGGTGTAGAAGAGCATCTCGTCGGAGTCGACGTTGTGGTGGTGGTACGGCACCGGGATGGCGTCCGGGTGGTAGTCCACCTTGCGCGGCACGAACGAACAGATCACGAAGTTCGGGCCCTGGAAGGTCTGGTGCACCGGCGGCGGCTGGTGGATCCGCCCCGTGATCGGCTCGAAGTCGTGGATGGAGAAGGCCCACGGGTACGTGTGTCCGTCCCAGCCGACCACGTCGAACGGGTGGTTCGCGTAGACGTGCTTCGTCCAGCCGCGCCGGTGGCGTACCAGCACGTCGACGTCGGTGCCGTCGACCAGCAGCGGCGCGTCTGGCCCCCGGACGTCACGCTCGCAGTACGGCGAGTGTTCCAGGAACTGGCCGCGCACCGACAGGTAGCGCTTGGGCGGGCCGATGTGCCCGGTGGCCTCGACGGCGAGCAGCCGGGTCGGGGCGTCGCCAGTCGGCACCAGGCGGTGGACGGTCGAGGTGGGGATGACGACGTAGTCGCCGGCCACCGCGTCGAGCACGCCGAAGGTCGACTCCACCCGCAGCGTGCCGGCCTCCACGTAGAGGCACTCGTCGCCGGTGGCGTTGCGGTAGAGCGGGGACGGCCGGTCGGCCAGCACGTACGCGATCCGCACGTCGTCGTTGGCCAGCAGGTAGCGGCGGCCGAGGACTGGGTCGGCGCCGGTGCCGTCCAGCTTGTGGGTACGCAGGTGGCGCGGCTTGAGCGGGAGGTTCGGCACCCGGGTGTACGCCGGCGCGGTGAATTCCTCGGCGGCGACGATCGCGGTGGGCGCGTGCCGGTGGTAGAGCAGGGACGAGTCGGAGGAGAAGCCCTCCTGGCCCATCAGCTCCTCGGTGTAGAGGCTGCCGTCGGGCTGGCGGAACTGGGTGTGCCGCTTGCGGGGCACCTCGCCGACGCTGCGGTAGTACGGCATGTCGCCTCCCTTTATGTCCCGTTCTCCGGCCGGTGACGTCCGATAATCGGACACTGTTGTCCGTTCCTTGTAGCGTCCCGTAGATTCTTGTCTCGTGTCAACGCAGGTCCCCCGCCTCTTCTCCGGCCTCGTCGACGACGCCGCCGTCTTCCCGCCCGGCAGCGCGTCCCTGCCGGACGCCGTCGCCGCCCACCAAGGGCACCGCGACGCCTGGTACGCCGACCTGGTCGGCCCGCTGCTGGTGCCCGCCTCGACGGTGCCCGTTCTGGCCGGACTGCTCGACCCGGACGGGCGGATCGCGGCCGGGGTCATCGGTGACCTGGCGATCGGCCGGCTCGACGCGGCGCTCGCCGAGGCCGATGCCCGGATCGCCGTCCGCCAGATCGAGGTGGCGGTCGCCAAGCGCGGCGAGGACCCGCAGCCCGGCCTGGCCGAGCTGCTGAAGCTCGCCGAGCGGCTGCCCGGCGTCGACGTCTACGCCGAGGTCCCGCTGACCTTCGGGCTGACCGGCGCGCTGGACACGCTCGCCGCCGCCCGCGCCGACGGGGTGCCCGTCGCGGCCAAGTTCCGCACCGGCGGCCTGGCCGCCGAGCTGTTCCCCACCCCGGTCGAGCTGGCCGCGGTGATCTGCGCCTGCCGCGACCGGGGCCTGCCGTTCAAGCTGACCGCCGGGCTGCACCAGGCGCTGCGCCACCTCGACCCGGAGACCGGCTTCACCCACCACGGCTACGGCAACGTGCTGGCCGCGACGCTCGCCGCCGCCGAGGGCGCCGAGGTGGACGCCGTCGCCGTCCTGCTCGCCGCGACCGACCCGCTGCCCCTGGTGGAGCAGGCCCGGGCGCGGCGCGACGAGGAGCGCCCGCTCTGGGTCGGCTTCGGCTCGTGCAGCATCCTGGAACCACTGACCGATCTGATCCGGCTGGGGCTGGTGAACGGGGGATTCGACCGATGAGCGAGCGTAGCGGAGTGGCGGCATGAGCTGGGTGACGGGCGCCGACGGTTCGCCGTACGGGGTGACCAACCTGCCGTACGGGGTGTTCCGGCACGGCGGACGCGGGCCGCGGATCGGCGTACGCGTCGCCGACCTCGTGTTCGACCTGGCCGGCGCGGAGGCGTCCGGCCTGGTGCTCGCCGCCGGCGCGCTGGGCCGTCCCACCCTCAACGACTTCATGGCGCTGGGCCGTCCGCAGTGGACGTCGGTGCGGCAGCGGATCGTCGAGCTGCTCACCGACTCCGCGCACCGGGCGGCGGTGGAGCCGCTGCTGGTCCCGCTCGACGAGGCGGAGCTGCTGCTCCCCTTCGAGGTGGCCGACTACGTCGACTTCTACTCCTCCGAGCACCACGCCTCGAACGTCGGCCAGATCTTCCGTCCCGGCCAGCCGCCGTTGCTGCCCAACTGGAAGCACCTGCCGATCGGCTACCACGGCCGGGCGGGCACGGTGGTCGTCTCCGGCACCCCGGTGGTGCGCCCCACCGGGCAGCGCGCCACCCCGCAGGGCCCGACCGCCGGCCCCTCCGTACGCCTCGACATCGAGGCCGAGGTGGGCTTCGTGGTCGGTGTGCCGAGCTCCCTCGGCAGCCGGGTCGCCGCCGCCGACTTCGCCGACCACGTCTTCGGCGTGGTGCTGGTCAACGACTGGTCCGCCCGGGACATCCAGGCCTGGGAGTACCAGCCCCTCGGCCCGTTCCTGGGCAAGTCCTTCGCCACCTCGGTCTCGGCCTGGGTGACCCCGCTGGACGCGCTCGCCGACGCCTTCGTGCCGGCGCCCGAGCAGGACCCGCCGGTGCAGGACTACCTGCGCGACACCCCGCACCTGGGGCTGGACCTGCGCCTCGCGGTGGAGTGGAACGGCGAGCGGGTCGCCGAGCCACCCTTCGCGACCATGTACTGGACGCCCGCCCAGCAGCTGGCCCACCTGACCGTCAACGGGGCCTCGCTGCGCACCGGCGACCTCTACGCCTCCGGCACCGTGTCCGGGCCGGAACGCGGCCAGGTCGGCTCGTTCCTGGAGCTCACCTGGGGTGGCACCGAACCGGTCAAGGTCGGCGGCGGCGAGACCCGCGCCTTCCTCGAGGACGGCGACACCGTCACCATCCGGGCCACCGCCCCCGGCCCGGACGGCACCACCGTCGCCCTGGGCGAGGTGACCGGGCGGATCCGGCCGGCCCGCTGACGTTCCGCGCCCGTCGGTTGCACCGGTGACGGAAATTCCGCCCGGGGATCCCCCGTGACGCGCTCACTCGCCGTACCGTGGACGCCACGGGAGGTGTCATGTCGACGGTCACGGTCACCGAGTTCATCGATGCGCGGGCCGAGGACGTGTGGGCCCTCCTGGTCGACCTGCCGATCCGCGCGAACTGGCTTCGCACCGTCGGCGGCGTCGAGCTGCTGACCCAGGGCCGGCTGGGTCCCGGCACCGCCTGGCGGGAGACCCGCACCAGGCCGGACGGTGGCGACCAGGCGGAGGAGTTCGTGGTGCTGGAGGCGCGGCCGCCGCACCGGCTGGTGCTCAGCTCGCCCGGCACCGGCGTGGACTACCGGATCACCTGGACCCTGCGCACCATGCGCCGGCGGGGCCGGGGCTGCACCGCGGTCAGCGTCGAGCAGCAGGCGCTGCCAATCGCCCCGTACGGGCGGGTGGTCGCGCTGCTCTTCGGCGGGCTGGCCGCCCGGACGGTCGAGGGAGCCATCCGCCGCGACCTCGCCGACCTCGCCACCGCCGCCGTGGGCGCCAGCGACACCGAGGCGGCCTGAACCAGACGCTGGGCCGGGCCGGCCTGAACCAGACGCCGGGCCGGGCCGGCCTCCGGCCCGCCGCGAGCACGGGCCGGGCCACGGCGAAGGCCGGCCACCGAAGCCCGGAACGACGGTGAGCACGGCCGAATGACATCCCGGCGGCGACGCCGCGACCTGCGCGGGGTAACCGGGGGCTGCCTCGGTAGGGTGCCGGGCGGAGGTGCGGCATGGGTGTCCCGAAGGGCCGGCGACGGATCACGGTCGCGGTCGCGGCGCTGCTCGCCCTCGGGGCGGTCGCCGCCGTCGGCTACCGGGTGCTCGCGCCCGCCGAGGTCGTCACGCCCGCCCGGGCTGCCCTGCCGCCGCTGGTCACCCCGGCCACCGGGGTGGTGGGCCGGCTGCCCGCCGCGCCGCTGATCGTCGACGGCCGGCTCCGGGTGTACGCGGCGCAGCGCCAGCTCTACGCCGACCGGCCGGCCGACAGCCGGCACCGGGTCACCCCGTTCTGGTCGTACCGGCGGTGGCCGGCCCGGCTCGACGGGGTGCTGGTGACCGGCACCACGGTGGTGAGCCGCTGGTCGGACGGGAAGGTCGTCGCACTGGACGGCCGTACCGGAGAGGTGGCCTGGCGGGCCGACGGCCCGGCGCCGGGGGAGGTCTCCGCCGCGCGGCGCACCGGCGCGGCCGTCGTCTGGGACCCCCGGGGGATCTTCGTCGCGCCGGGCCCGGGCGAGCGGACGACGCTGGTGGTGTCCGGCGGGGGTGAGCTGCGCGGGTACGCGCTGGCCGACGGGCGGGAGCTCTGGCGGGCCACCGGTGGCGCCGACTGCCGGACCGATCTCGGGACCAGCGCCGCCGGCCAGGTCCTCTCGGTGGACGCCTGTGCCGGGCCGGCGACCGTGGAGTTCCGCGACGCGGCGACCGGCGTGGTGGCCAGCCGCTGGCGTCCCCCGGGCGCCGGCCCGGAGTTCGCGGTCACGCCGCTGGGTTGCCTGACCCCGCGCTCACAGTGCCGGGGGCTGCGCACCTCCGACGGTCGGGGCTGGCTGGTCGGCCCGGGTGGGCCGCCGCTCGCCGCGCCGGCTCTGGACGCCGACGACATCATCCTCTCCGGGGAGTTCGCCATCGGGGTCACCGGCGGCGTGCTGAACGGCCGGGAGGCGCGCACCGGCAGGGAGCGGTGGCGGCGCGGCGACCTGGGCGAGGTACGGGTGATCGCGGTCGAGCCCGGTCGGGTGCACGTGCTGACCCCGGAGCGGGACCTGATCACGCTGGATCCGAGGACCGGGGCGCAGCGGTCCCGCTTTCCGCTCACCGTCGGGGAGGACGGAATCGGCTGGACGCCCGGGCTGGCGTACGCGGTCGACGGCTACGTGGCCGTGGAGCGGCTCCGCGAGCGGGCCCGCCCGGAGGACGACGACCAGGGCTGGTTCCTGACGTCCGAGCCGGTGGTGCTCGCGGTGACCTGAGGTTGCCTGGTCGATAAATCGGACAAAATGCTCTAATCTCGCATATAGTGCGAGTTGCCGGTCCGCCTCCGATCGGGGTTGGCGGAGGCGGACCGGGGCAGTGCTCAGGCCAGCGCGGACTCCGCCGCGGCCAGGAAGGCGTCGTTCTCGGCCGGGGTGCCGATGGTGACCCGGACCCCGTCGCCGGCGAACGGCCGGACGATCACACCGCGCGCCTCGCAGGCCCGGCCGAAGTCCACCGCCCGGTCGCCCAGCGGCAGCCAGACGAAGTTGGCCTGGCTGGCCGGCACGTCCGCGACCAGCTTGCGCAGCGCCTCGGTGACCCGGTCCCGCTCGGCGACGACCAGCGCGCAGCGCCGCTCCACCTCGTCCGCCTGGGCGAGTGCGGCCAGCGCGCCGGCCTGGGCGGCCATGCTGGTGGAGAACGGCGTGACCACCTTGCGCACGGTGGCGGCCACCTCGGGGGCGGCGACCAGGAAGCCGATCCGTAGCCCGGCCAGACCCCAGGCCTTGGACAGCGTGCGGAGCACCACCACGTTCGGCCGGTCCAGGTAGGTCAGGCCGTCCGGCACCTCCGGGTCGGTGACGAACTCGCGGTACGCCTCGTCGATGACGACCAGCACGTCCTCGCCGACGGAGTCGAGGAACCGGTCCAGCTCCGCCTTGCGGACCGCGGTGCCGGTGGGGTTGTTCGGGTTGCAGACCAGCACCATCCGGGTCCGGTCGGTCACCGCCGCCGCCATCGCCGCCAGGTCGTGGCCGTGGCCGGCGTCGTTGGGCACCCGCACGCTGGTCGCGCCGCTGGTCGCCGCGATGATCGGGTACGCCTCGAACGACCGCCACGAGTAGAGCAGCTCGTCGCCGGGCAGGCAGGTGGCCCGGACCAGGTGCTCGGCCAGCGCCACCGACCCACAGCCGGTGGCGATCCGGTCGGGGTCCACGCCGTACCGCTCGGCCAGCGCCTGGCGCAGCGCGACCACGCCCATGTCCGGGTAGCGGTGCGAGCCGGTGACCGCCTCGGTGACCGCCTCGACCACGCCGGGCAGCGGGCCGTACGGCACCTCGTTGCTGGCCAGCTTGATCGCCTCCGGCAGGCCCAGCTCGCGCGCCAGGTCGGCCGGGCTGCGGCCCGGTACGTAGTTGGGCAGCGCGTCCAGGTCGGCGCGGGTCAGGCGCAGCGCGGAACGGTGACGTCCGGTGTCGGTCATGGGGTGTCTCCCGGGGAATCGGCACGGTCGTGCGGGGCGGTACGGGTGGCGGGGTCGCCGGATCGCGGCAGTTGCACCACGACGGTCTGGGCACGCTTGTCGTGCAGCGCCTGGCGCAGCGGGTGGTCGAAGAGCGCGGAGATCGCGTCGACGAACTGGAGGAGCAGGCCGAAGCCGCAGCAGTACCAGAGCAGGGTGGGCAGGCCCAGCGTGCTCCACCGGCGGGTCGCCCGGCCGAAGCCCAGCGGCTGGTCCGCCTCGACGGACACCGCCCGGATGCGCATCACCCGCTTGCCGAGGGTCTGCCCCCGGGCGGCCATCGCGGGCACCTCGTACGCGAACCAGAGCCCGGTGGCGATCACCAGGATGGCGATCGGGAGACCGGCGGCCTGCTCCCCGGGGGCCGGCAGCGGCGCGGTGGTGGTGTCGCCCGTGCTGGCCCGGCGCCACGCCTCGTCGAGGGCGGGGGAGAGCTCGCGGACGTACCGCCAGACGAACCAGCCGTTGACCAGCACGTTGAGCAGGAAGACCAGGCCGAAGTCGATCAGGCGGGCGAGTAGCCGGGAGCCGTACCCGGCCAGCGGCAGCCCGTGCGGGCGCGGCTCCGGCGGACGCCCCGGCCAGGTGGGGTAGGGCCAGCCGGGCGGCGGCCCCTGCGGGCCCGCGCCGGGGCCGGGCGGGCCTGACGGCACGGGGAACCCGGTGGCCGGCGCGGCCGGGGAGGCCGGCGGCGGCTCCGGGGCGGGCTCCGGCTCCGGCGGCGGGGGCCCCTCCGGCGGGGCGACGTCGACCGGAATCGGCGCGCCGATCCAGCCCTCGCCGTCCCACCAACGCCTGGTGCTGGGCTCAGCGGGGTCGACGTACCAGCCTGGTTGCACGCTCACCCGGACACCTTAACGACGACGGTGCCGGCGAACTTGTCGTGGAGGCACTGCTGCCAGGGCTTGTCCCACAGCTGCCAGAGCCCGTCGACGTAGCTGAACCCGGGGACGATCGATCCGCCGATCTGGTGGGCGGCCCACCGCTTGGCCGCCATCTTCCGGTCCAGCGCGGCGGCGGGGTCGAGCGGCACGATACGCAGCTTCATCACCCGCTTGCCCACCGTCTGCCCGGTCCTGAACATCATCTCCACGTGGAAGACGTACGTCACGCCGATCGCGAACAGGAAGATCCCGGCCTCCAGGGCCAGGAACGGCAGCAGGAAGTCGGTGATCGGGTCCGGCTCGACGTACGTGCCCTCCGGCGTGGTGGCGGTCAGGTCGGGCAGCACCGCCATGAAGAAGACGAGCACGGCGGGCAGGATGACCACCATGCAGGCGGCCATGATCACCAGTCCGTCGACCAGCACCGCCAGCAGCCGGTCGCCGAAGCTGGCCAGCGGCTGGCCGCCGGGTCCGAGCGGCACGGCCGGGAAGCCGGGCCGGGGTGGGAGGCCGGGGGCGGGCGCCGGGTAGGTCGGCAGCCCGGAGTACGGGCCGGGCTGCGCCGGCACGGCGTACCCCTGGGAGGTGGGACCAGAGGGCGGCGCGAAGCCGCCGGCGGCGGGCGAGGGCCCACCGGCCGGCGGCGTCGGGTACGTCGGAGGCTGCGTCACGCTCGACAGTGTTACAGGTTGCCGCGGGCTTCCTGCTCCCGCTCGATCGCCTCGAAGAGCGCCTTGAAGTTGCCCTTGCCGAAACCGAGCGAGCCGTGCCGCTCGATGAGCTCGAAGAAGACCGTCGGGCGGTCCTGCACCGGCTTGGTGAAGATCTGGAGCAGATAGCCGTCCTCGTCCCGGTCGACCAGGATCTTGCGGGACTTCAGCTCCTCGATCGGCACCCGCACCTGGCCGATCCGGGCGCGCAGCTCCGGGTCGTCGTAGTACGAGTCCGGGGTGGCCAGGAACTCGACGCCGGCGGCGCGCATCGCGTCGACGCTGGCCAGGATGTCGTTGGTGGCCACGGCGATGTGCTGGGCACCCGGGCCCTGGTAGAACTCCAGGTACTCGTCGATCTGCGACTTCTTGCGGGCGATCGCCGGCTCGTTGAGCGGGAACTTCACCTTGCGGGTGCCGTTGGCGACGACCTTGCTCATCAGCGCCGAGTAGTCGGTGGCGATGTCGTCACCGATGAACTCGGCCATGTTCGAGAAGCCCATGACCCGCTTGTAGAACTCCACCCACTCGTCCATCCGGCCGAGCTCGACGTTGCCGACCACGTGGTCGACCGCCTGGAAGAAGCGCTTCGGCTGGATGCCGGCGTCGATCATCGGCTGCCGGTCCACGATCGGGCCGCGGGCGACGAAGCCGGGCAGGAACGGCCCGGTGTAGCGGGACCGGTCGACCAGGGTGTGCCGGGTGTCGCCGTACGCGGCGATGGCGGCCAGCCGGACGGTGCCGTGCTCGTCGGCGACGTCGTGCGGCTCGACCAGCCCGGTGGCGCCCTGTGCCACGGCGTGCGCGTACGCGGCGTCGACGTCCGGCACCTCCAGCGCGATGTCGGAGACGCCGTCGCTGTGCTTGGCGACGTGGTCGGCGCCAGCGGCGTCGGGGCGGACCACACCGGTCAGCACGAACCGGGCGGAGCCGCTGGTCAGCACGTACTCGGCGTGGTCGCGGTAGCCCTGCTCCGGCCCCCGGTACGCCACGCAGGTCATGCCGAACGCGGTGGAGTAGTAGTGCGCGGCCTGCTTGGCGTTGCCGACCAGGAAGTGCACGTGGTCGAGGCCCTTGACCGGGAACGGGTCCCGGCTGATGTCGTGGTCGACGGCGCCGATGAGGGCGTCGACGTCGACCTCCTCGGTCGACTGGGGTCGGTCGATCGCCTGGGTCATGGTGTCCTCCCTTGCGTACCGGCCGGCCTCGTGGGCCGTCGCGGTGTTCCGATGCTCTTGCAGGGAGGATCGCGGTGACCCGGCTCACTGGGCAACCGTCGCCAATTCTGCTGGTCATCCTGCACATTCGGTAGAGTGCTGAACCATGAATGCTGGACAGGATGTACAGCTCGACGAGTTGGACGCCCGGTTGATCCAGTTGCTCGCCGACGAGCCGCGGATCGGGGTGCTGGAGTGTTCCCGCCGGCTCGGGGTGGCCCGGGGCACCGTCCAGGCCCGGCTGGACAAGCTGGTCGAGCGGCGGGTGATCGGCGGCTTCGGGCCGGACGTCTCGCCGGCCGCGATCGGCTTCGGGGTGACCAGCTTCGTCACCCTGGAGATCAGCCAGCGACACGGCCACGACGCGGTCACCGCCCACCTGGCCGCCATCCCCGAGGTGCTGGAGGCGCACACCATCACCGGCGGCAGCGACCTGCTCTGCCGCATCGTCGCGAGATCCAACACGGACCTCCAGCGGGTGATCGACCAGATCGTCTCGTACGAGGGCATCCGCCGCGCCTCCACGATCATCGCGCTGGCCGAGCAGATCCCCTACCGCGTCCTGCCCCTGGTCCGCTCCGCCGCCGCGCTGCGCTGACGCCCCGTGCTCCCGCCGCGAGGGCGCCGGCGGCACGGCCGGCCGGGCGGATCGGGGGACCGACGGGAGCTGCCGGCGCGGAGAAAGGGCGGCGACACTCCGGCGCGGGGCGGGGGGAGGTTCGGTGATCGTCGCTACCGTGTGCGGTGTGAAGGGCCTTGGCGTACGCGGCTGGTTGCTGCTGGGGCTCGTCACCGTGGTCGTCCTCGCCGCCACGGGGGTCTGGAACCCGTTCCCCGGCATGTGGGACTGGATCGACCGCCGGCAGCCGATCTCCGAGCCGGACGTGGTCTGGCAGGAGCGCATCGGCGGCACCCCGAAGAGCGTGACCATCGCCGGGGACACCGTCGTGGTCGAGCAGCGGACCCGGGTCGAGGCGCGCAGCCTGGCCACCGGGACGCAGCTGTGGGAACGCAAGGCGGACTGGGCGGCAGTGGCCGGCGGCGCCCGGGACCCGGTCGTCGCCGTGGGCAAGCTGCTGGTCAAGGGGTACGAACTGCTCGACCCGACGACCGGGGCGGTACGCCGGCGCGACGACGACGCGGTGGCCGTCTGGACGTACCGGAACATGCTGCTCGACGCGCACTGCGTCGAGCCGACCGACTGCACGCTGACCGCCTGGGACCCGCGCGGCACCAGGCCGCTCTGGACGGCGTTCCTGCCCGGCGTGAGCGCCGGGCTCTTCGCCGACAATCCCCACCTGCTCGGCACCCGCCGGCTCACCGCGCCCCGGATCGACGGCGGGGTGGCCGGCCCCGAGTCGGTACCGCCGATGCTCGGCTTCCCCGTCGACGGCCGGGTGCACGTGGTGGACACCGCAACCGGGCGGGTGGTGCAGAACGTCGAGCCCGGGCGGGACGAGCGGCTCGCCGTGATCGGCGGCCGGATGCTCCGGATCACCGCCGTCTCCCGGGACGGCACCTGCCAGTACGCCATCTCCGCCCGCGACCCGGCCACCGGCCAGGAGGCGTGGCGAAAGGCCGGGGTCAACCTGCGGACCGCCGACAGTGCGGGCTGCGTGCAGCGGGAGGACCCGCAGGGCGCCCGGAACGTCCTGATCGGCGTGGCACCGGACGGCCGGGAGGCGGTCATCGACGGGTACAACGGGCGGCTGCTCCTGGTCGACGCGGACGGCGAGAAGCTGCTCGCCGTCGACGACCGGTACGCGCTGGTGCGTACCGCCGACAAGCGCACCGTCGTCGGCCGGGAGTTGGGCGTCGACCGGGTGAGCTGGAAGCGCCCCGCCGGCGGCCGGGCGGGCGCGGCGCTCACCCCGTACGCGGCGATCGTCACCGAGGAGAAGCCGAACCGGCTGATCGTGCTCGACCCGCGTACCGGTCGGGAACTGGTGGTCCTGCGGACCAGCGCGAACGCGCTCGCCGTCGGGCCGGACGGCATGATCATCGGAGAGGGGCGGGAGATCGGGTACGTCCGGTTCGGCGGTGGCGGCGCCGAACCGCCGCCGAACCGCGACGGTGGCGGCGTCCCCGTCCCCGGCGACACCGGGAGCGGCACCGGAGGCGTCCCCGGCGACCAGGGCGACTGCGGGCCGAAACGGGAACGCTGCCCCGACCCGCAGGACAAGGACAGCTGAGCGCGGCGGGTCCGCCCCGGATGAGAGCGGGGTCCTATGACCCACCCGTCGGGTGCCACCGATCGACGGGTCTGCCCTAGGCTTCCCCCTCATGAGCAGTGCCGCCGCGTTCTCGTACTCCCCCTTGCTGCCGACCGGTCCGGACCAGACGGAGTACCGCCTGGTCACGGACGAGGGCGTCGACGTCGTCAACGGCCCGGGGGGCCGCCGGTTCCTGACCGTGGAGCCGGCCGCGCTGACCGCGCTGACCGCCGAGGCGATGCACGACATCGCCCACTTCCTGCGCCCCGCGCACCTGGCTCAGCTGCGGTCGATCATCGACGACCCGGCCGCCTCGCCGAACGACCGGTTCGTCGCGCTGGACCTGCTGCGCAACGCCAACATCGCCGCCGGTGGCGTGCTGCCGATGTGCCAGGACACCGGCACCGCGATCGTGATGGGCAAGCGCGGCCGGCACGTGCTCACCGACGGTACCGACGCCGAGGCGATCTCGCGCGGCGTCTGGCAGGCGTACACCCGGCTCAACCTGCGCTACTCGCAGCTCGCCCCGCTGACCATGTGGGACGAGCGGAACACCGGCAGCAACCTGCCGGCCCAGGTGGAGCTGTACGCGGAGGACCCGGACGGGCACCCGGACGCGTACAAGTTCCTCTTCATGGCCAAGGGCGGCGGCTCGGCCAACAAGTCCTACCTCTACCAGGAGACCAAGGCGCTGCTGAACCCGACGCGGATGATGCAGTTCCTGGAGGAGAAGCTGCGGCTCATCGGCACCGCGGCGTGCCCGCCGTACCACCTGGCCATCGTCATCGGCGGCACCTCCGCCGAGTACGCCCTGAAGACCGCCAAGTACGCCTCCGCCAAGTACCTCGACGCGCTGCCCACCTCCGGCTCGATGACCGCGCACGGCTTCCGCGACCTGGCGCTGGAGGCGGAGGTGCTGGAGCTGACCCGCAACTTCGGCATCGGTGCCCAGTTCGGCGGCCGGTACTTCTGCCACGACGTGCGGGTGGTCCGGCTGCCCCGGCACGGCGCGTCCTGCCCGGTGGCGATCGCCGTCTCCTGCTCGGCCGATCGGCAGGCGGTCGCGAAGATCACCCCGTCGGGCGTCTGGCTGGAGCGCCTGGAGACCGACCCGGCCCGCTTCCTGCCCGACGTCACCGACGAGACGCTGGACGCCGAGACGGTGGTCAAGGTCGACCTCAACCGGCCGATGGACGAGATCCGGGCCGAGCTGTCGAAGTACCCGGTGAAGACCCGGCTGTCGCTGACCGGCCCGCTGGTCGTCGCCCGGGACATCGCGCACGCCAAGATCGCCGAGCGGCTGGACGCGGGTGAGCCGATGCCGCAGTACCTGCGCGACCACGCCGTCTACTACGCCGGCCCGGCCAAGACCCCCGAGGGGTACGCCTCCGGCTCGTTCGGCCCGACCACGGCCGGCCGGATGGACGCCTACGTGGAGAAGTTCCAGGCCGCCGGCGGCTCCCAGGTGATGCTCGCGAAGGGAAACCGCTCGGCCCAGGTCACCCGCTCCTGCCAGCAGCACGGCGGCTTCTACCTCGGCTCGATCGGCGGCCCGGCGGCCCGGCTCGCCCAGGACTGCATCAAGCACGTCGAGGTCCTGGAATACCCGGAGCTGGGCATGGAGGCGGTCTGGAAGATCCAGGTCGAGGACTTCCCGGCGTTCATCGTGGTCGACGACAAGGGCGACGACTTCTTCGCCGAGGTCACCAAGCCGGTGCTGACCGTCGGTCGCCGCTGACCCTGACGATGCCGAAGGGGCGCCGGGCGGTCAGCCCGGCGCCCCTTGGTCGTCACTCCGCTTCCGGCACCCAGAGGAAAGTCCAGGCCTCGCCCGAGGACAATCCGTCCGCGGTCCTGCTACGGACGTACAGGAAGTACACGTCGGAGACCTCCGGCGTGATGGTCACCCGCGCGGTGCCGTCCGCGTCGGCGCGGACGGTGGTCTCCTCGCCCTCGTTGAGCCGGTAGGTGTACTCGACCACGTTCTCCATGTTGGGAGCGAAGGTGAACCGACGGGGCGTACCGGCCGGTGCCTCCGGGTCCTCGTCGTTGATCGTCGGCGCGGTGGACCGGACGATGAACTGGTAGAACGTGCCCTCGGAGAAGTTCCCGGCCCGGTCGACGCTCTGCACGAAGAGCCGCCTCGGTCCGTCCTGCTGGGGCGCGTAGCTCACCGTCGCCGACCGGCCCGACGCGTCCACCGGGACGAAGTGCGTGGCCGAACCGTATTCCCCATAGCTGAAGCCCGCGAGGTCGTCGGCGTCGGCGGTGAAGGTGAAGCTGCCCGGGATGCTGGGCCCACCGGTGCCCGGCCAGCCGCCCTGCTCCGGGTAGTCCGTGGAGGAGACGGTCGGGGCGGCCGGCGCCACCGTGTCGACGGTGAACCGGCACTCCGGCGACCAGTCCGAGCTGTCGTACTTGTCGGATGCCCGCACGGAGAAGGCGTAGGTGTTCCCGTGGCTGAGCGTGCCCCGCTCGAGTAGATACACGTACCGGGACGGGCTGGACTGACCGTCGAAGGTCACCTCCGTCCGCTCCGCCGGCCGATCGACCGGCCACCAGGCGAAGGTCGCTGCCACCTGGTCGTGGCCCCCGGTCTCGTTGACGTCGGGGTCGGAGACCGCGGCCCGAAGTATCGGCGTGGTGGTGCGGATCGTCAGCGCGCTGTCGCACGCCATGCCCTCGACGGTGAGCTGGTCGGGAACGTTCGGCGGCGTGTTGTGGTCGAGGGAGATCCCGACGCTCTTGATCTGACGACCGTAGTGCTTGTTCGCCTCGTGGTCGCCGGCGATCCGGGCCATCAGCGTGAGCTGGTCCCGCCCGTCCGCCACCGCCTGGCGCACCGCCTCGGTGATCATCACCCCGATGAAGCTGCTTCCGCAGGGCAGGTTGGGGTAGGCGACGTCCGCCACCTTTTCCCGTGCCTTCGGGGCGGTGTTCCAGGTCGGGGCGCTGGTGGGCGGGTCGGTCCGCCACAGCTCGATCTCGCGCGGCTTGTCGCAGTCGTTGACCTTCGTCTCCCCGGTGATGGCGCGGGCCGAGACGATCCGCTGCCCTCGGTAGGACGTCAGGTCGAAGGTGAAGTACGCCCGGGCGGTGTGCTTGGCCCCGTCGGACTCCCAGGTGCCCACCGGCACGGTGTCGTCGGAAGCGGAGAAGGACCTGGCCGGTTGCCAGGCGTCGGTCCACGTGACGCTGGTCGGGGTGGCGTAGTCGAGCATGGCCGCCGCCGGTTGTCCGGTCACGGCCACCAGACCGGCCGTTGCCAGCAGGAGAGCGCCGGCGGTGGCGACCGTCCGGCGTGCCGAGCCCCCGTGTCGGATCGACATGAAACCTCCGAGTGGTGTACGGAAAGGTGTTGTGATCTTAAGCTCATCGAACAATGGGAGGCGTCGGGCTTTCGGGCCGTGCCCGGGAGACGGGGAGACGGGTGAGGCCGCGTCGGGCCGCGGCTTTCCCTGCGGGTCGCCGACCAGCGCGGCAGGATGGTACGCGTGACGACTCCAGAGGCGGCGGGCTACCGGATCGAACGCGACTCGATGGGCGAGGTGGAGGTGCCCGCCGAGGCGTTGTGGCGGGCGCAGACCCAGCGCGCGGTGCAGAACTTCCCGATCTCGGGGCGCGGCATCGAACCGGCCCAGATCAAGGCCCTGGCCCAGATCAAGGGTGCCGCCGCGCAGGTCAACGGGGAGTTGGGCGTGATCGGCGCGGACGTGGCCGCCGTGATCGCCGCCGCCGCCGCGCACGTGGCCGACGGCGGGTACGACGACCAGTTCCCGATCGACGTGTTCCAGACCGGCTCGGGGACGTCGTCCAACATGAACGCCAACGAGGTGATCGCCACCCTGGCCGGCCGCGAGCTGGGCCGGGCGGTGCACCCCAACGACGACGTCAACGCCTCGCAGTCGAGCAACGACGTCTTCCCGTCCTCCATCCACCTGGCCGCCACCCAGTTCGTGGTGGAGGATCTGATCCCCTCGTTGCAGCACCTGGCCGGGGCGCTGGAGGATAAGGCAGCCGAATTCGAGACCGTGGTCAAGGCGGGGCGTACCCACCTGATGGACGCCACTCCGGTCACCCTGGGCCAGGAGTTCGGCGGCTACGCCGCCCAGGTCCGCTACGGCGTCGAGCGGCTGGAGGCGGCGCTGCCCCGGCTGGCCGAGCTGCCGCTGGGCGGCACCGCCGTGGGCACCGGCATCAACACCCCGCTCGGCTTCGCCGCGAAGGTGATCGAGAAGCTGCGCGCCTCGACCGGGCTGCCGCTGACCGAGGCGCGCAACCATTTCGAGGCGCAGGGTGCCCGGGACGCGCTGGTGGAGACCTCCGGCCAGCTGCGCACGATCGCCGTGGGGCTCTACAAGATGGCCAACGACATCCGCTGGATGGGGTCCGGGCCGCGCGCCGGCCTGCGTGAGCTGCGCATCCCCGACCTCCAGCCCGGCTCGTCGATCATGCCGGGCAAGGTGAACCCGGTGGTCGCCGAGGCGATGCGGCAGGTCTGCGCGCAGGTCATCGGCAACGACGCGACGGTTGCCTTCGCCGGCTCGCAGGGCGACTTCGAGTTGAACGTGATGCTCCCGGTGATGGGCCGCAACCTGCTGGAGTCGATCGGGCTGCTGGCCGCGTCGAGCCGGCTCTTCGCCGACCGGCTGGTGGTCGGCCTGGTCGCGGACGCCGAGGTCTGCCTGGCGTACGCGGAGGGGTCGCCGTCGATCGTCACCCCGCTCAACCGCCACCTCGGGTACGACGAGGCCGCCTCGATCGCCAAGGAGGCGCTGGCCAAGCAGACGTCCATCCGCGAGGTGGTGATCGCCCGGGGCCACGTGGACTCCGGCAAGCTCTCCGAGACCCAGCTCGACGAGGCACTGGACCTGCTCCGGATGACCCACCCCTGATCACTTCTCGCCCCGTTTGCGGCGTGTCGCGGTGTCCCGCCGCCCCGGACACCGCGACATGCCGCAAACGGGGTGGATCACCGGTCCTCCGGCGTCCCGTGGCCACGCGGTACCCAGGCGAGGAAACGTCGGAACAGCGTCGCCGGGTCCGGCCCGTCCTGCGGATTGAGCCGGTGCAGGTCCGCGGCGGCGTCGTGCAGGACTGTGCAGAGGTAGACGCTGAGCGCGACCCGGTCGTGGGCGTACTCGGCGACCAGGGCGAGGCGGGCGTTGGCGCAGGGCCACGGCGCGGCGCAGACCCGGCAGAGCCAGAGCGGACGCAGCGGCAGGTGCGGGCGGTCGGTCACCACCGGCCGCCGTTGGCCCGCCACTGCTGCGCCAGCGTGAGCCAACCGGCGCGTCCCACCTGCGGGTACGCCAGCGTGGCGTCCGCCCACTCCGGACGCGGGGACGTGGGCGGGCCGGCGACCGGCTCGGTCGGCACGGTGGCGTGCCGGTCCGGGCACTCGCGCCACCGCAGCCCGCACGAGCACCGCCGGCCCAGGTTCCGCCAGGTCCGCCGGTGCCGGGGCGCGAGGGGTACGGGCCGTTCGTTGCGGGCCCACCCGACCGGGCCGGGGCGGGTGACCGGGGTCGGCACCGACCCTTCGGTGGGCCGGGGCGGCAGGGCGGGACGGTTTCTCCAGGTGGGCCGGGGCATCGCGTCGTCTCCAAGGTGGGTCGGCTGCGTGATCTCCCCCGGGGGTGGGACCGCCGGCCGGGGGAGCGGGCGGTCCCACCGCGACACCGACGCGCCCGGAGGGTGGGCGCTCGATGTCACGCTTCACAGTCTGCTGACGACACCACTACGGTGTGAAGGGTTTGCGCCCGTGCTGGGAGACGCCCTGCGTTCGTGGGTCCCCCGGCTGGCGCGGCACTGGAGTCGATCATCAGGGCGCTGGAGGGCGGCTGGGGATGGCGGACGGGCGGATGACGGCGGCGGCCTTCCTGGTCGCCGAGCTGCGCCGGGCGCGGATGCGTCGGGGTTGGAGCCAGGACGACCTCGCCAAGGCCGTCAACTACTCGGCGTCCATGGTGAGCGCGGTGGAGTTGGGGCAGCAGCAGCCCACGGCGAAGTACCTGGAACTGGTCGACAAGGCCCTGGACACCGGCGGCATCTTCGGCCGCATGCTCACCGAGCTGGTAGCCCTCGACAAGGCACAGGTCTGGCTACGAGGCGGTCGGGCGATCGAGAAGCAAGCCAAGGCACTGCGTTGGTACGAGCCATTGCATGTGCCCGGTCTGTTCCAGATCGAGGCGTATGCCCGAGCGGTATTCGAGGCCGGTTGCCTGCTCGATCCCGAAGAGGTGGATCGACGCCTCGCCGACCGAATGGAGCGGCAGGACATCCTCTACGGTGACCGACCACCCAAGATCGTGGCGGTCATGGACGAGGCGGCGCTCCGAAGGCCGGTGGGTAGCCGGAAGACAATGTGTGACCAGGTGTCGCACCTGGCCCAGCTCACCACTGAACACCCCCGTGTTCGGCTCCTCGTGGTGCCTCGCTCCGCAGGTGAGCACCCGGGGCTCGGTGGCCCGTTCATCCTCGCCGTTCTGACGGACGACTCCGAGGTGGCCTATCTGGACAGTCAGATCAGGGGTCAGGAGCTGGACCGACCGGAGGATCTGCGACGCCTGCAAAGGGTCTGGGAGACTATTCTCGGCGAGGCGTTGCCCCCGCAGGAGTCCATCGAGTTGATGAGGGAAGTGGCGGAGTCATGGAGTTGACCGGCGCTGCTTGGCGTAAGAGCAGCCGCAGCGGCCAGGACAACAACTGCGTCGAGGTGGCGACGAATCTGCCGGGGGTGGTCGGGGTGCGGGACAGCAAGGACCCGCGCGGTCCGGTGCTGGCCTTCGACCCGTACGCCTGGCGCGCCTTCGTGGCCGCGCCGCCGCGCTGACGTGACCGCCTTGCACGGGGCTCGGGGACTAGCGCTTGCCAAACGGCGGTAAGGGTGATCTTGATTTGACCTAAATGGCTGGCACTTTCAGCTTGCGGCGAGTTCGGCTCGTAGGTAGCTGTAGACGACTCTATTCTGACGCCGTTCGATGACGTCTTGGACGTGGTGTTGGGGTTTACCTCAGCTGGACACGTCCGGCCGCCGGTCGAGCCGCCAGCTCCGGCTCGATTTGGTGGTGGCAAGTCGCTCGCCAAGCCGCATCGCCAGCTCGCAGCGGACCCAGCGGCCCAAGGGCCGGATCGCGCTACCTGCGTCGAACAGCAGGAGCAAGGACGGCGATCACGTCCTGGATTAGGGGTGCCCTTGGAGTGGCTACGGCCTGCTCGACGGCCAACCCCGCCACCGACCAGGGCGAAGGCGGTGCGCAGCCAGGCGAGGACTACGGCATGCTTGTCGCCGTGCGCTACCTGATCTCTCACCCCGACGCAGTGGCCGAGCTTGGCGATCTCGATGTTGCGCTGTACGACGGCGCTCAGCCCCTGCCCGAGAACCTGGACGATGTCGAGTTTTACGCGGTTCCGTACGGGATTATTGATCCGCGCCTCTGCGAGCCGATCGCCCGGATGCCCCGGCTCAAAGTGGTGCAGACCGTGACCGCCGGCTACGACCACGTCCTGCCGTTCCTGCGGCCTGGTCTGATCCTGGCCAACGGCCGGGGCGTGCATGACGCGGCCACCGCCGAGCTGGCCGTGGCGCTCACCCTGGCCGCCCGGCGCCGGCTGCCGGACTTCGTCCGGGCGGGGGGCGAGGGCCGCTGGGCCTCGGGCTGGTCGACCGGGCTGGCTGACGCCCGGGTGCTGATCGTCGGGTACGGCTCGATCGGCGCCGCGATCGAGCGCCGGCTCGCTGGGTTCGAGGTGGAAATCAGCCGGGTGGCCCGGAGCGCCCGCCCCGGCGTGCGTCCGGTTTCCGAAATTGCGGAAATGTTGCCACAAGCGGATGTTGTTATCCTGACCACCCCGCTGACCCCGGAGACCGAGGGCCTGGTGAACAAGGATTTCCTCGCCAGGATGGCCGACGGTGCCCTGCTGGTGAACGTGTCGAGGGGCCGGGTGGTGGACTCCGAGGCGCTGCTCGCCGAGCTCAACGCGGGCCGGCTGCACGCTGCCCTGGACGTCACTGAACCCGAGCCGCTGCCCGCCGACCACCCGCTATGGTCCGCGCCGAACGTCCTGATCAGCCCGCACGTCGGCGGCCTGACCGCCGCGTTGGCACCCCGGGCCCGCCGACTGCTGGTCGACCAGGTGCGGCGGTACGCCGCGGGCGAGCCGCTCGCGAACGTCGTTATCGGGCCGTAACTTTCGGTCCCACCAGCGGGCCAACTCCGGTGCGTCCGGCGCCAGAGACGACGGAACTGGCTACGGCTCTATCCGTATCGGACATCACAGTGGCCGACACTCTGAGCGGCGTGTCGTGTCGGAAATTGCTACCCGATCATGGGGACTGCCCGGCCCGGGCCGCTGCGGTGGGGCGGTGACGGGATAACCCGTCGACCGGTGCGTGGGCTGACGGCATGATCCCGGCATGACCGCCGACGTGCTGCTGGAGACCGAGCGGCTGCGGCTGCGGCGGTTCACCCCGGACGACGTGGACCACCTGGTCGACCTGGACAGCGACCCGGAGGTGATGCGCTTCCTCGGCCGGCCCACCCCGCGCGCCACCGTCCGCGATGAGCAGCTGCCCCGGATCCTCGCGCAGTACGACCGCCACCCTGGCCTGGGCCGCTGGGCGGCTCTCGACCGGCAGAGCGGCGACTTCCTGGGCTGGTTCGCGCTCGACCCGTCCGACGACGGGACCGAGGCGGAGCTGGGCTACCGGCTGCGCCGGTCGGTGTGGGGACGCGGGCTGGCCACCGAGGGCTCCCGGCCGCTGCTCCGGCACGCCTTCGACACGGTGGGCGTGCGGCGGGTCTGGGCCGAGACCATGACGGTCAACACCCGCTCCCGCCAGGTGATGGCGAAGGCCGGCCTGCGGTACGTCCGCACCTTCCACCTGCACTTCGACGATCCGGTCCCGGGGACCGAACACGGCGAGGTGGAGTACGAGCTGCTCAGGAGCGAGTGGTCGCCCTCCTTGCCCGGTACGCGCTGACCGCGGCCCGGTTGCCGCAGCCCGCCTCACAGAACCGGCGGGACCGGTTCTTCGACAGGTCGACCAGCACGTTGTCGCAGTCCGGGTGGGCGCAGATCCGCAGCCGGTCCAGTTCGCCGAGGCGGACGAGATCGGCCAGGGCCATCGCCGCCTCGACGGCCATCCGGGTGGCCAGCGGCGCGTCCCGGGGCACCGCGTGCAGGTGGTACGGCTCGTCGTCGTGCCGGATCAACTGGGGCAGCGCGTGGGACTCGCGGAGCAGTTCGTTGACGATGGTGACGATCCCGTCGACATCGACGTACCAGATCTGGCGCAGCCGGGGGCGCAGCTCGCGTACCGATCGCAGCTCGGCCTCGGTGTGTTCGTGCCGGCCGGTCCAGCCGTGCGCCACGAAGAGCCGGTCCAGCGCGGCGACGTCGGGCAGCCCTTCGCCGTCCGGGCCGTCGGTGTTGACCAGGGCGGTCGTGGCGATCAACCCACATTCTGTGTCATGAGCAAAGAGCAACTTGACTCCTGTCAGAGCGGGCCGTTAGCGTCACCAGCATAAGCGTGGTTCGGTCATGACCACTGTGCCGGCGAGGAGAGCCCGATGCACGAACGATCCGCCGGCGCGGGCCTGGGGCTGGCCCTGCTGTCGGCCGTCACCTTCGCCACCTCGGGCACCTTCGCCCGCTCCCTGATCGAGGCCGACTGGTCGGCCGAGGCTGTCGTCCTCGCCCGGGTCGGGATCGCCGCCCTGGTGCTGGCGGTGCCGACCGCGCTCGCCCTGCGCGGCAAGGGCGCCGTGCTGCGTCGCAACCTCGGCCCGGTGAGCGTCTTCGGTCTGCTCGGCGTCGCCACCGCCCAGGCGTGCTTCTTCAACGCCGTCCGCTACCTGCCGGTCGGCGTGGCCCTGCTGCTGGAATACCTCGGCATCATCCTGGTCGTGGCCTGGATGTGGCTGGTGCACGGCCAGCGCCCCCGACGGCTCACCGTGGTCGGCTCGGTGGCGGCGCTGGCCGGACTGGCCTTCGTGCTCGACCTGACCGGCGCCGGTCGCCTCGACCCCGTGGGCGTGCTCTGGGGGCTCGGGGCCGCGGTGGGGTTGGCCGGCTACTTCGTGCTCGCCGCCCGGGTCGACGCCGACCTCCCGTCGGTCGCCATGGCCAGCGGTGGCATGGCCATCGGCGCGGCGGTCCTCGCCCTGCTCGGGCTGGTCGGGGTGCTGCCGCTGCACGCCACCTTCGGCGAGGTCGATTTTGCCGGGCAGCGCACCAGCTGGCTGGTCCCGATCGCCGGGCTGTCGCTGGTGGCCGCGGTGGTCGCGTACCAGGCCGGCATCGCGGCCACCCGGATCCTCGGTGCCCGGCTGTCGTCCTTCGTCGGGCTGACCGAGGTGATGTTCGCGGTGCTCATCGCCTGGCTGGTGCTGGCCGAACTGCCCAGCGTGGTGCAGCTGTTCGGGGGTGCGCTGATCGTCGCCGGGGTGGCGCTGGTCCGCCTCGACGAGCTGCGCGGCACCCGCGCCGAACGGTCGGACACCCCGGCCGAGCAGCCCGCCCTGACGTGAGACGGTCGGGGCCATGCTGACCGTGCTGGTGTTCGACGCCGACGAGACCCTGCTCGACCTGCGCCCGGCGGTCACCGGCGGGCTGGTGGCCGTACTCGAGGAGATGCGGCGGCTGACCCCGGCGGCGGCCGAGGTGTCCCTCGCGGACCTGGAGTCGGACTGGGGCGCGGTCTTCGGTGCGATGAGCGCGGCCCCGGTGCAGGAGATCCGGCGGGCCGCGCTGGCCCGCTCGCTGGCACGAGCCGGCCTGGCGGAGCGTCTCGACGAGCTGGCGGCGCTCTTCTTCGCCCGCCGGTTCGCGCTGACCCGGCCCTTCGCCGACGTGCTCCCCGCGCTGGCCACGCTGCGGCCCGGATTCCGCCTGGGCTACGCCACCAACGGCAACAGCCGGGCCGAACGCTGCGGGCTGGCCGGCGAGTTCGCCTTCGAGCTGTACGCGCACGACAACGGCCTGCCGAAGAAGCCCGACCCCGGGTTCTACTCGGCGGTGGTCGAGGCCGCGGGCGTGCCGGCGGAACAGATCGCGTACGTCGGGGACTCGCTCGCCCACGACGTGGTCGGCCCGCAGCGCGCCGGCCTGCGTGGGATCTGGCTCAACCGACACGGCCTCCCCTGCCCGCCCGGGGTACGCCCCGACGCCGAGGTGACCAGCCTGGCGGCCCTCCCCGGGGCACTGCGGGCACTGCAACCCGCGAATGCCTGATTGCTCTCCAGACCGGACTTGCATCTGGCGCCTCTGGCCGGGCTGCCCCTCCCTCGTTTGCGGCGTGTCGCGGTGTCCTGGTGAGCGGAGGGCGCGACATGCCGCAAACCGGGGAGCGACGCCGCCCGGCCCCGGGGTCAGCCGCAGCGGTCATCGCCGCCAGCCCCGGGCGGCCAGGGCGGCGCGAATCTCGCGGAGGACGGCCGGAAGGTCGTCGCGGAGGCGGCGGCTGGTCACGTGCAGCACGACCCAGCCGGCGGCCACGAGTTGGTTGAGGCGGCGGCGATCGCGGTGCAGTTGGTCCGGGTCCGAGTGCCACTGGCCGTCGTACTCCACCGCCACCCGGAACTCAGGCCAGGCCAGGTCGGGGTGCAGCACCAGGCCGGACGGCAGCCGGACCGGGTGTTGGGTGACCGGTCGGGGCAGGCCGGCCAAGACCAGGCGTACCCGCAGGTGGGACTCCGGCGGCGACTGCGCTCCTGCGTCGGCCAGGTCGAAGACCCGGCGCGCCCGCCGGCCACCGGGCCGATCGGCGAAGCGCTCGCCGACCTCGGCGAGGGCGGCAGGAGTGGTCAGGCAGTCGGCGAGTAGGGAGTCGACGATGCCGACCGCCCGCACCGGATCCAGCCACGCGGCCGTCTCCCAGGCGGCAATGGCCGGATGCGACCAGGGCCACGTGTCGGCCGTCCTGAAGGGCGGCGCGTCGCTCGGCGGGAGCCGACAGGGCGCGGTGGGCAGGCCGCCGACCACCGCAGTCCGTATGAGTCGTCGCCCGAGCAGGCCCGACGCGACGGCGTCGCCTGCCCGTCGTGGCACCAACGTCGTGTGTACCCGCACGCCTCGTTGACTGCGGACGCTCGTCGCCCACGGGGCGAGGACGTGGACGTCGTCGGTGAAGCCCGCCGCGTGCTCGACGCCGTGCAGGTGCGCCGCCGATGGCCCGGCGAGCACCGTCCCCGCGGGCATCCGCAGGGACACTGCGCGACAGGCCAGGCGGTGATCCCGGTCCAGGCGAGCGTCGGCGTAGACATCGTGACGCAGCCGCACCCAGGCGGAGCTGCGCAGCTGTTGTGGGCTCAGCAGGCCGTGCCGGACCGCGTCGGAGCCGCGGAAGACCTGCCAGGCCAGAAGGCTGGGCCGGTGTGCGAGGGAAGGCATACCGACCAGCGTGTGGGTCGCGAGGTGACCCCCGACACCCCTGTGGACAACCAGCCGGCCCCTCGCCTCGCCGCCCTGTGGAAAAAGCCCACCCAGCAGTCCGGCTCTGCTAGGGCCGCCGGGCCTTGATCCACTCGGTTTGCGGCGTGTGGTGGTGTCGGTGCGCTCGGGACAGCGCGACTCGCCGCAAACGGAGTCGATCAAGGCCCGGCGGAGTCGATCAAGGCCCGGCGGAGTCGATCAAGGCCCGGCGGAGTCGATCAAGGGGCCAAAACCGAGTCGATCAAGGGCCGGATCGGTCGGTCAAGGCTGGCGCGGGCGGGGTCAGGAGAGGGCGGCGGCGATCGACTGGGCGGCGGCGAGCACCTGCGCGCCGACGGTGCCGGCGTCCAGCGGGGCCAGGGCCACCACCCCGACGCTGGCCTCCAGCCCGGGCACCCCGAGCACCGGCGCGGCCACCCCGTACGCCCCGGGCTGGAGTTCCCCGACGGTGCTCACCGGGTCGGCGACGCCCGCCCGGCCGGCGAGGATGGCCAGGCCGGCCGCCCCACGCTCCAGCGGATGCCGCGCCCCCGTCCGGTACGCCACGTGGAACGACGTCCAGCTCGGCTCGACCACCGCCAGCGCCACCCCCTCACCGCCCTCGACCACGGTGAGGTGCGCGGTCGCGCCGGCCTGCTCGGCCAGCCGGCGCAGTGCCGGCAGCGCCCCCTCGGCGAGCAGTGGCTGGGCCCTGCGGGCCAGGTGCAGCACGCCGGCGCCGAGGCGCAGCCGGCCGTCGCCGTCCCGGCGCAGCATCCCGTGCCCGGTCAACGCCCCGACCAGCCGGTAGACGGCCGCCCGGCCGATGCCCAGCCGGTTCGCCGCCTCGGTCACGGTCAGCCCGGCGGGGGCGTCGGCCACCAGGTGCAGCAGGCGCAGGCCCCGGTCCAGGGTCTGCGCCGTCTCCCCGGCCCGGGCCGTCGCCTCGCTGGCCCCCGCCCGGTCCCGGGCCGCCGGCTCGCCGGCCTCCGCCCGGTCCCGGGCCGCCGCGCGGACCCCGGCCCGGGCCGCCGCGTCCCCGGGCTCGCCGGACCTCGCCGTCGTCTCCACAGCACGCAGCGTACGACCCGGCTCCGCGCGACCCCGGAAAGCATGGACGGCTACCCTTGTACGGTGACGCTACGCCTGTATGACACCGCCGCCCGATCGGTGCGGGACTTCGTCCCGCGGGAAGCCGGCAAGGTGGGGGTCTACCTGTGTGGTCTCACCCTCCAGGCCCCGCCGCACATCGGTCATCTTCGCTCTGGCGTCAACTACGACGTGCTGCGCCGCTGGCTGCTGGTCGCCGGCTACGAGGTCACCTTCATCCGCAACCTGACCGACATCGACGACAAGATCCTGGTCCGGGCGATGGAGCGGGGCCGGCCGTTCTGGACCATCGCGTACGCCAACGAGCTGATCCTGGCCGAGTCGTACCGGGCGCTGAACGTGCTGCCGCCGACGTACGAGCCGCGTGCCACCGGGCACATCCCGGAGATGCACGAGCTGATCGCCAGGCTGATCGCCGACGGGCACGCCTACCCGGCCACCGACGGCTCCGGCGACGTCTACTTCGACGTGGCCTCCTGGCCCGCGTACGGGTCGCTGTCCGGGCAGTCGCCGGACGACATGCAGTCCGCCGGGGACGCCCCCGAGCGCGGCAAGCGCGACCCGCGCGACTTCGCGCTCTGGAAGGGCGCCAAGCCGGACGAGCCGGCCGACGCGTACTGGCCGTCGCCGTGGGGCCGGGGCCGGCCTGGCTGGCACATCGAGTGCTCGGCGATGTGCTGGCGCTACCTGGGCGCCGAGTTCGACATCCACGGCGGCGGGCTGGACCTGACGTTCCCGCACCACGAGAACGAGATCGCCCAGTCGCAGGCCGCCGGGCTGCCCTTCGCCCGGTACTGGGTGCACCACGGGCTGCTCAGCATCGGCGGCGCCAAGATGGGCAAGTCGCTCGGCAACGCCCTCGACCTGACGTACGTGGACTCGCTCGGGGTCCGTCCCGTCGAGTTGCGCTACTACTACGCGGCGGCGCACTACCGGTCCCGGATCGACTACTCGGAGGACGCGCTGCGCGAAGCCGCGGTGGCGTACCGGCGGATCGAGGGCTTCGTCCAGCGGGCCGCCGAGCGGGTCGGCGGCGGCCAGTTCGGCGAGCTGCCGGTCGGCTTCGTCGCGGCGATGGACGACGACCTCAACACGTCGGCCGCCCTCGCGGTGCTGCACGAGGTGGTCCGGGACGGCAACACCGCGCTGACCGCCGGCGACGATGTGACCGTCCGCACGACCCTGGCCGCCGCCCGGGCCATGCTGGATATCCTCGGCGTCGACCCCCTGGATCCGGCCTGGACCGGCGGCGACCGCGCGGGAGACCTGCGCGGCGTGGTGGACTCCCTGGTCGCGCTGGCCCTGGAGCAGCGTGCCCAGGCCCGCGGCCGCAAGGACTGGGCCGCCGCCGACGCCGTACGCGACCAGCTCAAGCAGGCCGGCGTGGTGGTCGAGGACACCCCCCAGGGCCCCCGTTGGACTATTGGAGAGCAGGACTGATGGCCGGCAACTCGCAGCGCCGTGGCCGGCGACTGACACCGAAGGCGGGCGCCCCGAAGGGCTCCGGCGGCAAGAACAAGGACTCCCTCGCGGGCCGGGGCAAAACCCTGCCCGCCGACGAGCGGCCCTGGCACAAGGCGTACTCGGGCACCGAGAAGCTGCCGCAGCGCACCGCCTGGAAGCAGGACAAGGAGCGCCGCGCGGCGGCCGAGGAGGGGCGCGCCCCCAAGATTGGTCAGCCGGGCAGCAAGGACACCACCTGGGGCAAGGGCACCCGGGGCGTCGCCCCGAGCCGCGGTGGCGCCGGCGGCCGAGGTGGCAAGCCCACCGGTCGTACCGGCCCCCGGGTCGCGCCGGGCCGCAAGTCCAACCCGTCCAAGGACACCCCGGAGCTGCTGGTCGGCCGCAACCCGGTGCTGGAGTCGCTGCGTACGCAGGTGCCGGCGACCGCGCTCTACACCGCGCAGGGCATGGACGCCGACGACCGGATCAACGAGATCGTCCGGACGGCCGCCGACCGGGGCATCGCCATCCTGGAGATCAGCCGGGCCGAGCTGGACCGGATGACCGGCGGGGTGCTGCACCAGGGCGTCGGCCTCCAGGTGCCGCCGTTCGCCTACCAGCCCTTCGACGACATGATCGCCGCGTCGGTGGAGCACACCGCCCCGCTGCTGGTCGCGCTGGACGGGGTGACCGACCCGCGTAACCTGGGCGCGGTGATCCGCTCCGCCGCCGCGTTCGGCGCGCAGGGTGTCTTCGTACCCGAGCGGCGGGCCGCCGGGATCACCGCGACCGCCTGGCGGACCAGCGCCGGCGCGGCCGCGCGGGTGCCGGTCGCCCAGGTCACCAACCTGACCCGGTCGCTGAAGGCCTGCCAGGACGCCGGCTTCATGGTGGTCGGCCTGGATGCCGACGGCGAAACCGACCTGTACGACCTGGAAGCCGCCGTCGGCCCGCTGGTCGTGGTGGTCGGCTCGGAGGGGCGCGGGCTGTCCCGGCTGGTCGGGGAGACCTGCGACCTGACCGTCAGCATCCCGATGATCTCCGACGTGGAGTCGCTCAACGCCAGCGTCGCCGCCGCGGTCACCCTCGCCGAGGTTGCCCGCCGCCGCGCCGTCGAGGTCTGACTGACCCGCGCAGGCACCGACGAGAAGGGGCGGCCCGCCGACAGCGGACCGCCCCTTCTTCGCGTACGTCAGATCCGGTTGCCGGTGGTGGCGTGGAAGACGTGGCTGCGGCCGGTACGCGGCTTGACGAACACGGTGTCACCCATGTTCGGCATGGTGCGCCGGTCGGTGCGGACCACGAAGCGCTCGTCGTGACCCTGCAGCGCGGCGTGCCCGTAGACGTTGGCGTCCGAGCCGAGGTCCTCGACCAGCTCGACCACGACCGGCATGCCGCCCTCGGTCGGGCTGACCAGGTCGCAGTCCTCCGGACGGAAGCCGACGGTAACCTTGCCGTCGCCGTTCTCGGCCTGCGCGGCGGCGACCTGCTCCCGGGTCAGCGGGATGTGCAGCTCGGCGAAGGCGGCGCCCTGCTCGTTCAGCGGCACGGTCTTGATGTTCATGGCGGGGGAGCCCATGAAGCCGGCGACGAAGACGTTGGCCGGGGTGTCGTAGAGCGCGCGGGGAGTGTCCACCTGCTGGAGCACGCCGTCGAGCATGACCGCCACCCGGTGACCCATGGTCATCGCCTCGACCTGGTCGTGCGTGACGTAGACCGTGGTGATGCCGAGCTTGGCCTGCAGCGAGGCGATCTGGGTACGGGTCTGCACGCGGAGCTTGGCGTCGAGGTTCGACAGCGGCTCGTCCATGAGGAAGACCTGCGGCTCGCGGACGATCGCGCGCCCCATGGCGACCCGCTGGCGCTGGCCACCGGAGAGCGCCTTCGGCTTGCGGTTGAGGTACTCCTCCAGCTGGAGCAGCGCCGCCGCCTCCTTGACCCGCCGGTCGATCTCGTCCTTGGGGGTCTTGCGCAGCTTCAGCGCGAACGCCATGTTCTCGTACACCGACATGTGCGGGTAGAGGGCGTAGTTCTGGAAGACCATCGCGATGTCGCGGGCCTTCGGCGGCAGGTGGGTGACGTCGCGGTCGTCGATGTAGATCGCGCCGTCGTCGACGTCCTCCAGGCCGGCGAGCATCCGCAGGCTGGTGGACTTGCCGCAACCCGACGGGCCGACCAGGACGAGGAACTCCCCGTCGCCGATCTGGAGGTCGAGCTGGTTGACCGCGGGGCGCTCGGTACCCGGGTAGATCCGGGACGCCTTGGCGTAGGTGACCGTAGCCATGGTGGTGCGCTTCCTTTCACCGGCAGGAACGTGCCGGACGATCCGAGTGAAGGAGCCACCGGCACCTTCGGTGCCGGTCCACGGGCGACGTCCCTGGGGGCGGCCAAAGCCGATCGTGGGTGTCGTCCGTGCTACTGCACGGTAAACGGCTTTCTCCACCCTGCCAAGACGGGGGACACCGGGTGGGACGGACCCCTTGCACATTCCGGTCAGCCGGGCACGGCCAGGCATCAATCACCACCGAAGTCCGGGCGCGCGGTGCCGGGCTCTTGGCCGGTGCGGTCGGGAAATTGACGTTTTCCGTGCTCGGGATGCCTGCCAAGCGGGATTTCCGGGCGTCAGTCGCTATGCTGACGTCGACGCACGCGCCCCTGTAGCTCAGCTGGCCAGAGCACTCGCCTTGTAAGCGAGATGTCGCCGGTTCGATCCCGGCCGGGGGCTCCAATTCCATCAGGCGTTTCGCGGCGGACACCGCCGCGAGTCGTGCAGGCGGACAGCCGGCGGTCTCGCGGAGTTGGGCGAACGAGCGGCTGAGGTTGGTGTGGGACTCCGTGTGGATTCGGCACGGAAGGCTCAGCACGTCGTCGGGCTGTCGGCGAGCGTGCCAACGCGTAGTCGTACCTGGTCGTCCTGCCACTCCTGCCGAGATCCGGGTGGCGGCATCTCCACTCCAGCGATGCCGGCGGGGGACGAGAAATCCCTACGAAGCTGATCGATCAGTTGCTCGGTCGACGCCCTTGTGTACCCGCACCGTGCGGTCGATCAGCTCGCGCAGCGCGCTCTCGTCGACGTCGTTGAGTCGTTTCAGGTAGAGGCATCCCTTTCCGGTCTTGTGTGGCCCGAGCCGGGCGAGCACCGACGCGTGCCGCTCCTCGAACCCGCCCACCAGGTAGACGACGAGCTGCTGCTTGCGTGGCGAGAAGCCCGCCAGCGGCCAGTCGCCCGTGCGCCCGCTCTGATAGGTGTAGCGGTAGCTGCCGAAGCCCACGATGCTCGTGCCCCACATCACCGCGGGCTCGCCGGTCACCTCGCGCAGAATCGTGCAGAGGCGCTCCGCGTCGGCCCGTCGCCGTTCGTCGGGGACCGCGGCCAGGAAGTCCTCGATGCTGGCGTCGGTCGGCACCGTCACCGGCTGCTTCGAATTCGCCATGACGTGATGCTCCCACGCGAGTACCTCACCACGGTCGGGCGTCGCCGGCTTTCGGAGCGGGCCGCCCGCGATCGGGCCGCGTCACTCGCCGTCGGTCGACTCCTCGGGGAAGTAGACGGTGAGCGGGTGCCAGTCGAACCGGGCGATGCTGCGCGCCCGGGACGCCATGGACCGGGCGTACGCCGAACCGCTGGACATCCCGGCGCAACATCACCGACGAGCCGACCGAGCGCCCGTACGGGATCGACGACGGCTGGGCCTGGGTCGCCGGGACGTTCGCCGGGGCGTTGCGGCTGCCGTCTCGCTGACCGCGGCCGGGCGGCGACGGCCGGAAGGCGCGGGTTAGCATCGCGCCTTCCGGCCGCACGAGGAGACGACGATGGCCACCCGACTGCTCTACCTGGCCCGGCACGGCGAGCAGGACCGCCCGGAGGTCGAGTCGCCCGAGGTGGGGCTCTCCGAGCGGGGCCGCCGCCAGGCCGCGCTGCTCGGCCAGCGGCTGCGGGCCGTACCGTTGCGGGCCGTCCACCACGGACCGTTGCGCCGGGCCGTCGAGACCGCCGAGCTGGTCGCCGGGTCACTTCCGGGGGTCCCGGTGTACGCGACCGAGCTGGCCGGCGACCACCTCCCGCACGACACCGATCCGGCCGGCCTGCCCGCGGCGTACGCGAGTTTCCTGGCCGGCTTCTCGGCGCGCGAGCGGGCCGACGGGCCGCGACTGGCGGCGGAGGCCGTCGCACGGTTCGCCACCGCCCCGGCCGACGGTGACGTCCGCGAGCTGGTGATCACGCACAACTTCCTGATCGCCTGGCTGGTCCGGCACGCCCTGGACGCCCCGGAGCGGCGCTGGCTCGGGTCGAACCACCACAACGCCGGCCTGACCGTGATCCGCTACAGCTCGGCCGGGCCGCCCAGCCTGATCGCCTTCAACGACGTGGCCCACCTGCCGCCCGAGCTGCGCGGCACCGGACTGCCCAGCGATTATCGGGTGTGACCGCGCGCGGTGCCGGCTACGGTCGCCGGATGACGACGACGCCGCCCGACCTGCCGAAGTCCGAGTTCGCCTTTCCGGGGCCGCTGCGCGACCAGCTCGTCGCCGCCGTCCTTTCCGGCGCGAAGACGTCCACCACCGGCCTGCTTCAGGACCACGAGCTCGACGGCGAGCCACTGCCGGTGGTCGGCAACCGCTCCGTCGTGGTCGACTCCGCCGACCGCCCGGTCGCGATCATCGAGGTGACCGAGGTACGCGTCGTCCCGCTCCGCGACATCGATCTCGACCACGCCCGGGACGAGGGCGAGGGGTACGACTCGGTCGCCGCCTGGCGCGCCGGGCACGAGACGTACTGGCACGGGCCGGACTACCGGGGCTGGCTCGGCGACCCGGACTTCACCGTGGACGACGACACCCTCGCGGTGGTCCTACGGTTCCGGCTGCTCCGCCGGTGGTGACGGTCCGGTCATTCCACGCGGCCCGATCACGGCTGCGTTCGAACGACATCGGGCGGAGCTGCTCGGGCATCCGGCGCTGCTGGAGACGGCCGGCTGGTGGTCCGGCCGTCAGTCCAGGGCGGCGGCGCTGAGCAGGAGGTCGGCCACGGCGGGCGCGGCGGCCGGTGGCGGCGGACCGCAGTCGGTCCAGTTGACGGTGTTCGCGCCCACGGCCACCCGGTAGGTGAAGGCGTCCGCGCAGGAGCCGGTGTCGGCAGCGCCGCCGCTCATGGTCACAGTGCCCGCCAGCCCGTGCAGGCGGTCGAGTTCGCCCGGAGCGAGCTGACCCGTCCGGGTCGCCCCGGCAACGTCGGTCGCCGTCCATCGGCCGTCCGGTTCCACGGTCACCGTGTCCGCGCGGCCCGCGAAGCCGCCGGTGCGGGTCAGCACCACCCGGGAGGCGGTCGCGGTGGCGGAACCGGTGGCCGTGGCGCCCGGCGTGGTGGTGCCCTGCGTGGCGGTGCCCTGCGCGCTGTCGCCCGGCGTGGCCGTGGCGGCGCTGGCGGTGGGGGTGCTCGGCGTCGACGCAGGTGAACCGGAGTCGGTTGCTGAGCAGCCGGTCAGCAGGCCGGCCACAGTTACGATCTTGACAACGGCCAGGACGGGTGATCTCATGCCGTTCGGACGTGCGTCGTCGCCGCCGGGTTCCGTCACCAGGGCCGCCTCCCCCGTTCGGCCAGTGTCGCGCGCTGGAAGCGCTTCCCCTCTTCTCTTTTCCCCGGTGTATCGCTATATCTACATGCGTGACTACCCGCGTCACAACTTCCTTGTCAGGAGGGCACGTGAAAAGATCCCTCGCCGCCGTCAGCGCAGTGCTGCTCACCAGCGGCATGCTGACCTGCGTCGCCACCGCAGCGCAGGCGGCCCCCAGCACCCCCGCCCCGGACACCTCACCCGCAGCTCGTGCTGAGAGCCTGCTCCGCAGCAACCCCGGCGCCGTCCAGGGCGTCAGCGGAGAGTCCTACCAGGCCGTCCGCACGAAGGTGGACGCCAGCGGTGCGGCGCACACCCGCTACACCCGTACCTACAAGGGCCTCCGCGTCTACGGCGGCGACTTCGTCATCCACACGACGCCCACCGGCGGCTACGCCGGCTCCTCGGTCGGGCTGGCCGCCCCGCTGACCCTCGGCACCACCGCCAAGGTCTCCTCGTCCGCCGCCAAGGCGACCGCGCGCAAGACGTTCTCCGGCAGGCTCACCTCCGTGGGCGCCCCGGAGCTCTTCGTCGATGCCAGCTCCGGCAGGGGCCGCCTCGCCTATGAGACCGTCGCCGCCGGCTGGAAGGCCGACAAGCAGACCCCGTCCCGGCTGCACGTCATCACCGACGCCGCCACCGGCAAGGTGATCGGCTCGTACGACGAGATCGAGACGGTCTCCGGCACCGGCAACAGCATCTACTCCGGCTCGGTCAGCATCGACACCACGCTCTCCGGCAGCACGTACCAGATGATCGACCCGTCGCACGGCAACGGCTCCACCTGCGACATGAACCAGGGCACGTCGACCTGCACGACGTTCACCAACACCAGCAACACCTGGGGTAACGGCACGAACTCCGACCGGCGGTCCGCCGCGGTCGACGCCCACTTCGGCGCCGCCAAGACCTTCGACTACTTCAAGAACGTGCACGCCCGTAACGGCATCTTCGGCAACGGCACCGGCGTGCCGAGCCGGGTGCACTACGGCAACGCTTACGTCAACGCCTTCTGGGACGGCTCCCGGATGACGTACGGTGACGGCTCGGGCAACTCCCGCCCGCTGGTCTCCCTCGACGTGGCCGGCCACGAGATGAGCCACGGCGTCACCGAGAACGTGGTGCCGGGCGGCCTGACCTACTCCGGTGAGTCCGGCGGCCTGAACGAGGCCACCAGCGACATCTTCGGCTCGATGGTCGAGTTCTACGCCGCCGCGCCGAGCGACCCGGGCGACTACGACATCGGCGAGAAGATCAACATCAACGGCAACGGCACCCCGCTGCGCTACATGTACAACCCCGGCCTGGACGGCGCGTCGCACACCTGCTGGTCCACCAGCACCAAGAACGTCGACGTGCACTACTCGTCCGGCCCGGCCAACCACTTCTTCTTCAACCTGGCCGAGGGCACCGGTTCCACCGCGTACGGCACCTCGCCGGTCTGCGGCTCCGCCCCGGCGGTGACCGGCATCGGCCGCGACAAGGCCGAGAAGATCTGGTTCCGCGCCCTGGACGTGTACTTCACCTCCAACACCTCGTACGTCAACACCACCACGCCGTCGAACACCTCCCGGGCGTACAGCCTCCGCGCGGCGACCGACCTGTACGGCACCTGCTCCACCGAGTACAAGGCCGTCCAGGCGGCGTGGACCGCGGTGGCCGTCTCCGGCAACGACGCGCCCTGCTCGACCGGTAACGACTTCTCCGTCTCGCTCTCCCCGACCTCCGGCTCGGTGACCGCGGGCGGCCAGGTCTCCACCACCGTCACCACCGCCACCACCGGTGGCACCGCGCAGACCGTGACGTTCTCCGCGTCCGGCCTGCCGACCGGCGCCTCCGCCACGTTCAACCCGACCTCGGTCACCTCGGGCGGTTCGTCGACCCTCACCATCTCCACCTTGGCCAGCACCCCGGCCGGCACCTACCCGGTCACCGTCACCGGCGCGGGCTCGGTGAACCGGACGGCGACCTACACGCTGACCGTCAACGGCACCGGCGGCGGCTGCACCAGTCCCGGCCAGAAGCTCGGCAACCCCGGCTTCGAGTCCGGCACCACCCCGTGGGCGTCGACCTCGGGCGTCATCGGCTCGTTCATTGGCCAGCCCGCCCGTACCGGCACCCGCAACGCCTGGATGGACGGCTACGGCATCACCCACACCGACACGCTCTCCCAGTCGGTGAGCCTGCCGGCCGGGTGCACGTCGTACAACTTCAGCTTCTGGCTGCACATCGACTCGGCGGAGACCACCACCAGCACCGCGTACGACACGTTCAAGGTGCAGGTGCTCAACTCCACCGGGACGGTGCTGGCGACCCTGGCGACCTACTCGAACCTGAACAAGGCCGCCGGGTACTCGCAGAAGTCGTTCTCGCTGGCCTCGTACGCCGGCCAGACCGTCACCCTGAAGTTCACCGGCACCGAGGACATCTCGCTCCAGACGTCCTTCGTGGTCGACGACACCGCGGTCGACGTCTCCTGACCTGACCTCACCGTCGGCGGGCCCGGCGGCCACCCCTCGCGGGTGGTCGTCGGGCCCGCGCCGTTATGGTCGCCGGACCGGGCTCGGCGGGTGCCGGCCGGCGGGGAAGGGGTGGTGGCGGTGTCGGACGCGGAGCTGACCGTCGAGATGACCGGCGCGGTGGCGACGGTGACGATCCGGAACCCGGCCCGGCGCAACGCGATGACGCCGGACATGTGGCGGCAACTGCCGGTGCTGCTCGACGGACTGGAGGCCGACCCCGCGGTGCGCGCCCTGGTGCTCACCGGCGCGGGCGGCACCTTCTGCGCCGGCGCCGACCTGGGCGACCTGGGCGAGCTGCTGGACGCCGGCGACCACAGCATCGCGGTCGTCGCCGAGGAGCGACTGGCCGCCTTCGCCAAGCCGACCGTCGCCGCCGTTCAGGGGCCCTGCGTCGGCGGCGGCTGCCAGCTCGCCGTCGCCTGCGACCTGCGCATCGCCGCCCCGGGCGCCCGCTTCGGCGTACCGCCGGCCCGGCTCGGGCTGGTCTACCCGGCGCCGACCACCCGCCGGCTGACCCGGCTGGTCGGCCCCGCCACCGCGAAGTTCCTGCTCTTCACCGCCGAGCTGATCGACGCCGAGCGGGCGCTGCGGGTCGGCCTGGTGGACGAGGTGGTCGACGAACTCGCCGCCCGGGTGGACGCGATCACCACCGCCATCGTGCAGCGCTCGCAGCTCAGTGTCGCGGCCGCCAAGGAGATCGTGGACGACCGGGCCGGGCCGGCGCGGATCGCCTGGTGGCACCGGAAGGTGCGGGACAGCGGCGAGGCCCGCGAGGGGGTCGCGGCCCACCACGAGCGCCGCGCGCCGAACTTCGCCTGGTCGCCGTCCGACCGCCCCTGACCGCCGCGTCCACCGGACTGACCGGGGCGGCTCCGCCCGGCCGGCGGAGAGGACCGGCGGGCGCCGCGCCGGAGGCGTACCCCGACGCGACCCCCTGTGCCCGCCGGCCGGCCGGTCACCGCCCGGCGAACGCGGCCCAGCTCGGCGTCACCGGCTCGCGCCGCAGCGGCATGTCCGCCTCGGCCGGCGTCCGGTCGCCCTTGCGCTGGTTGCAGGCGTAGCAGGCGGCGGTGGTGTTCCTCCAGGTGTTCCGGCCGCCGCGCGAGCGGGGCAGGATGTGGTCGATGGTGCTGGCCGGGCCGCCGCAGTACGCGCAGCACCGGGCGTCGCGGCGCAGCACGCCGGCCCGGGACCAGGCGGGCCCGGCGTGGAACCGCCAGCGGGTGACGACGTACCGGACGAGGCGGACCACCCGGGGGACCGGGAAGACCCCGATGACCTGGTCCGGTTCGGCCTCGTGGATCTCGGCGACCCGGCGGCAGAGCATCCGGATCGCGTGCTGGACGGTGACCCGGTGCAGCGGGCCGAGATCGGCGTTGATGACGAGGACGGCGTCCACCGGGCTCTCCCTTCACGTCGGCGGTGGATCGGGCCGGACGGCGAAAAGCCGCCCGGTCCGGGGTGGGACGGGCGGCTGGAACGCGTGCGGGCACGCGTCAGTCGGGCCACCCGTCCCGGGGACCTTCGGCTCGGCAACCATCGAGCGGCAGCGTCGACCACGCGCACGTGACGTGCGACAACGACATGGCTGGCTCCCGGCGGGCTGGTTGACCTTGCGCGACCACGGTAGGGCGGGGCCGACGGGGCAGGCAACGCATTTCGATGCCCGCGCGGGGCGGTTCAGCGCCGGACACGCCGCTCAGCGTCGGGCCAGCAGGCCGCGGGGCCGGATGGACCGTACGGGCTCGGCCGCCGTGCCCTCGGCCCGCAGGATGTGGTTGGCGGCGATGATGCCGGTCGCCGCCGAGCGCTCCATCAGCGCGCTCGGGAACCCGGTCCGGATACCGTCGCCGGCCAGGTAGAGGCCCGCGGCGTCGGTGCGTACCCCCGGCCGGTCGGCGTGGCTGCCCGGGGTGAACGCCGGGGCCCGGGCCTCCACCCGGGCGCGCAGCTCGCGGACCCGCAGCCCGGCCGCCTCCGGCCAGAGCGAAGCCAGCTCGACCCGCATCCGCTCGGCCAGCTCCTCGGCGGGCACGCCCACGCCGCAGGCGTACGCGTGCAGCTCCACCACCGAACCGCCGGTCCGCTCGGCCCACCGGCGGGACTCGTGCTCGAGCCGGTGGTAGAGGGTCACCGAGTCCAGGGTGGGCTGCCGGGACACCCCGCTGAACACCGCCCGGTCGGCGCGGACGTCCCCGTCCATCCAGTACCGTGCCACCGCGTACGGCGGACCGGGCCGGCCGAACGCGGGCATCCGGGCCACCAGCCGGGGCGCCGCCCCAGGCAGGCCGGGGGACGCCGTGACCAGCGCGGCGAGCGCGGGCGGGTCGACGGCGAGCACCACGTGCCCGGCGCCGTACGACGAGCCGTCCGCGGTCCGCACCCGCCAGCCGCCGGGCTCCCGGTCCAGCCGGATGGCGGCGGCGCCGGTGACCACCCGGCCGCCGTGCTCGCCCACGTGCCGGGTCAGCGGCTGCCAGATCGCCGTCGCGTAGTCCTCGTCCGGGCAGTCGAAGGCCAGCCCCTCCGGGTTGCCCAACAGGTAGAAGTGGAACTGGGCGATCAGCTCGGCGGCCGACATCTCCGCCTCGCGGTTGAAGAACGAGTGCGAGAAGACCTCGAAGAGCATGGCCCGGGCCCGGTCCGGCAGCCGCAACGAGGTGAGCAGCTCGTCGGCGGTGGTGGTGTCGAACTCCGCGTAGGTGCGGACCGGGTCGTAGGCGAGCAGCGGCAGCGCGGCGTCCCGGTCCATCCTGCGCAGGTCGGCCAGGCGCAGGCTGGGGCTGCGCAGCAGGAGGGCGAGCAGGTTCGCCGGCGGGGCCGCCGGCAGCCGGCCGAACTCCTCCGTCGGCCACCGTCCACTCAGGATCGGGTACCCGGGGACCGGCTTGAGGAAGCCCAGGCCCGGGTCGATCCGGCGCAGGATCGCGCGCCAGTTGTAGTACTGCCGGAAGAACGCGTGGAAGCCGTGCTCGTTGACCTGGGTGCCGTCGGCGAGGGCCTCCGGCCAGGCGCCGAGCCGGCCGCCGATCGTCGGCGCGGTCTCCAGCACGGTCACCGCCACCCCCCGCTCGGCGAGCACCACGGCCGCGGACATGCCGGCGATCCCGCCGCCGACCACCACGGCCGCCACCGGGCGCGGCACGCGGGGGCTGCCACCGCCGCCCGGGTCGACCACCTGCTCCCGTACGCCGATGAGCCGGCCCAGCAGCTGCGACAGCGCCATGTGCACCTTCCCGCCGATGTAGCCTCAGTCTGCCCCGGTCAGCCCTCCGACGGCAGCAGGCAGCGCCGTTCGCGGTCAGAGGCGGGCCAGACGTACTCCAGGTCGGGCGGGACGGGGCGACATGCGCTCATGATTGGCGGGGCTGCGCCCGGTGCGATCGACTGACTACGATCCGGTCATGGCGGAACCCCTGCGCGATCGCGCGCGTCGCGCGACCGGCTGGCGGTTACGGGCCAACGGCGATACGCGGCCGCACTACGTGGTCTGCGGGAACGATCCGCTCGCCTACTGGGTGGTGAAGGCGCTGCTCGCCACCGAGCTGGCGCAAGGCCGGGTACGCATCACCCTGGTGGTGCCCGAGCGCCGCCGCTCCGAGGGGCCGGACGGCCGCGACGTGGACGGCATCCAGGTGGTCCGGGCCGACCGGCTCGACGAGGCCACCTTCCGGCGGGCCGGCCTGGCCGGGGCGGACGGGTTGGCGCTGCTGCACCAGGACGACGTGGGCAACATGCACGCCGCGCTCTGCGCGCAGGAGGTCGAGCCCCGGCTGCGCCTGGTGGTGCGCATGTTCAACACCAGCCTGGCCAACGGCCTGCGCGAGCTCTTCCCCGACTCGGCGGTGCTCTCCGACGCCTCGATCGCCGCCCCGGCGTTCGTGGCCGCCGCCCTCGGTGAGGTGGCCCCCACCCACTTCCGGCACGCCGGGCGCACCCTCTACGTGGCCCGCCGCGAGGACGTCCGCCCCGGCGACGTCGTCTGCGGGTTGGCCGTGACCACGGATCCGGCCCTGGTCCGCGTGCTGCCGGCCGACGAACCGGCGGCCGACGTGGTGCTCGCCGAGGCGAGCGGCCAGCCGGCCGGCACCGAGCTGGCCGCCCGCCGGCTGGTCCGGGCCCGACGCCGCCGGCAACCGCTCGCGGTGCTGCTCCGGGCGGTCCGCAGCTTCGCCACCCGCAAGATCGGGATCGCGGTGATCGTGCTGCTGGCGGTGATCGCGGTGCTCGGCTGGCTGAACGCCCGCGCGGTCGACGTGAGCTGGGCCGAAGCGCTCTACCTGACGCTGGTCACCACGCTCACCGGCCAGGACCCGGACGTCACCAAGCCGGCCGCCGCGCAGATCATGCAGGTGGTGCTCAACCTGGCCGGGCTGGCGCTGATCCCGCTGATCACCGCCGTGGTGGTGGACGGCGTCGTCAACGCCCGGCTCGCCCTGCACGACGGCCGGATCCAGCCCGACCGCACCGGGCACGTCGTGGTGGTGGGGCTGGGCAACATCGGCACCCGGGTGATGGCCCAGCTGCGCGACTTCGGCGTGGAGGTGGTGGCGATCGACCGGACCGCCGAGGCGCGCGGCGCGGCGCTGGCCCGCCGGCTGGGCGTACCGCTGATCGTCGGGGACGCGGCCCGGGAGGAGACCCTGCGCTCCGCCTCCGTGGAGGCCTGCCAGGCGTTGGTGGTGGCCTCCACCGACGACGGGGCCAACCTGCGCGCCGCGCTCAACGCCCGGGCGCTCAACGCCGAGCTGAGGGTGGTGCTGCGGCTCTTCGACGGCGACTTCGCCGAGCGGATCCAGCAGGCGTTCGACATCGGCATCTCGCGCAGCGTGTCGTACCTGGCCGCGCCCGCGTTCGCGGCCGCGTTGCTGGACCGGGCGGTGATCGCCACCATCCCGGTCGACCGGCACGCGCTGCTGGTGGTGGAGGTGCCGGTGGTGGCCGGCGCGCCGCTGGACGGCCGGCCGCTGGCCGCCGTGGCCCGCCCGGGCGAGGTGCGCCTGCTCGCGCACACCCGGGCCGGGCAGCGGACGGACTGGTCCGGCGACCCGCGGATGGTGATCAACGCGGGGGACCGGCTGACCGTGGTGGCCCGGCGGGCCGGGCTGAGCGCACTGCTGCGCGAGACGACTCCGCCGCCGTTGCCCCCGGGTCCGGACGGCGTGCCCGCGCCCCGAGGGCCGGAGGAATGACCTCGGCGGCGCGCCGTGGGTAGGTCTTAAACCCTGTGGCGGACGGCGTACCAGGCGGCGCCGAGGGCGAGCACACCGAAGCCGGCGAGCACGCTGGTCAGCGGCAGGCCGACCGCGAGCAGCAGGCAACCGACCAGCCCCAGCGCGGCGAGCAGTTGGACGGGCAGCTTCCGGGCCGGGTCCCGGCCCAGGGTGAGCGCCGACGCGTTGGCGATCGCGTAGTAGACCAGCACCGTGCAGCTGGAGAAGCCGATCGCGCCGCGCACGTCGCCGAGCGCCACCACCACGACCACCACGGCGGCCACCGCCAGCTCCGCGCGGTGCGGCACCCGGTGGACGGGATGCACCGCGGCCAACGCGCCGGGCATGTCCCGACGGCGGGCCATCGCCAGCAGGGTCCGGCCGACCCCGGCGACCAGGGAGAGCAGGACCCCGGTCACCGCGACGGTCGCCCCGGCCCGGACCACCCAGGCCAGGCCGGGCAGCCCCGCGGCGGTCACCACGTCGACCAGGGGCGCGGCGGAGGCGGCCAGCCGGTCGGCCCCGAGCACGCCGACCGCGACCACGGCGACGAGCAGGTAGATCGCCAGCACCACGCCGAGGGCCAGCGGCACCGCCCGGGGGATGGTCCGCTCCGGGTCGCGTACCTCCTCGCCGAGGGTGGCGATCCGGGCGTACCCGGCGAAGGCGAAGAAGAGCAGCCCCGCCGCGGTCAGCACCCCGTGGGTGGAGCCACCGGACCCGGCGAGCCGGTCCAGCCGGACGTCGCCGGCCGCCAGCCCGGCCACCACGATCAGGGCCAGCACGGCCAGCACCACGACCACCAGCACTCGCGTCGTGGCGGCGGTCTTGGCGATGCCGCGCAGGTTCACCGCGGTCACCGCGACCACGGCGGCGACGGCGACGACCCTGGCCTGCCCGGGCCAGAGGTACGCCCCGATGGTCAGCGCCATCGCCGCGCAGCTCGCCGTCTTGCCGACCACGAACCCCCAGCCGGCCAGGAAGCCGGCGAACGGGTTGAGCCGCTCCCGCCCGTAGACGTACGTGCCGCCCGACTCCGGGTAGCGCGCGGCCAGCCGGGCCGAGCTGGTCGCGTTGCAGAACGCGATGAAGCCGGCCACCGCCAGCGCGACCAGCAGTCCGCCGCCCCCGGCCGAGGCGGCGGCCGGGGCGAAGACCACGAAGACGCCCGCGCCGAGCATCGACCCCAGGCCGATCACCACCGCGTCGGGTACGCCCAGCCGTCGCCTCAGTCGTTGCACGGGCGCAGGCTAGGTGACCGAGGTGAACGGCCGGTCCCAGCTCCGTAACCGGCCGGGAAGCGGCAGGTCGTCCCAGGGCACCCGGTGCAGCAGCCGGTCCAGCACCAGCCCGAGCAGCAGCCCGGCCACCGAGTCGGTCAGCCAGTGCCAACCCAGGTAGGTGGTGGTGGTCAGCACCACCAGCGGCGGCGCCACCCGGACGACGGTGACCAGCCAGCCCGGTACCGTACGGCCGAAGTTGCCCAGCAGCGGCGCGATCAACAGCGCCAGCACGCCGTACCAGACGATCGCGTTGGCGACGTGGCCCGACGGGTAGGACTGCGCGTAGCTGACCGGCAGCTCGTGCTGGAACAGCGGCAGGGTCTGCTCGGGCGGCAGGAACGGCTCCTTGATGCTCGCGCTGGGCGCGGGGCGGGCGGTCCAGACCTTGAGCGGGCCGATGGTCAGGTTGGTCAGCGCGAAGGCGGCCACCGGGGGCAGCACCGGGCGGACCGAGCGCAGCCGGACCGCCAGCAGCACGCCGAGCCCGGCGGCGAGGAGCGTCAACGGGGTGCCCTGGCCGAGGAAGTTGAACACCCGCGCCACCCAGTACGCCACCGCCGGCCGGTGGTCCCCGGCCCAGTCGGCCACCGCCCGGTCGACGGCGAAGAGGTGGCCGGTGGCGAGCGCCACGGTCAGCCCGACCAGCCCGGCCAGCAGCAGCGCGTCCCACCACCAGCCGGCGGGGCGTACCCGCCGTGGCCGGGCCGCGCCGCGTACCGCCGTGGTCTCCCGCACGCGATCACGCTACCGGCCGCCGGCGGCGGCCGGCCGGCGCGGGCCGCGGCGGCTGTGTGCCGAGCCACGAAGGGAAGCGTCCGACGGGGGGCAACCCGCACACTTGTCCCCGTGCGGATCACCTCGGCCCTCGTCGACCCGGCGCTGCTCGACCTCCCCTGGTCGACGCCGTTGGAGCAGTGGCCTGCCCGTCACCTGGTGGCGCTGCCGCAGGGCATCTCCCGGCACATTGTCCGCTTCGTCCGGCTCGGCGACTACGTGTACGCGGTCAAGGAGACCGGCGAGCGGGTCGCCGAGCGGGAGTACGACCTGCTCCGCGCGCTGGAGCGGATCGACTTCCCGTCGGTGGAGGCGATCGCGGTCGTGGCCGACCGGCAGACCGACGACGGTGCGCCGCTCGACCCGGTGCTGATCACCCGGCACCTGCAGTTCTCGCTGCCCTACCGGGCGCTCTTCTCGCACACCCTGCGCCCGGAGACGATGGGCCGGCTGCTCGACGCGCTCGCCGCGCTGCTGGTGCGGATGCACCTGACCGGTTTCTTCTGGGGCGACTGCTCGCTGTCGAACACACTCTTCCGCCGGGACGCGGGCGCGTTCGCCGCCTATCTGGTGGACGCGGAGACCGGGGCGCTGCACCACTCGCTCTCCAACGGCCAGCGCGGCGAGGACCTGGAGATCGCCCGGGTCAACATCTTCGGCGAGGCGCTGGACCTCCAGGCCGCCGGGCTGCTGCACGAGTCGATCGACCCGGAGCTGGTCTGCGAGGAGGTCGTGCAGCGCTACGAGCGGCTCTGGCATGAGGTCACCTACGAGCAGCAGGTCGAGCGGGAGGCCCGGCACGACATCGAGCGGCGCATCCGCCGCCTCAACGAGCTGGGCTTCGACGTCGCCGAGGTGGCCATGTCGACGGTCGACAACGGGCGGTACCTGGTCCGCCCGAAGGTGGTCGACGCCGGCTACCACACCCGGCGGCTGCTGCGGCTGACCGGCCTGGACGCCGAGGAGAACCAGGCCCGCCGCCTGCTCAACGACCTGGACGCCTACCGGGTGGAGAGCGACCTGACCGACGAGCAGCAGGCGGCCCACCGCTGGCTGACCGAGGTCTTCGAGCCGGTGGTCCGGGCGGTGCCTGCGCACCTGCGCCGCAAGCTGGAACCGCAGGAGCTCTTCGCGCAGATCATCGAGCACAAGTGGCTGCTCTCCGAGCAGGCCGGCCGGGATGTCGGGATGGGTCCGGCGGTGCAGTCGTACCTCGCCGACGTGCTGGTGCACCGCCCCGACGAGCAGGCCGTGCTCGGCGTCGAGGTGCCCACCGCCGGCTGACCGTCCGGGCACGGTGCCGTGCCGCTGGGTCGGGGCGGCCTTCGCCGACCGGCGCCCGACCAGCCGCCAGCCCGCCTCCGCGCGCCGCCACGGCCGGTTCCGGGAAACGTCGGCCCGACGCAGGGTGTTGTGCTCGTCCTTTGGAGCTGACGTCGCAAACGATTCAACCCACGGCACACCCCATGGTTCAGCCCACAGCACGGCCCGGGGCGAGGTGATTCGTCTACGACATCAGCTCGAAAGGAAGCCGGCAGGGTGATGGCCGGCGCGGGGCGCCAGGCCGCGAAAGCAGGGTGATGGCCGGGCGCGGGGCGCCGGCCGCGAAAGGAGGGTGATGGCCGGGCGCGGGGCGCCGGCCGCGAAAGGAGGGTGATGGCCGGGCGCGGGGCGCCGGCCGCGAAAGGAGGCGGATCACTCCAGCCAGGAGCCGCCGCGCATCACCCGGACCACGTTCAGCTCGTCGTCGAGCACGACGAGGTCGGCGCGGAGGCCGACCTGGAGCGCGCCGACCTGGTCGCCGAGGCCGATCGCCCGGGCCGGGGTGGTGGCCACCATGCGGGCCGCGTCGGCGATTCCGATGCCGGCGGAGACGGCGTGCCGCAGCGCGGCGTCCATGGTCAGGGTGCTGCCCGCGATCGCGCCGTCGCGGGCGAGCCGGGCCACCCCGTCGGCCACGGTGACCGCCTGGCCGCCCAGCTCGTACTCGCCGTCGGGCATCCCGGCCGCGGCCATCGCGTCGGTGATCAGGGCGGTCCGCTCCGGGCCGGCGGTCGTGCTGGCGAAGGTGAGCATGCCGTCGTGCAGGTGCACGCCGTCGGCGACCAGCTCGCACACCACGCTCGGTGCGTCCAGCAGGGCGACGACCGGGCCGGGCTCGCGGTGGTGCAGCGGCCGCATGCCGTTGAACAGGTGGGTGCCGACGCTCGCGCCTGCCGCCACGGCGGCCCGGGTCTCGTCGTACGTGGCGTCGGTGTGACCCACCGCGGCGACCACGCCGTGCGAGGTGAGCAGCTTGATCGCCTCCAGCGCGCCGGCCCGCTCCGGGGCCAGCGTCACCATCCGCACCGCGCCCGCGCCCAGCTCGATCAGCTCGGCCAGCTCGTCTGTGGAGGGGTCGCGGAGATACTCCGGGTTCTGCGCGCCGCAGCGCGCCGCCGACAGGTACGGCCCCTCGAAGTGGACGCCGGCCAGCACCCCCTCGCGCACCAGCGGGGCGAAGGCCGCGGTCGCGGCCCGCATCAGGTCGAGCGGGGAGCTGACCAGGCTGGCCAGCAGGGTGGTGGTGCCGTGCCGCAGGTGGAAGGCGGCCGCCTCGCGGGCGGCGTCGGCGTCGCCGGTGGTGAAGGTGTGCCCGCCGCCGCCGTGGGTGTGCATGTCCACGAAGCCGGGCACGATCCAGTGCCCGTCCCGTTTCGCCGGGTACTCGGCGACCGCGGCGATCCGGTTCCCGCTGATCTCCACGCACCCCTGCCGGACCACGCCGGTCGGGGTCACCACCTTGCCGTTCACCCGCAGGGCCATCACTGCTCCAGTCTGTCGAGGGCGAGCAGGGCGGCGCCGAGGCAGCCCGCCTCGTCGCCGAGGGCCGCCGCGACCAGACGCGGCTCCCGGTGGAAGGTGATCCGTTCCCGCAGCGCCGCCCGCAGCGGTCCGAACAGTTGCGTACCGGCCCGGACCAGTCCGCCGCCGATCACCATGGTCTCCACGTCGTAGAGCGCCTGGGCGGTGACGAGCCCGTCGGCGAGCGCCTCGACGCCCTCCCGCCAGACCCGCCCGGCCAGCTCCTCACCGGCCGCCGCCCGGTCGGCCACCTCGGCGGCGGTCAGCGGCGTGCCGGCCAGCTCGGTGTACCGGCGGCCGATGGCCGATGCCGAGGCCACCGCCTCCAGGCAGCCGGGCCGCCCGCAACCGCAGCGTGGCCCGTCGGGGCGTACCTGGATGTGGCCCAGCTCGCCGGCGGCGCCGTGCGCCCCGGCGGCGGCCGACCCGCCGACCACGTGGGCGGCGGCGATGCCGGTTCCGACGGCGACGAAGAGGACGTGCCCGACCCCGCGGCCGGCGCCGAGCCGGCTCTCGGCGAGGCCGCCGACGCGCACGTCGTGGCCGAGCGCCGTGGGCAGTCCGAGCCGCGTCCGGGCCAGCTCCCGCAGCGGTACGTCCCGGAAGCCGACGTTGGACGACCAGACCGCCACCCCGGCGACCTCGTCCACCAGCCCCGGCACCCCGATGCCGCAGGCGATCGGGGTGAGGCCGTCGGCGCGGGCCTTGCCGGCCAGCCCCTCGGCCACGTCGAGGATGGTGTCGACCACGGCGGCGGGGCCGCGCTCCGCGCCGGTGGGATGCCGTTCGACGTGCACCACGTCGCCGTCCGGGCGGACCAGCGCGCACTTCATCCCGGTGCCGCCGACGTCCAGCGCGACGACGACCGGCGCACCGTCGGGGACGTCGGTCACGCGAGGACCACGGAACGGCTCAGGTGCCGGGGGGCGTCCGGGTCGAGGCCGCGGCTGGTGGCCAGGGCGACCGCGAAGCGCTGGGCCAGGATCAGGTCGGCCATCGGGTCGACCGGGGTACGCCCCGCCGCCCAGCTGCCCAGCACCGTGCGGCAGCCGTGGTGGCGGCTGTGCACGAACGCCGCGCCGGTGGCCGCCACGTCCTCGGGCAGGCCGTCGGGGAGCGCGCCGAACGCCCAGACCAGCCGGCCGGGGGCGGCGATCGAGATCGGGCCGTGCCGGTAGTCCATCGCCGGGTACGCCTCCGCCCAGAAGGTGGCCGCCTCGCGGCACTTCAGCGCGGCCTCCTGGGCCAGCCCGACCGTCCAGCCCCGGCCGAGGAAGGTGGCCTGCTCGATGCGGGCCGGGTCGATCGGCAGCGGGGCCCGGACGGTCACCTCCGCGTCGGCGGCGAGCGCCTCGACGTTGTCGCCGAGGTGGGCGCGGAGCAGCGCCAGGGCGGTGGTGGCGAAGCGGGTCTGCACCACCGACCGCTCGTCGGCGAAGGGCATGGTCAGCGCCGCGTCGGCCAGCCCGGTGGCCGGGGAGGCGGGGTCGCCGACGAGGACCGTGGTGGGGGTCTGCCCGCGCAGCGCGGCGAGCAGGTCGAGCACCTCGGTGGTGGTGCCGGAGCGGGTGATCGCGATCAGCCGGTCGTAGCGGCGGCCGGTGGGGAACTCGCTGGCCTGGAAGGCGTCGGTCTCGCCGTGGCCGGCGGCCTCGCGCAGCCCGGCGTACGCCATCGCCATGAACCAGGACGTGCCGCAACCGACGACGGCGACCCGCTCGCCGGGGCGGGGGAGGTCGGCGGCGACGGTGCCGGCGAGCTGTGCCGCCTCCCGCCAGCAGTCGGGCTGGCTCGCGATCTCCGCGTCGACGTACGCCATCGGAACTCCTCGCACAGGGCAGCGGTGCGCAATACGGCTCGTTACAGCCGTCTTTCGCGCGTTATTCTGCGCGAAGTCGGGTGGCCGTGGCAACCGGCCGCCGGATTGCGCAGGTGGTGGTTTTGCGCCCTCGTAGTTTCGCGCACTATTGTGCACGCAATCAATCACCGTTCGTGCAGAGTCAACGGAGGCCCCACGGTGGACCGGTACGCCAGATGGAACGCTCTGCTCGAGATGCTGACCGACAGCGGCCGGGTCAGCGTCGAGGAGGCGGCCGACCGGCTGGACGTCTCGCAGGCCACCATCCGGCGTGACTTCGACCAGCTCGCCCAGCAGCAGATGATCACGCGCACCCGGGGCGGCGCGGTCGCCAACGGCGTCTCGTACGACCTGCCGCTGCGCTACAAGACCGCCAAGCACTCCGCCGAGAAGCAGCGGATCGGCACCGCCGCCGCCGCCCTGGTCTCCCCGGGCACCGTGGTCGGCCTCAACGGCGGCACCACCAGCACCGAGGTCGCCCGCGCCCTGGCCGTGCGCCCCGACCTGAACACCAGCGCCGAGGGCGCCCAGCTGACCGTGGTCACCAACGCCCTGAACATCGCCAACGAGCTGCTGGTCCGGTCCCGGATGAAGGTCGTGGTCGCCGGCGGGGTGGTGCGCCCGAAGTCGTTCGAGCTGGTCGGCCCGCTGGGTGGGGCGCTGCTGCGCGAGGTCACCCTGGACGTCGCCCTGCTCGGGGTGGACGCCGTCGACCCGCAGCTCGGCGCCGCCGCCCACCACGAGGGGGAGGCGGCGATGAACAACCTCATGGTGGCCCGCGCCAAGCGCGTGGTGATCATCGCGGACTCGTCCAAGCTGGGCGGTCACGCCTTCGCCCGGATCTGCTCCGTGGACCGGGTCGAGACGCTGGTGACCGACTCGGGCGCGTCGACCGAGGTGGTGGAGGCGTTCCGCGCCGCCGGGGTCACCGTCATCTGCGCCTGAGTCCCTCGTTGATACACCGTCGGTAGCGGATCGGCGCCCCGATGCATACCGGGTATTGCCTAACGGGGCATACCAAGTATGGTGACCGCTGTCATCAGCCACCATCGGGGGAGGCGCAGCTTGTCGGCTGTCCTGGAGATCGAAGGTCTACGTAAGACGTACAAGAGCCGCCGGCGGGGCACCCGCAACGCGCTGGACGGCTTCGACATGCGGGTCGAGGCCGGTCAGGTGCACGGCTTCCTCGGCCCCAACGGGTCGGGCAAGACCACCACGCTGCGGACCCTGCTCGGCCTCATCCGGCCCGACGGCGGCCGGATGACCATTTTCGGGCACGAGGTGCCCGCGGCGCTGCCCACCGTGGCCGGTCAGGTCGGCGCGATCGTGGAGAGCCCGCAGTTCTTCCCGCACTTCTCCGCGCGGGAGACCCTGTCGCTGCTCGCCGGCGCCGGCGAGGTGCCGGTCACCCGGGTCGACGAGGTGCTGGAGCTGGTCGGCCTGCGCGACCGGGCCGGCGAGCGGGTGAAGACGTATTCGCTGGGCATGAAGCAGCGGCTCGCGGTCGCCTCTGCCCTGCTCAAGAACCCGAAGCTGCTGATCCTCGACGAGCCGGCCAACGGCCTCGACCCCGGCGGCATCCGGGAGATGCGCACCCTGGTGCGTACCCTCGCCGAATCCGGGATGACCGTGGTGCTCTCCAGCCACATCCTCGGCGAGATCCAGCTCATCTGCGACTCGGTCACCATCATCTCGCTGGGCCGGCGGGTCGCTTTCGGCCCGGTCGACCAGGTGCTCGCGGCGCACTCGCACGGCGCGGTCCGGGTCCGGCTGGAGGCGGCCGAGGACCTGGCCGGCGCCGCCGAGCTGCTCGACCGGGCCGGCGTGCCGGTGACCCGGCATCCCGACCATCTGATGCTCGCCGGCGTGGACAAGCCCGCCTCGGTCAGCCGGCTCCTCGCCGAGCAGCACCTGTACGTCAGCGAACTGACGCCGGTCGCGGTGGATCTGGAGAGCGTCTTCCTGGAGCTGACCGCCACCGCGCCGGTGCCCGGTCAGCACCGCCAGGTCGACCAGTCCACGAAGGTCGGTGGGTCGGAGCAGGCCGGCACCGCCGGGGGAGGTTGGGGAGCATGAGTCTCTACCGTACGGAGCTGCGCCGGCTGACCAAGCGGCGCTTCACCCGCTGGTCGGCCCTGCTCGGACTGCTGGTCCTGGTGGCCGTGGTGGTGGGGGTCTTCTTCACCAACCAGAAGATCGACGCGGGTGCGCGGGCCAAGGCCGAGCGCGCCGCCGAGCAGCAGTGGCAGCGGGACGTCCGCAACAACGAGCAGTATCGCGTCGAGTGCGACAAGGCGAAGGCGGGCGGCAGCGCCCAGGCCGGCCAGTTCCCCGAGGACTGCTCGGCGATCCAGCCGCCGCCGCGGGAGGCGATCCAGGCGGAGTGGTTCCTCCCCTCCACCTTCGACTTCCGCACCAGCTTCGGCAACACCCTGCTGCCGCTCGCGGCCATCCTGGCGCTGGTCGGGTTCGTGGTGGGGGCCTCCTTCGTCGGCGCGGAGTGGAGCACCGGCGGGATGATGAACCTGCTGCTGTGGCGGCCGAAGCGGTTGACCGTACTCCTGACCAAGCTGGCGGCTCTGCTCACCGGCCTGCTCGCGGTCGCGCTGCCCACGACGGCGCTCTGGTTCGGCAGCTTCTGGCTGGTGGCCACCCTGCGCGGGAGCACCGAGAAGATGACCTCCGGCACCTGGCAGTCGTTCGCTCTCACCGGGCTGCGCGGGGTGGTGCTCGCGCTGGTCACCGCGGCGATCGGCTTCGCGCTCGCCTCGCTGGGCCGGCACACCGCGATGGCTCTGGGCGGGGTGATCGCGGTGATGGTGGTCGGCCAGTTCGGCCTCGGGATCCTCCTGCGAATGGCGGGTGTGCGCTTCGTCGAGGCGTGGCTGCTGCCCACGTACGCCCTGGCCTGGATTCAGAAGGAGGTCAAACTGGAGGACTGGGAGTCCTGCCAGGCCACCTACTTCGGGGAGTGCAAGCCGGACACCCTCACCGTCACCTGGCAGCAGTCCTCGGTGCTGCTGGCGGTGGGGCTGACGGTGATCCTCGGGGCGGCCTTCTGGACGATGCGGCGGCGCGACATCTCCTGACCGCCGGCCGGGTCCCGCGCCACCGCGCGGGGCCCGCCGGCGTCGGGTGCGTCGGGCCGCGGCCCTGGTTACGCTGGGGGTCCCCCCGGTCGGCGTCGGAGTTGCCGGCCGCCCGCGCTGTGTGAGGAGCGACCATGCCCGCCGACGCGTCCGCGGCCGCCACCGACCGGCCGGAGCTGTCCGGCCGGGCCACCACCCCGGAGCCGTCCGGGCGGGCCACCACCGACGAGCGGCCCGGCGCCGTCGTCCCCCCGCCGCGCAGCGCCCCGCCGGTCGAGGACACCCCGGTGCAGGACGCCCCGGAACCCGGCGACACCGCGACCGTCCCCGCCGACGCGGCGGACTACGCCCCGGGGCCCGACGGGCCGCCCGTGGGCACGGCGGGCGAACCGGTGCCCGCGCAGCGCGGACCGGCCGACCGGGCCACCGCGGACACCCTGACCGAGCGCGAACAGCGGATCCTCGCCTTCGAGCAGCAGTGGTGGAAGCACGCCGGGGCCAAGGAGCAGGCCGTCCGGGACACCTTCGGCCTCTCCGCCACCCGCTACTACCAGCTGCTCAACGCCCTGCTTGACCGGCCCGCCGCGCTGGCCGCCGAGCCGGTGCTGATCGGGCGGCTGCGCCGGCTGCGCTCCTCGCGCACCCGCAACCGCCGGCGCTGATCACTTCGGCCCTCCTGACGCTACCGTCGGTGACCGCCACGTACCGTGGGGTTCGTCCGATCCCGGCGGCAGCCGGGACGGGCATGGCGCCGGCCGGGCCGGGTAGCCGGGATCCTGGACGACGGCGAGGGGAGCGGGCTGGTGGTGGGACCGGAGGCGCGACACCCGGCGGGGCACACTGTGCGGACCGTCGGCGAGGCGTACGCGATGCGGGTCCGGTCCGTCTCGGTGGCCGCGCCGGGGCGCCCGGAGAACGAGGATGTGATCTTCCGGTTCGGCCCGCTGGTGGGTGTGCTCGACGGGGCCACCGTGCCGGACGGGTTCGACACCGGGTGCGTGCACGGGCCGGCGTGGTTCGTCCGCCACCTGGCCGCCCGGATCGGGCTGGCCGTCGCCGCCCGGCCGGCGGCGACCCTGGTGAGCAGCCTCGCCGCCGCGCTGCTGGCGGTCCGCGCCGACCACGGTGACGCCTGCGACCTGGACCATCCCGGCACCCCCTCGGCGACCGTCTGCCTGCTCAGGGAGGGCGGCGACGAGGTGGACTACCTCGTGCTCTGCGACAGCCCGCTGGTCCTCGACGTCGGCGGCCGGGTCGAGGTGGTCTCCGACGACCGGCTGGACACCGCGATGGCCGACCTGCGCCGGATCGTGGCGGGACTGCCGGTCGGGGAGGTCGACCCGGAGACCCGGTTCCGGCAGGCGGTGCAGGTGCAGCGGGAGCGGATGAACCGCACCCACGGCTACTGGGTGGCCGCGGCGGATCCGGATGCCGCGTACCACGCGGTCACCGGCACTTTGCCGCTGGGCGGCCCGGACGCGGTCCGCCGGGCGGTGCTGCTCTCCGACGGCGCGTCCAGCGTCGTCGAGGAGTTCGGCCTCCTCGACTGGGCCGGGCTGCTCGACCTGGTGACCGTGCAGGGGCCGGGCGCGCTGATCGAGCGGGTACGCGCCGCCGAACGCGACCATCCGGAGCGGCTGCGTCGGCACAAGCGCGCCGACGACGCCTCGGCGGTGCTCTGCGAGTTTCCGCCGCGGATGTGAGCCGTCGCCGCCCGGCCCGGCCCGGACCCGGCCGTCGCGCCCTTGACAGCGGAGCGTGACGCGGAACACTCCGATGGGACGACCGGCCGGTACCTCCGACCGGAGGGCCAATCGCCGCCCAAAGGGCTGGACGACCGGCGGCGGTGCCGGCAGACTGCGGCACTGTGACGGGTGCGGTACGACTGGAGCTGGTAGACGAGCGGAATCTGGAGCCGTTGCTCTCCGTAGCGGTGGCCGAGGCGGAACCGGGTGACGTGATGCCCCCGGTCGAAGCCCCGGCCGGCTGGTCGCTGGCCCGTCGCGAGGCGTTCCGGGAGTTCCACCGGGCCAGCTTCGCCGGCCTGGACGGCCCCACCCGCACCCGCATGTACGCGATCGTGGCCGGCGGCGAGGTGGTCGGCGCGGTGCGGATGAAGCGCTGCGAGGAGCCCGGGGTGGTGGAGACCGGGATGTGGCTCGGGCGCTCGGCCCGGGGCCAGGGCCTCGGCGTCGGCGCCCTGCGGGAGTTGCTGAACGAGGCCGCGGCCGCCGGTATGCACGGCGTCGTCGCGGACACCACCCGCGACAACGTCGGGGCCGTCCAGGTGTTGAGGAAATGCGGCGCCAAACTGCTCGAAAATGGCGGCAAAGTGCGCGCTGAAATCTGCCTTGACGCCATTCCGCCGGCATTCTGACAATTCTTCGCGGGGTTTGACCCTTCCCGGGTCCTTGCTGGTCGAAGCGCTTTGTCTGCCCGATCTGCGGCTTTAGCCGGTTGTTGGGCGACACCTTTCCGCGATGTCGGTAATCGGCCCGGCAGCTGCATGGAAATGTTTTGCGGATGGGCCTGAGGGTATTGCCCGCCGGGTCCGCCAATACGGGTCGTCCCGATCGCAGGCCTGCCGTGCGCATTTCCCGGGTTGCTGGTTTCCGGCCCCTCGGTGGATCGGGTCGTCCGACTCACCGCGGAGTGAAGGAGAGCCGATGAAGAGCGGACTGCGGGTCGGCCTCGCGGTCGGCCTCGGATATGTCCTCGGCCGGCGGAGGAAGCTGCGTTCGGCCCTGACCCTGGCCGCCGCCGTCGCCGTCGGGCGGGCCAGCCGCGACCCCGATCAGTTGCTCAAGCGCGGCGGGGACCTGCTGAACTCGTCCCCCCAACTGGCGAACCTCGGCAAGCTGAGCGGTCCGCTCGCCTCGGCCGGCAAGGCCGCCGCGACCGCCGCCGCCGGCAGCGGCATCGACGCCATCAGCGGCAAGCTGCGGGGCAGCGCGGACGCCCTGCGCCGCAGGTGCGGCGGGGGTGGTGGCGGCGACGCCCAGCGGTCCGCGCCTGACGAGGAGCAGGAGCTGGGCGACCAGCCGGAGCCGCCCGGCCGCGACTGGGGCGCGGACCCGGCGGCGTCGAAGCGGGGGCGGTGACCATGGCGGCGAACGACCCCGGCGCCCTGGCAGGCCGGGCCAGGGAGCAGCTCGGTGCCGACCTTCGGGACCTGGCGTCCGCGATCGGCGAGCGGGCCGTCGCGGTAGTCAGCGAGCGGATCACCGGCGCCACCGGACGGCTCAGCGAGTACGCCCGGTCCGGTGGTGGCCCGGGCCTGATCGCCGTCGCCGCCGGCGCGCAGAAGCTCGCCGAGGGCCACTCCCCGGTGAAGGCCATGTTCCATGCAGGCCTGGCCGGCGGTAGGGAGAAGGTGATGTCGGCGTTCGGTGGTGGCGGCGGCAAGGGTGGCAAGGGCGGCAGGAAGCTCAAGGTCACCAACATCGTCGAGACGATCGAGGTCGGCGTGCCGGTCCGGGTCGCCTACCACCGGTGGACCCAGTTCGGCGACTTCCCCAGCTTCATGAAGAAGGTCGAGCAGGCCGGGAACGACTCCGACGAGAAGATGACCTGGAAGGCACAGGTCTTCTGGTCGCACCGGACCTGGGAGTCGATCATCGTCCGGCAGATCCCGGACCGGCTCATCCACTGGCGGTCCAAGGGCGAGAAGGGATCGGTGGACGGCACCGTCAGCTTCCACGAGCTGACGCCCGGTTTGACCCGCATCCTGGTCGTCCTGGAGTACCACCCGCAGGGGCTCTTCGAGCACACCGGCAACCTCTGGCGGGCCCAGGGCCGACGGGTCCGGCTGGAGCTGAAGCACTTCGTCCGGCACGTGATGACCAGCACCGTGCTCGACCCTGACTCCGTCGAGGGCTGGCGCGGCGAGATCGAGGACTCCCAGGTGGTCAAGGACCACGAGACCGCGCTCCGCGAGGAGCAGGAGGCCCGCGAGGAGCGCCGGCCCGCCGAGCGCGGCCGCCGTCGCCCGTCGGTGCGCCGCCGGCCTGGAGAGGACGAGTACGACGCGTACGACGAGGGGGAGGACTACGACGAGGGGTACGACGAGGAGGAACCCGAGGAGGAACCGCCCCCGCCGCGCAGGCGCCAGCCGGAGCGGGCCCGTCGGCCGCAGCCCCCGCGCGAGGAGCCGCAGCGGCCTCGCCCGGCGGCCCGCCGCGTGCCGGAGCCGCCCCGCCGGCCGGTGGTCCGCCGTCGCCGTGCGGAGCGCGACGAGGGATGAGCCGGCCTCGCCCCCGAGGACCTCAACCTCAACCTCGACCTCGGCCCGCTGGGCCCGCTGCTGCCCACCGACTGAACGCCCGCCGATCCGCAGCGGAGGTGCCCGCGGCGGGCGGCGGTCAGCGTGCCGCCTGCTTCTCCGCGTACGCGGCCAGCCAGGCCACCTGCGCCGGGTCCAGCGACGGGCGGACCCGCCGCCGGGCGGTGGCCACGTGCGCGGCGGTGACCGTGGACGCGGTCAGCGACTCGCGCATCGCGGCCAGCGCCGCCTCCCGGACCAGGGCCGCGCAGTCCGCCGCCGAGAAGCCGTCCAGCTCCCCGCCGAGCGCGGCGAGGTCCACGTCCGGTGCGAGCGGCACGGTCCGGGCGGCGGCGCGCAGGATCTCCGCCCGGGCGGGGCCGTCCGGCGGTGGCACGTAGACCAGCCGTTCCAGCCGGCCGGGGCGCAGTAGCGCCGGGTCGATCAGGTCCGGCCGGTTGGTCGCGCCGACCACCACCACGTTGCGCAGCGCCTCCACCCCGTCCAGTTCGGTGAGCAGCGCGGCGACCACCCGGTCGGTCGTACCCCCGTCGCTGGCCTGGCCGCGCACCGGGGCCAGCGCGTCCACCTCGTCGAGGAAGACCAGCGTCGGCGCGGCCTCGCGGGCCCGGCGGAACAGCTCGCGGACGGCGCGTTCGCTCTCCCCGACCCACTTGGAGAGCAGCTCCGCACCCTTCACCGACAGCACGTTCGCCCGGCCCGACCCGGCCAGCGCGGTCACCAGGTATGTCTTGCCGCACCCGGGTGGGCCGTAGAGCAGCACGCCCCGGGGCGGCTGCACGCCCAGCCGGGCGAAGGTGTCCGGGTAGGTCAGCGGCCAGAGCACCGACTCGGTGAGGGTCTGCTTCACCTCGACCAGGTCGCCGACGTCGTCCAGGGTGACCGAGGCCAGCTCCAGGGTGGACGCGGCCATCGTGGTCGGCCGGACCACGTCCAGCGCCGCCGTGAAGTCGGCCATCGCCACCGTCGGCTGCTCGGCGGCCTTCTGCCGCAGGGCCGCGCGCACCCCGGCCTCGCGGACCAGCGCGGCCAGGTCGGCGGCGACGAAGCCGGGGGTACGGCCGGCCACCTCGTCCAGCCGCACGTCCTCGGCCAGCGGCACCTGCCGGGTCAGCACGGTGAGCTGTTCCCGGCGCAGGGCCGGGTCGGGCAGCGGCACGGTGATCCGCAGGGAGAGCAGGTCCGGGGCGCGCAGCGCCGGGTCGACCGCTTCGGGACGGGAGGTGGTGCAGACCACCGCCGCCCCGGCGCGGACGGTCTCGGCGATCACCTGGCGGAACACGGTGGCCAGCGGGCCCGGTTCCTCGGCCGGGGCCAGCGCCTCCACGTCGGTGACCAGCAGCACGGCCGGTCCGCCGGCGCGTACGTCGGTGGCGGCCTCGCGGAGCCGGTGGGCCGCCGCGTCGTTGCTCAGCGCGGCCAGCTCGGGCGCCCAGAGCGGGCGCACCCGCGCGCCGACGGTGGCCGCGACCGCCCGGACCAGCGCCGACTTGCCCGAGCCGGCCGGCCCGCTGAGCAGCACGCCGAGCGAGACGGTGGTGCCGAGCCGGCCCAGCACCTCGCGGTGGTGGAAGCCGAGGTCGAGCAGCTCGGTCAGCTCCTCGGCCTGGGTCCGCAGCCCGGGCAGCTCGTCCACGTGCGGCGCCTCGTCCGCCGCGCCCGTACCGGTGTCGTCCAGCCCGGTCCCGCCCGTCCCGGCGGTGGCGGTGGGTCCAGGGCGACCGCCCGGCCCCGAGCCGGGCGCGAGTCGGGTTGTGGTGGGGCGGGCCGGTCCCGGGGAGCCGTGGGTGGCCGGGCCGTGCTCCCAGCCGACCACGGTGTCCATGGTGACCAGCGCGCCCGCGTCCGGCTCGGCGTCGACGACGGAGAGCAGCGTGCTCGTCCAGGCGTACCCGACGGTGTTGGCGAGGCTGCGCCGCGCGGCCTCGACCAGGCTGCGCACCGAGGCGTCCGGGAGCACGTCCTGCGGCAGCAGGGAGACGTCGTCGCCGGGGGTGACCATCTTGCCGAGCAGGGCGAGCCGCAGCATCTCCGGCGACACCGCGGCGACCACCGGCACCGGGCCGCTCAGCATCACCCGGCGGGCGGGGACCACCGGCGCCGGGCCGACCGTCACCCGACCGCCGTCGCGCAGTCCCAGGTTGCCCAGCACCAGGTCGTCGGCGTAGAGCAGGGCGGTGCTCGCGGTCGGCTCGGCCGGCGCCACGATGCCGGCGGTCACCCGCCGGCCGGCCAGCCGGACCGGGTCGCCGGGACGCAGCGCGAGCGCGGTCAGCACCTCCGGGTGCAGCCGTACGATGCCGCGTCGGGCGTCCAGCGCGGCTGGCCGCAGGCTGGCGGTGAGGGTCAGGTCCGGTTCGGCCATCGCCCGACAGTAGCGGCCCCCGACACGGCCCCGCCCGGCTGTCACGCTCCCTCGTCGCCGGTGAGCAGCGACGGGTCCCGGCGGATCATCTCGGCCAGGACGTACGGAGGATCCCAGCCAACATTCAGCAACCGGGCCGTACCGTGAGCCACATGAGATCACCGCTGTCGGCCGCGCGGCTGCGGCGCGTCCTGTCCAGCCGGCGCCGGATCGCGGTCGCGTCGGTGGTCGTCGTGCTGCTGGCCGCCGCCGTCGTCTGGGCGGCCCGACCGGACCGGCCCGGTTTCCGTACCGAGTCCGCCCTGGTCACGGTCCGTTCCGGACCCTCCGGCGACCAGCCGGTCGAGCTGGACACCACGCTCTGGCTGCCCGACGACGCCTCGTCCGACCACAAGGTGCCGGCGGTGCTGCTGGCGCACGGCTTCGGCGGGACGAAGGACTCGGTCCGGTCCGACGCCGAGGACCTGGTCACCCGCGGCTACGCCGTGCTGACCTGGACCGCGCGCGGCTTCGGCCGCAGCGGCGGCGAGATCCACCTGGACCACCCCGACTACGAGATCCGGGACGCCCAGCGGCTGGTGGACCGGCTCGCGGAGCGACCGGAGATCCGCACCGACGCCGCCGGCGATCCCCGGGTGGGCGTGGTCGGCGGCTCGTACGGCGGTGGCCTCGCCCTGCTCCTCGCCGCCCAGGACCAGCGGGTCGACGCGATCGTCCCGATGATCACCTGGAACGACCTCTCCCGCGCCTTCCTCCCGGAGGGCACCGGCCGGCCGGCCACCGACGGCGTGTTCAAGAAGGGCTGGGCCGGGATCTTCTTCGGCGGCGGCGGCAACACCGGCTCGGGGCCGGCCGGGCTCTCCGGCACCTCGGCCGCGCAGCCGGAGGGTGCCCCCGCCTCCGCCGGGCCGCCCAGCCCCGGGCCGGGCGCGGGGCCGGGCACCGGTCCGGGGGGCGCGCCGGCGGCGGCCGCCGACCCGTCCTGTGGCCGGTTCGCCGCCGACGTCTGCGCCGCGTACCTGCGGATCGCCACCACCGGGCGGGCCGATCAGGCGGCGGTGGACCTGCTGCGCCACTCCTCCCCGGCCGGCGTCCTCGACCGGATCAAGGCGCCGACCCTGCTCGTGCAGGGCGAGGCGGACACCCTCTTCCCGCTGGCCGAGGCGGACGCCAACGCGCGCGGCATCGCCGCCGCCGGCACCCCGGTGCGGGTGGCCTGGTTCACCGGCGGCCACGACGGCGGCGCCGGGCCGACCAGCGACTCCGATCGGGTGAAGTTCCTGACCGCGCAGTGGCTCGACCACTACGTCAAGGGCGCGGGGGAAGCCCCCGGTGACAGCTTCACCTTCTCCCGGATCGCCGGCTTCGACGCCCTCGGTCGGGGGCTGGTGGCCACCGGCTACCGCGCCGCCGACTACCCCGGCGTCACCGGGGACGCCCGGCGTGCGGTCGCGGTCACCGGCCCGGCCCAGCCGATCGCCAACCCGCCGAACGGCAACCCCGCCGCGATCTCGTCGGTGCCCTTCGCCGGCGCACTCGGCTCGCTGCTCGGCAGGGTGGCCGGCGACGTTCCCGGCCAGCACGCCCGGTTCGAGTCGGACCCACTGGCCGACGCGGTGGACGTCGCCGGGTCGCCCACCTTCTCGCTCCGGGCGGCCTCGCCGACCGGCGAGGCGGTGCTCTTCGTCAAGCTCTACGACGTCGACCCGCAGGGCGCTGCGACGCTCCCCGACGGACTGGTCGCCCCGGTCCGGCTGACCGGCCTGCCGAAGACCCTCGACGCCGCGCAGCCGGTCACCGTCACGCTGCCGGCGATCGTCCGCCGGATCGAGGCCGGGCACCGGCTGCGGGTCGTGGTCGCCACCTCCGACCAGGCGTACACGACGCCGGCCGAGCCCACCGTCTACACGGTGGCCGCCGGCGGCGACCCGGTCAGCCTGCCGACGGTGAACGCCGAGCCGATCCCCACCACCGCCACGGTGTGGCGCTGGGTGCTGGTCGGGCTGCTCGCCGCCATCGCGGTCGGGCTCGCCGTGGTCGTCGCCGTCGTCCGCCGCCGGCACCGCCGCCAGGACAGCTCCGTCCACCCGGAGTACGCGGGCGTTCCGCTCGCCGTCCGCCAGCTGCGCAAGGAGTACGCCGACGGCTTCGTCGCCGTCTCGAACGTGGACTTCGAGGTGCACCCCGGTCAGGTGGTCGGCCTGCTCGGGCCGAACGGCGCGGGCAAGACGACCACGTTGCGGGTGCTGATGGGGCTGACCCAGCCCACCGCCGGCGAGATCTACGTCTTCGGGCACCGGCTGGTGCCCGGCTCGCCGGTGCTGTCGCGGATCGGCGCGCTGGTCGAGGGGCCCGGTTTCCTGCCGCACCTGTCCGGCCTGGAGAACCTGAAGGCGTACTGGCGGGCCACCGGGCGGCCGGCGGCCGACGCGCACTTCGAGGAGGCCCTGGAGATCGCCGGCCTGGGCGACTCGGTGCACCGGCGGATCAAGAACTACAGCCACGGCATGAAGCAGCGGCTGGCCATCGCGCAGGCCATGCTCGGCCTGCCCCAGCTGCTGGTGCTGGACGAGCCGACCGACGGGCTCGACCCGCCGCAGATCGCCGAGATGCGCCGGGTGCTCCAGCGCTACGCCACCGACGGCCGCGCGGTGCTGGTCTCCAGCCACCTGCTCGCCGAGGTGGAGCAGACCTGCACCCACGCGGTGGTGGTCAACAAGGGCCGGATCGTCGCCTCCGGGCCGGTCGAGGAGATCGTCGGCGAGTCGCCGAGCGTGCTCTTCGACGTGACCGACCCGGCCGCCGCGCGGGTCGTGCTGGAGGGTCTGGAGGGGGTCCGGGTGCTGCCCGACGGTGACGGCGGCCTGGTGGTGGACACCAACGGCACCGCCCGCAGCGAGGTGGTGGCGGAGCTGGTCCGGGCCGGTATCGGGGTGGACCGGGTGGTGCCGCGGCGGCGCCTGGAGGACGCGTTCCTCGCCCTGGTGGGCGAGAACTCTCGGGGAAGCGGGGACCGGTGATGGCGGGCTCATCCATCGACGTGGCGGGTCCGGGCGAGCCGGGCCGGGTCGGCCCGGGCGGGGCGGCCGCCGGTTACCGGCCGTCGGCGACCCTGCCGTTCGCGGCCGAGTTCCGCCGGCAGGCGTCGCGGCGGCGTACCCAGTTGGCGCTGGGGTTCATGGTGGCGCTGCCGCTGATCATCCTGATCGCGTTCCAGTTCAACTCCGGCAACGAGGACCGGAACCGGAACAACGAGTTCGGCAGCCTGGTCGACCTGGCCGTCTCGGGTGGGCTGAACTTCACCCTCTTCTCGATCTTCGTCTCGTCGTCGTTCCTGCTGGTCGTGGTGGTGGCGCTGTTCTGCGGGGACACCGTGGCCAGCGAGGCGAGCTGGGGCAGCCTGCGCTACCTGCTGGCGGTGCCGGTGCCCCGGTCCCGGCTGCTCGCGGTGAAGCTGCTGGTCGCGCTCGCGTACTCGGCGCTGGCCCTGCTGCTGCTCGCCGGCACCGCCCTGCTCGCCGGCACCCTCCGGTACGGCTGGGCGCCGCTGCGCAGCCAGGTCTCCGCCGAGCTGGCTCCGGGCGAGGGGCTGGTGCGGCTGCTGGCGGTGCTCGGCTACCTGGCCGTCGTCCTGCTGGTGGTGGCCGGGCTGGCGTTCCTGCTGTCGGTGAGCACGGACGCCGCGCTCGGCGCGGTCGGCGGCGCGGTGCTGCTCTGGATCCTCTCCAGCATCCTGGACCAGATCACCGCGCTCGGCGGGCTGCGCGACTTCCTGCCGACCCACTACAGCTCGGCCTGGCTGGGGCTGCTCTCCACCCCGGTGCAGACCGACGACGTGGTGCGGGGCGCGATCTCGGCGGTGAGCTACGCGACGATCTTCTGGGGGCTGGCCTTCTGGCGCTTCACCCGCAAGGACGTCACCAGCTGACGGGTCACCGGCCGGGCGCGCAGCCGCCGTCGTGGCCGGCCGGGTGGCGGCAGCGACCGGTTCCGTCGAGCCGGGCGTCGCACCAGACCCGGGTACGCACGAACTGGCGGTCCTCCTCGGAGAGGGTCGTCTCGCCGAAATCGATGGCGAGCACGTGGCCGAGGGAGCGGCGTAGCGCCATGGCCAGGGCGGCGTCGCCGGCCTGGGTCAGGGTGGTCGGCAGGTGGATGATCCAGTGTGGTTCGTTCACCGGGGCCACCGGCTGTTCGGGGTCGCTGTGGTGTGCCGGCAGCCGGTGTGCCGGGACTGCCACTGGCGCAGCGCCTGCCGGATGCGTTCGCCCTCGGTGTTGGCGGTGACCAGGTCGCGGGTGAGTCGTTCCAGTTCGTCGGCGAGCTGGTCGAGGTAGGCGTACACCTGGTCGGGGTCGAGGCCCCGCCACCGGCGGGTGCCGAAGGTGGCGACGCGGACGTGCTGCGGGAGTAGACGCTGCATGGCTCGGTAGATCACGGTTGTCTCGCCTTTCCGATTTCGCCGGGTGGCGGCACCGGGGCGGGCGGGGTCGACCGGCACGACCGCGCGTGGCGTACCGGCCGGAGCCCGGCACCCGCCCCGGGCCCTTTCCTTCCCACGGAGGTCCGCGAGCAGGTTTCAGGTGGTGGTGGGTTCCGCGCCGGACAACCCGCCGGTGTACGACGCCAGCGCGGCGACGGCAGCGGACAGGCTTTCCGTCATCAGGTCGAGCTGTTCGGCGGCGCGGTGCCACTGCCCGGCCGCCGTCTCGGTGGCCGGGTCGGCCCGGTCCGCGTCGAGGAGCTGCTGCCCGGCGGTGGTGATCCGGGCCGGGAGCTGCCCGATCCGGGCGGCTGCCGCGTCCAACTGGTCCCGGGCGGTGTCCAGCACCTCGATCAGGCCGCCGATGGTGCCGGACTCCTGGTGGCCGGCGTCGGCGCGGAGCCGGCGTACCCCGTCGCTGAGCTGCCGTTCCGCGTCGCCGGCCAGGTCGAGGGCGTCCTCGCCGTTGCGCCGGGCGTGCCGGACTGCCGGGTTGCGCGCAGCCCGCGCCGGTGCGTTCCAGCAGCACCGTGGCGGCGGCGACCGCCAGGTACGTCTCGCGCAGCTCACCCGGCCACCTGCTCGGCCGCCCAGATCGCGCTCGCGGCGGGAATCTCGGAGTCCGTCACGGTGCAGACCTCCTTGTCGTCGGTGGGGCCGAGGCAGCACGCCGACCGGTCCGGAGGGGGAGTCGGTCGCCGGGCGCGCTGCCCCGGCAAGGGGGATCGACCAGTGCCTAGCTGGGGCGGTCCTTCACGAGCTTTACCGATAATGCCGGTAAAGTCAACGATGCGCTTGAGGCGCTTCCGGGTTTCGTGATCAGATGGACATGCCTAGCTGGGAGTACTTCGCATGTCCACACCTCGCAAGTTCGAGCCGCACTACCGGCGGATCATCGCTGACATCAGGAGACGTATCGCTGAAGGTGAGTGGCCGCCCGGTCACAAGCTGCCCTCCACCAAGGAGTTGGCTGACCTGTACGAAGTGGGCAGCCAGTCGACCGTCCGGCAGGCCATTACGATCCTGATCGAGACCGGCGAGCTGTATGGCCATCAAGGCTTGGGCGTCTTCGTTCCAGACGCTCAGAAGTAGCAGAGCCCATGCATCCTTCGGATGCCCGGCTTCCATTGGTGACTCACGGGCGTGTTCGATCCGGCGCCCGGCGCCGCCCATCGTTCGGTGTGAGTGGTTTCCGCTATGGCCGTAGGGCGGCCTGTGGAGGCGGCACTACCTTGTCGAGCTGCCGCTCAAGGCTGAGTGGATCGTCGAAGAACTCGACGTCGCTGACGGTTCGGAGTTCGGCGACGATTGCTGGGGGCCAGTCTCGCGCCGAGCCGTCCAGCGCCGCGACTCGGCTCTCTCGTGCGATCTTCGACAAGCCGAAGACGTGGTAGCAGTGCTCGGCGGCCTGGTCGGGGTCACGCAGGCTGACGGCCTGAACGTATGCCGCCTTGCCGTCGTTGGCGACCCGTAGGGTGACCGAGCGGCTGCGCCCTGACTCCAGTGGAATCGGGGCGTCTCGCTGGAGGTTGCGGCTGCGACCAGCCCAGACGGTGACCCGATCAGTGACTCGATCGACAAACCTCATCCCCGCTTGACGAGGAGCGAGCCAGCGGAGTTGGTCGGTACGCAACGAAGCCTGGGCGACACCCAGGACCAGCCTGCCCAGATCTTCGGCGGCCCCGAAGGTCGCGATTTCACCGGGGGCCGCGTTGACGCCGTTGAGACCGCCGCCGGCCATGATCTCGGCGAACGCCTCGGCTGCCCGGCCAGCGAACAGGTTTACTCCCGCCATGGACAGCAGGGATGCTGCGGCGGCGCGGTCGGTGACGCGATAGCCGGAGCCCATTGGTTCGACGAGCACCCGTACGCCGTCGCCGTCGCCGTAGGTCAGGGGCAGGTCGACCAGCAGGCCATCGCCGTATGGGTGCACGACGGTGTTGTCGTTGACTGTCCGGAGGACAGCGCCGATGACAGTCGTGGCATCCACGATCATCTCCTCCTCACGGCTCTCGCCAGATGAAGTCGTCCCCGATCGCGATGAAACACTCCGCAGCGAACGCTTCCAGGATCGCACGGTAGGTGCCGGGTGCGACCCTCGGTTGCAGCGGAACGGCGGGGATATCGTCTGGTTCGTAGGCCCCCTCGTCGCCTCCGCCGGGCTCGCTCCGGTGTTTGTGGGTGCCGGGAAAGGGGCGATGTGGGGTGTTCAGGCAGAGCCGGCGGGCGGAGAAGCCCATCCGACCATCACCAGCGAGATATTGGAGCGCCGGCTCGCTAGGTTTCAGCTCGTTGACGGTCATACGAAGCCGACACGGAGCGAGCGCCCTGATGGCGGTGCCGACTCGGACGCTGCCCTCTCTGACCACGCGGTTCTTCGTGGTCCAGGTGATGCCGCCCAAGGTCACCGCCGCTGCGAGCGGCGACAGCAGGGCGCCGAGATTGGCAGCCGTCATCAAGTGGGACACTTGCCGACTCACAATCGCGTCCCCTTGTCGTCGAGGAGAAGTCAGACCCGCACTCAGGGTGTAGGGATGTTCGTGCGGTGGGTGGTCAGCGGCTCGACCGAAAACGTCAATGTAGTTGCGGGCGGCCTCAGCGTGCCGGCGCACAAAACCCTCGCTTGGCGTGTCGGGTCGGACACTATCGGACATGGTCGTGTCGACGCAGTCCCGGCAGTCGCGCCGAGTCGGGAAGTTGACATCGTCGTCGGCGGGGTGAGCGCCCGATTTCGTGGGCTGCCAACGGCGTCGTAGCCTCACAGGCTCGGACGAGACGGCATCAAGACGGTGGGGCTACGTACCCACGAAGATCACGTGGCCGTGCAGAAGTTGCGCCGCAACCGGCAGTGAGCTACGCGATTTTCTTCTGGGGGTTGGCCTGCTGGCGCTTCACCCGCAAGGACGTCACAGCTGACCCCGCTCCCACCGAGCGACTTCCCGTTGATAGAAAAGCTATGAATCTAGATCATTCTATTGCTGATCCTGGGTGGGCTCATCCCACTCATCGGAGGTAGCCATGAATTCCGACCGGTTCCACGGCCCCCCTGTCCCTGTTCCGTATGGTCGTCGGCCTGCTGTTCCTCTGCCGCGGCCTGTCGTCGCTCCTCGGCGTGCTCGGTGGCAGCCGCGGCACCGGCCAGTCCGTACCGGTCGGGCAGTGGCCGGGCTGGTGGGCCGCGCTGATCCAGGCCGTCTGCGGCGCGCTGGTCCTGGTCGGGCTCTTCACCCGGCCCGCCGCGCTGATCGCCTCCGGCTCGATGGCGTACGCCTGCTTCACCGTGCACCAGCCGGACGGCCTGCTGCCGATACGCAACGGCGGTGAGCTCGCCGCCGGAGCCGCTCCCCACGGCCCCGGCGGCGCCGCCGGCCGGGTGGCTCACAGCGTGGGAACCGGGCTCGGCATCCGCGGTGCGACCTCCTAGAATCGGTGGCACAACTGCATACCTCATCCAGAGGGGCTGAGGGATACGGCCCGACGACGCCCCGGCAACCACCCGCACGCTCGATGACGAGCCGGCGCGGGCAGGTGCCAATTCCGTCCCCGCCGCAGGGTGCGATGTGGGGAAAGATGAGAGGACTCTCGACATGACGTCGACGCTTCCCGCCGCCCCCGGCATCGACATCACCGCCAGCCCGGCCCGCGCCCTGGTCTGCCGCGCCTGTTCCGCGCGCTACCCGCTCGTTGCCCAGCACGCCTGTTACGAGTGTTTCGGGCCGCTGGAGGTCGACTACGACGCCGCCGCCCTGGCCGCCGTCACCCGCGAGCTGATCGAGGCCGGTCCGCAGAACATCTGGCGGTACGCCGCCCTGCTCCCCGCCGGCCAGGACCCGGCCACCCGGGTGACCCTGGACCCGGGGCTGACCCCGCTGGTCGCCGCCCCGCACCTCGCCGCCGAGCTGGGCATCACCGCGCCGCTCTGGGTCAAGGACGACAGCGCCAACCCGACCCACTCGTTCAAGGACCGGGTGGTCTCGGTGGCGCTGACCGCCGCCCGGGCGCTCGGCTTCACCCGGTTCGCCTGCGCCTCCACCGGCAACCTCGCCAACTCGGTGGCCGCCCACGCGGCCCGGGTCGGCGTGCCGTCGGTGGTATTCATCCCCGGGGACCTGGAGCAGGGCAAGGTGGTCACCACCGCGGTCTACGCCGGCGACCTGGTCGCCATCGACGGCTCGTACGACGACGTGAACCGGCTCTGCGGCGAGCTGGTGGAGACCGACGAGTTCGAGGACACGGCGTTCGTCAACGTCAACGTCCGCCCGTACTACGCGGAGGGTTCCAAGACCCTGGGGTACGAGGTGGCCGAGCAGCTGGGCTGGCGGATCCCGGCCCAGGTGGTCATCCCGATGGCCAGCGGCGAGCTGCTCACCAAGATCGACAAGGCGTTCTCCGAGCTGGTCGAGATCGGCCTGGTCGAGGCGCCGGCCGGAGGCTGGAAGGTCTTCGGCGCCCAGTCCGCCGGCTGCAACCCGATCGCCACCGCGCTGCACGACGACCGGGACACCATTGTTCCGGTCAAGCCGACCGGCATCGCCAAGTCGCTCAACATCGGCGACCCGGCCGCCGGCCTCTACGCCCTGGAGGCGGTGCGCCGTACCGGCGGCTGGATGGAGTACGTCGACGACGAGGAGATTCGCGTGGGGATCCGGCTGCTCGCCCGTACCACCGGGGTCTTCGCCGAGACCGCCGGCGGGGTGACCGTGGCGGTGCTGCGCAAGCTGGTCGAGTCCGGACGGCTCGACCCGACCGCCGAGACCGTGGTGTTCAACACCGGCGAGGGCCTGAAGACCATCGACGCGATCGCCGGCCAGGTCGGCCCGACCCACCGGATCAAGCCCTCGCTGCGCGCCGCCCGCGACGCCGGCCTCCTCGCCTGACGGCCCGCCCGCTCTGGCCATCCCGTTCCGCCGCCCCTCGACGCCCGGTCCGCGGGCCGAGGTCCGCTTGATCCACTCCATGTGCGGCGTGTCGCGGCCTTCCCGCCGCTCGGAAGCCGCGACATGCCGCAAACGGAGGCGCGCGGCGGCGGCGTGTCGCGGCTCCCGGCTGCTCGGAGACCGCGACCTGCCGCAACCGGCGGATCGGCAGCTTGGCCGGGAGGAGGACGGGCGGATCGCCCGGACGGGGGATCGGGTCGATCCGCCGGGTAACTGGCTTTTCGCTGTGAGTGTGGAAAACCCGCCGACAAGGACTTGACGGCAGGAACCGGACGGCGCAAGATGCTCCGTGCGGGAGGGCGTTCCGCCGGAGACTTTCAGTTCTTACGACCCAACGCCGGAGGCGTTGTGCGGACGTCCCTCCCGACCAACGTCCGAAGGGGCCAGCGGGAAAACCGCTGGCCCCTTCGCTGTGCATGACGCAGGCTCACCGCATGGGCATCTCCATCACCCCGCTCGACCCGGCCGACCAGGCGGCGCTCGACGCGGCGTACCGGATCGGTGTGGCGGCCGAAGCGGCGGACCTGCCGGACTTCCCGTCGTTGTGCCGGCGCCGGTTCGAGGCGCCGCTGCGTCACCCGATGCCCGGCATCGACACCCGTTGGGTGCTGGCCCGGCTCGACGGGGCGCCCGCCGGCTGGATCCGCCTGCACCTGCACCTGCTGGACAACACCGAGAACGCGAGCGCCGAGCTGGTGGTGGACCCGGCGCACCGGCGGCGCGGGGTGGGCCGGGCGCTGCACGAGCACGGCCTGCGCCTGCTGCGCGAGGCCGGGCGCAAGCGGGTGGTCGGGTCGACGGTCACCACCCTGCCGGGCGGGCCGGCGCGGGACGGCGCCGGAGCCGCCTTCGCCGCCGCGGTCGGCGCCCACCCGGCCCTCGCCGACGTCCGCCGTCGGCTCGACACCACCGCGCTGGACCGGCCCCGGCTGGCGGCGCTGCTGCTCGAGGCCCGCACGGCCGCTGCCGGCTACCGCACCGTCCGCTGGCGGCAGCGCACCCCGGAGGCGTACGTCGCCGACGTCGCCTATCTGGAGGGGCGGCTGATGACCGACGCCCCGACCGGGGACCTGCAGTGGGAGCAGGAGAAGTTCGACGCCGATCGGATCCGGGGCACCGAGCGGGCGTTCGACGCCCGGGGCGTCCGCGTGTACAACCTCGGCGCGGTGCACGAGGCGTCCGGCGGGATGGTCGCCTGGAGCATGCTCAGCATGGCCGCGAACACCACCTGGCACGCCTGGCAGCAGACCACTATCGTCGACCCCGACCACCGCGGTCACCGGCTCGGCCTGCTCTGCAAGATCGAGAACCTGGGGCACATCCTGACCCACGAGCCGGAGCTGCGCGCGGTCGACACCTACAACGCGGCGGACAACTCCCACATGACCGCGATCAACGAACAGCTCGGCTTCCGCCCGGTGGACGGCTCGACGGACTGGCAGCTGACGATCTGACCTGTGACACGCCCCTACTGATCTGGTGGCTTGCTGTTGCATGATGGCGGCATGACGGAGACCCCGCACCCCCTGTACGACAGGCACGCCGACACCCTCAACCGCGCGCTGACCGCGATCACGGAGCGGGGATACTGGTCCGCCTATCCCGAGTCACCCAGCCCCCGGGTGTACGGCGAGACCGCCGCCGCCGACGGTAAGGCCGCCTTCGAGGCGTACCTGAACGGCGACTTCCCCCTCGACCAGCCCGGCTCGGGCGACCCGGTCGCCACCGAGTCCAGCCCGTTCGGGCTGGAGCTGAACGTGCGCTACCCGCACGCTGGTGCCGACGAACTGGTCGCCGCCGCCTCCGCCGCCCTGCCGGCCTGGCGTGACGCCGGCCCGCAGGCCCGGGTTGGCGTCTGCCTGGAGATCCTCGACCGGCTGCACAAGCACATCTTCGAGCTGGCCAACGCGGTGCAGTTCACCAGCGGCCAGGCGTTCGTGATGGCCTTCCAGGCCGGCGGCGCGCACGCGTTGGACCGCGCGCTGGAGGCGCTCGCCTACGCGTACGCGGAGATGACCCGGCACCCGGGGACGGCCGGCTGGGAGAAGGCGGCCGGCAAGGGCGACCCGCTGCGGATGACCAAGACGTTCCACGTGGTGCCCCGGGGTGTGGCCCTGGTGATCGGCTGCAACACCTTCCCCACCTGGAACTCGTACCCGGGGCTCTTCGCCTCGCTGGTCACCGGCAACCCGGTGGTCGTCAAGCCGCACCCGCGCGCGGTGCTGCCGCTGGCCATCACGGTGAAGTACGCCCGGGAGGTGCTGGCCGAGGCCGGCTTCGACCCCAACCTGGTGCTGCTCGCCCCCGAGGCGCCGGGCGAAAAGCTCGCCTCCACCCTGGCGCTGCACCCGGCCGTCAAGATCGTCGACTTCACCGGCTCCACCGAGTACGGCGACTGGCTGGAGGCGAACGCCCGGCAGGCGGCCGTCTACACCGAGAAGGCCGGCCTCAACACGGTGGTGATCGACTCCACCGACGACTTCGCCGGGCTGTGCCGCAACCTCGGCTTCACGCTGGTCCTCTACAGCGGCCAGATGTGCACCACCTCACAGAACATCCTCATCCCGTCCGGCGGCATCGCCACCGACCAGGGGCACAAGAGCTTCGACGAGGTGGCCGCCGGCATCGCGGGCACGGTCGGCAAGCTCACCGCCGACCCGGCGCGCGGGGTCGAGCTGACCGGCGCCATCGTCAACGAGGGGGTGCTGGAGCGGCTGGACGAGGTCACCAAGGTCGGCGAGCCGGTGCTGGAGTCGCGTACCGTCGAGCACCCGGCGCTGCCCGGCGCGGTGGTGCGGACGCCGGCCATCGTGAAACTCGCCGCCGACGACACCGCCACCTACGGCCGCGAGTGGTTCGGGCCGATCTCGTTCGTCATCGCCACCGACTCCACCGCACACAGCCTGGAGATCCTGCGCGCGACGGTGGGCGAGAAGGGCGCGCTGACCGCCGCCGTCTACTCCACCGACCCCTCGGTGCTGGACGCGGCCGAGGCCGCCGCGGTCGACGTCGGCGTGCACCTGTCCTGCAACCTGACCGGCGGGGTCTTCGTGAACCAGTCGGCCGCGTTCTCGGACTTCCACGGCAGTGGCGCCAACCCGGCCGCCAACGCCGCGCTGACCGACGGCGCGTACGTGGCGAACCGGTTCCGGATCGTGCAGAGCCGGCGGCACGTCTAGGTCTCGGCAGGTCGAGGTCTGGGTTTCCGGGGGAGCCCACCCGCTCCAGGCGGTCAGGCTTGATCCTTCCGCGGGCGGGCTCCCCCGGAAACCCGTGCGGTGTGCGCTGGCGAGCGCCGCTGCCGGGGTCGGGGGTGTGTCTCACCGGGGTGCTGCCCTGCGTGATGGTTCTGATGGTCCGGGGCGGCAGTCCGGGGCGGCAGTCCGGGGTGCTGCCCGGTGTGCTGGCCCTCGGGTGGTCATGCGGGGCGGCGCATCTGGAGCTCGCGCAGGGCCGGGACGGTGGGGTGCGGCACGCGTACCCCGGTGTCGGTGAAGCCCAGCCGGCGGTAGGCGCGGTAGGCGCGCTCGTTGCCGACCACCACCTCCAGCATCAGCTCCGGCCGGCCGCACGCGCGCGACCAGGCGGCCACCCCGTCGATCAGTTCGCCGACCAGGCCGCTGCCCCGCCAGGCCGGGGTCACGTAGACGGCGTAGACGACGGTCAGGCCGGGCTCGTCCGGGGCGGCGATGCCGCCGGCGTGGCCGACCAGCCGGCCGCCGGGGTCGGCGACGAACTGCGCGGTGTGGTCGCCCCGGGAGACGTGGGCGATCCGGGCCGTGTAGTCGGCGTGCGGGCGGGCGGCGGCCTGGGCGACGGTCTCCAGGAACGCCAGCGGCGCGTCCGCGAGCATCTCCAGCCGCAGCGCCCGCATCCGGGCGGCGTCCTCGGGGCGTACCCGGCGGACGGTGGCTCTCCGGGCTTCCGACCGGGCCGGGGTAGCTGTCATGTCCGCATGCATACCGCAGCGACGACCACCGATGGGCGAACGGTCGGCGGAGCGCCGGAATATGCCCGATTTGGGGTCGTGCACGACCGTCACGCCTCGTGTAGCGTGCGATTTCGGTCACCGATTCAGCGGCCCTCACCGATCGCCGAAGCGGTGGTCCTCCGGTGCCGGTCCGCCGGCCTCCGGGGTCGTGGAACGCCGCGCAGAGTGAGGAAGTGCACCGTGGCACAGGGCACCGTGAAGTGGTTCAACGCCGAGAAGGGCTACGGCTTCATCGCCGTCGACGGCGGCCAGGACGTCTTCGTCCACTTCTCCGCCATCGAGATGGACGGCTACAAGGCGCTGGACGACGGCCAGCGGGTGGAGTTCGACATCGCCCAGGGCCAGAAGGGCCCGCAGGCCGAGCGGGTCCGCGTCATCGCCTGAGTCGGGCCCGGTCCCGCTCGCCGGTCGGCCCCCGTGCGGGGCAGCGGCGCGGGCGGGCGCCAGGGAAGATCATGGGCCGATCCCGCCGTCACTGAGGAGGGTCCATGTCCGACCAGTCCCCGTCGGGTCCGCCCGAACCCGGTCCCGTCGGTCCGCCCGCGCCGACCGGCCCGGTCGAGCCCGCCGGTCCGCACCAGGGCTGGGTCTTCCCGCCCACCGGCGGGTTCCCGCCCGGCTCCGGCCCGCACGCCGGCTTCCCTCCGGGCTACCCGCCGTACGGCGGTCACCTCCCGTACGGCTGGCCGGCCGCCGGCGGGTGGGACCCGGCCGACCCGCTGGTGAACCCGCCGTACGCCGGCGTCAACGGCTGGTTCGCCCGGTGCGCCGGGGCGCTGCGCCGCAGCTGGCGCACGTTGCTGCCGGTCATGCTGCTCACCCAGGCCCTCCCCGCCGCGGTGATCTCGATCATCAGCCTCGGGCTGGACCCGACGCCGCGGCTGGAGTCGAGGCCCGCGGACGGTTCGCTGCCCGAGGGCTACCTGGGCGACCTCGTCACGTTCGGGGCCTGGATGCTGGTCGCCAGCCTGCTCCTCCTCGTGGTGCAGAGCGTGGGCTGGGCGGCGGGGACGTGGGTGCTCACCCGGCAGGCGGCCGGTGTCCCGGCCGACCTCGGCGGCGCGCTGCGCTACGGCCTGCGCCGGGCGCCGGGCCTGTACGCCTGGAGCCTGCTGATGGGTGTGATCCTCACGGTCGGTTTCGCCTTCTGCGTGCTGCCCGGCGTCTACCTCGCCTTCGCGCTCGCCCTGGCCGGACCGGTCTATCTCTTCGAGCGGCAGAACCCGATCGGCCGCTCGTTCCGCTTCTTCCACGACCGGCTCGGCATGGTGCTGGGCCGGGTCGCGCTGGTGGCGGTGGCGGTCGTCCTCGGCAGCGTGGTCGGCGCGGTGCTGGAGGTCGTGGGCAAGGCGCCGCTGGGCACCGACCCGTTCGCGGCGCCGGGCTCCACGGTGGGCGCCGTCGCGGTGGTCGTGGTGACCGCCGTGCTGGTCGTCCCGGTCTACCTGGTGCAGCTGGTCGGGCTGGTCGTGACCTACGCCGAGCAGCGGGCCCACGAGGCTCCGGTGAACGTCGCGCGACTGGCGACGGAACTCGGCTGACCGGCCCGATCGTGCTTGCACTCGACAGGGGAGAGTGCTAAACAAGTCATTGGCACTCGCATACCGTGAGTGCCAATGGTCGGGGCGGTAGGGCCACGGCCGCACGGGCGTCTCGATGGCGCCGGGGCGGCACATGGCCGGTCGTCGCGGGCTGTCCGGCCCGGCCGAAGGACGTCGTCGTCGCCAGGTGGCGACGTCCCAAGGTGCGTACACCAGGCGGCCCATCCGGGGCACAAAAACTCGGGTGGCCCGTGAGTGTCCAGGAGGACAACGCCGTATGGCCAAGATGATCGCGTTCGACGAAGAGGCGCGCCGCGGCCTCGAGCGGGGCATGAACCAGCTCGCCGACGCCGTGAAGGTGACGCTCGGCCCCAAGGGCCGCAACGTCGTGCTCGAGAAGAAGTGGGGTGCCCCCACCATCACCAACGATGGTGTGAGCATCGCCAAGGAGATCGAGCTCGAGGACCCCTACGAGAAGATCGGCGCCGAGCTGGTCAAGGAGGTCGCCAAGAAGACCGACGACGTGGCCGGTGACGGCACGACGACGGCGACCGTCCTGGCCCAGGCCCTGGTCCGCGAGGGCCTGCGCAACGTGGCCGCCGGCGCCAACCCGATGGCCCTGAAGCGGGGCATCGAGGCCGCCGTGGCCAGCGTTTCGGAGGAGCTGCTCAAGCTCGCCAAGGACGTGGAGACCAAGGAGCAGATCGCCTCCACCGCCTCCATCTCTGCCGGTGACAACACCGTCGGCGAGATCATCGCCGAGGCGATGGACAAGGTCGGCAAGGAAGGCGTCATCACCGTCGAGGAGAGCAACACCTTCGGCCTGGAGCTCGAGCTCACCGAGGGTATGCGCTTCGACAAGGGCTACGTCTCCGCGTACTTCATGACCGACCCGGAGCGCATGGAGGCCGTCTTCGACGACCCCTACCTCCTGATCGTCAACAGCAAGATCGCGTCCGTGAAGGACCTGCTCCCGATCCTGGAGAAGGTCATGCAGTCGGGCAAGCCGCTGCTGATCATCGCCGAGGACATCGAGGGCGAGGCCCTGGCGACCCTGGTCGTCAACAAGGTCCGGGGCACCTTCAAGTCGGTCGCCGTCAAGGCGCCGGGCTTCGGTGACCGCCGCAAGGCCATGCTGGCCGACATCGCCATCCTCACCGGTGGCCAGGTCATCAGCGAGGAGGTCGGCCTCAAGCTGGACGCCGTCGGCCTCGACATGCTGGGCCGCGCCCGCAAGGTCGTGGTGACCAAGGACGAGACCACCATCGTCGACGGTGCCGGCGACGCCGAGCAGATCCAGGGTCGGGTCAACCAGATCCGGGCCGAGATCGACAAGAGCGACTCTGACTACGACCGCGAGAAGCTGCAGGAGCGGCTGGCCAAGCTGGCCGGCGGCGTTGCGGTGATCAAGGTCGGCGCGGCCACCGAGGTCGAGCTCAAGGAGCGCAAGCACCGCATCGAGGACGCCGTCCGCAACGCGAAGGCCGCCGTCGAGGAGGGCATCGTCCCGGGTGGTGGCGTCGCGCTGGTGCAGGCCGGCAAGTCTGCCTTCGACAAGCTGGACCTGACCGGCGACGAGGCCACCGGTGCGCAGATCGTCAAGATCGCGCTGGACGCCCCGCTGCGGCAGATCGCCGTCAACGCCGGCCTCGAGGGTGGCGTGGTCGTCGAGCGCGTCCGCAACATCGAGGCGGGTCACGGCCTCAACGCCGCGACCGGCGAGTACGTGGACCTGCTGGCCGCCGGCATCATCGACCCGGCCAAGGTGACCCGGTCGGCGCTGCAGAACGCCGCCTCGATCGCGGCGCTCTTCCTCACCACCGAGGCCGTCGTGGCGGACAAGCCGGAGAAGACCCCGGCCGCCCCGGCTGGTCCGGGTGGCGGGGACATGGACTTCTGAGTCCAGCTCCGAACGCCGAAAGGGGCGGGCCGCGCGAGCGGTCCGCCCCTTTCCGTCGGTCAGGGCAGGGTGTGCTGGTTACGCCGCTTCTGCGCCCGGTCGTACGGCGGGCGGACGGCGACCGGCTCGTCCACCACGGTCACCGGGTCGTCGGCCTCCGACTCGTCGACCCCGGCCATCTCGACGAGCTGCTCGGCGTCGCCGTAGTCCCGCCGGTCGAACGGCACTCCGATGGGCGGGTCACCGACCGGTGTCCAGGTGTGGGGCACCGCGTCGTCGGTCTGTTCGTTGTCCGTGGTCATGGCCGCCTCCTCTACCAAAACGGTAGGGGGCGTCGATCACTCACGTGGGCGAATGGCATTATCAGGGTCTATATCCTATTCGCCCGGTTGTCGATCCGTCCCGGGTCCGGCAGCGTCCGGCAGGATCGTCAGAGCGTCCGGCGGTGCCGGTCAGAGCGGGCCTCAGAGCGTCCGGCGGTACAGGAAGAAGACCCGCTCGATCCGCGCGCCCGCGCTGCCGGCGTAGAACGGCACCGGCCCCACCCAGCCGATCTGCGCCGCCGGGATCCCGGCCTCGTGCTGGTCGCGCAGGCAGCGGCGCAGCAGCACCCCGCCGATGCCCGAACCCTCCGCCGCCGGCGCGGTGCCCATCGGGCCGAACCAGCTCGGCCGGGACGAACCCCAGGCCGCGAAGCCGATGATCTCCCCGGCCCGCTCCGCGAGGTGGCAGCCCGCGCCGTCGCGGCCGACCGAGCCGGCCAGCTCGCCGTCCCAGGCGCCGCCGAAGGTGGACCGGGCGAAGCCGGCCAGCGCCGGCAGGTCCGCCGGCTCCGCCCGGCGTATTGACACGCCCTGGCTGGCCAGCCGGGCCTCCGCCGGCTCCGTCGTGCGCAGCGCCGGTGATCCGTCGTACGACAGGTCGGCGGTCATGTTCCACCCGGTCCGGTCCTGCCGGTAGCCGAGCGCCAGCGCCAGGCAGACCGCCGGGGTGTACCGCACGTCGATGCCCGGCCAGGCGTAGTACGGCGGGTTCCCGGCCAGCAGCAGCTCGGCCGCGCCGAGACCGGCGAGTCGCCGTTCCGCCTCGGCGACCAGGGCCCGGCCGACACCCCGGCGACGCCGCTGCGGCGCGACCGCGATCAGGTCGACGTGCCCGAGCCGCGGGTCCGCCGCCGAAACCGATCCGATCAGCACCCCGACCAGTTCGTCCCCCGCGTACGCCCCGAGCGGCAGCACCGTCCGGTCCGCCGCCGCCCGGGGCCAGAGGGCGGTCACCACGGACTCCGCCTCGGCGGCGTCCTCGGGCAGGTCGAGCGCGCGGCCGCAGAACGCGACCACGGCGGGAACCCGGTCGGCGGGCAGATCGGCGAGGATGAACTCCATGGTGGCCGACCCTAGATCAACCACCACGGGTCGGCGCAAGACCCCGCTCAGCCGGCCCGGGCCGCCCGCACCGCCGCGTACGCGTCGACGATGCCGGCGCCGTCGATGCGCTCCTCCGCGCCGCAGGTGTCCTGCGGAGCATGCGAGGGGTAGTTCGTCGAAGCCGGCTTCGCCGTCTCCCGCAGGATCCGCCGCGTGCGCTCCAGGTCGCCGACGAGCGCCGGGTTCGCCGACCACATCAGCGCCACCACGCCCGCCACCTGCGGCGTCGCCATCGAGGTCCCGTCCAGGGTGGCGTAGCCGCCGCCGGGCATCGCGGAGAGCACGCCCGCGCCCGGGGCGACCAGGTCCGGTTTGGCGGCTCCGCCGGGGGCCGGGCCACGGCTCGAGAACCGGGTGACCAGCCTCCTGTTGTCCACCGCGCCGACGGTCACCACGTCCGGGTACGGCGCGGGCGGGTCGGCGATCGAGCCGCAGTACGGGCCGGTGTTGCCGGCGGCAGCCACCACGAGGATGCCGGCGGCGGCCAGCGCCCCGGTGGCGGGGCGCAGCACCCCGACGTCACAGCCCTCGATCGGTGGGCAGCCCCAGGAGTTGGTCAGCACGTCCGGTGCCCGCGCCGGCCGGCCGTCGGTGAAAGGGTCGCCGCCGGGCGGGAAGGGGGCCAGCATGAACTGGAGACAGTCCAGGTAGCGCGCGGGGCTGCCGAGGTTGCGGGCGAGGTTGACGCAGCCCACCCAGCGCGCGTCCGGGGCCACCCCGACGCCGTCCCGACCCACCGCGCTGCCCACCGTGTGGGTGCCGTGCCCGTTGGCGTCGTTCGGGGTGCGGGTGTGGTCCCACGGGTCGTACCAGGAGTCGTCGCCGCCCCGGAAGCCGTCGGCGAGCGCCGGGTGGTGGCCGTCCACGCCCGAGTCCGAGCTGCCGACCACCACCCCCGAACCGGTCACTCCCAGCTCCGACCAGACCCGGTCGGCGCCGATCATCCGGATGTTCCAGGCCGGACCGGCGGGCGCCGGCGCGTCCCCGTGGGTGGTCGGCGCGGAAGCGGGCAGCGGGCGTACCCGCTGGCTGACCAGCACCCGGGACACCTCGGGGCGGCCGGAGAGCCAGGCCCGCACCGCCGGGCCGCCGTCGGTCTCGATCGCGTTGACCAGGTAGTAGGGGGTCGGGCGCAGGCGCAACCGGGTCAGCTCCCGGCGCAGGTCGCCCTGGGTCCGCTCGGCGGTGGCGACCAGCCGGCGGTATACCTCGACGGCGCGCGCGTCACGACCGGCCCGGCCCGGCGTACCGGCCGGGATGCCGGCGAGGTCGGCCTGCTCGCGTAGCACCACCAGCAGCCGGTCGCCGTGCAGCCCGGGCTGTCCGGGGACCACGTCGACCACCCCGACCGCGACCAGCAGTACGCCGGCGACCAGCGCGGCCACCCGCCGGCTCGGCGTGACCCCCCGGGGTCGGGCGAGCAGGACGCCGTACCCGACGGCGAGCAGTACCGCGACGGCGAGCCCGGCGACCGCGGCGGCCGCCACCCAGAACGGCACGTCGCGGCTGGTGGTCAGGAGGACCGAGATCTCCTCCGGGTCGGCGAAGGCGAGCGGGCCGAACAGCGCGAGCCCGACCAGCCAGCGGGCGGGTCCGGCGACCGGGGTGCCGGTCCGGCGGGTCGCCGCGTACAGGGCGGCGAGCGTGAAGGCGACCGGCGGCACGCCGAGCAGGGCGGGCAGTTGGGCCCCGGAGTGCCCGGTGCCGGCGGCGAGCAGCAGCAGGGTCACCCCGCAGGCCAGGCCGCCGACCAGCACCAGCCGGGCCGGGCGGGGTGGCTCGCCGCCGCCGAGGGGGGACCAGAACCGCCGGTCGAGCAGCACCCCGGCCAGCGCGCCCACCGCCGCGGCGGCGAGCGCGGCGAGCACGGTCTCCAGCAGCCCGCCCAGCGCGCCGAGCCAGGCCCAGGGGAGCAGCAGCGCCAGCCCGGCGGCCACCGCGAGCAGGGTGACCGGATCCGGCCGGCGGCCGCCCGGCGCGTCCGGGGTGTCGCCGGGGATGCGGCGTCGGTCCGGCAGCCGGGCGGCGACCAGCGCCAGCACGGCGGCGGTGGCGGCCAGCGCGGCCAGGTAGAGCTCGTGGTGCACGGGCGGGAGCGCCCGCAGCGCGCCGAGCGCGCCGAACGCGAGCACCCCGGCCAGCCAGGCCCGGCCGGTGGCCCGGACCGCCGCGGACCGGGGCAGCAGCGCCACCAGCAGGGCCGGCAGGCCCACCAGCAGGACGGTGGCCAGGGAGACCGCCGGCCAGATCCAGGGCCACCGGTGCAGCCCGCTGGCCAGCAGCACCTGGTCGACGGACCAGCCGACGACCTGGAGCAGCACGGTGGCCGCCACCGTCCAGCCGCCCGCCAGCACGGCCGCCACCACCGCCCAGGGGTTGGCGGACCGGCCGGTCCCGTCGCTTCCGGTGAGAGGTGGCTCGGCCCGCATCTGGAAACAGTACGACGCCCGGCCCGCTCCCCGGCGTCTGTACCGTCCCGGCGTGCCCGGATCCGGCTTTTCGCTGCCCGGTCCGTGGGCGGGGCCCGGGCCGGTGCCGGACGGTGGGTGATCCGGCCGCTCCCGGCCCGGGCGGGGGCGGGGCCTGCTGCCCGGGACCCCGGGCGGTTACGGTGGACGGGTGCGCGACCCCAACGTGACCAGATCCGCCGCCGGCCAGCTCTCCCCGGAGCGCCGCGCCGCGGACCTGCGCCGGCTCCGGTCCGAACGGTTCGACGTGCTGGTCATCGGCGGTGGCGTGACCGGGGCGGGCGCCGCGCTGGACGCCGCCTCCCGAGGGCTCAAGGTGGCCCTGGTGGAGGCCCGCGACTACGCCGCCGGCACCTCCAGCCGGTCCAGCAAGTTGATCCACGGCGGCCTGCGCTACCTGGAGCAGTTGGAGTTCCACCTGGTCCACGAGGCGCTGACCGAGCGTGGCCTGCTCGCCACCCGGCTCGCCCCGCACCTGGTCCGGCCGGTGCCGTTCCTGGTGCCGCTGCCCGCCGGTCGGGGGCTGCGCGACCTGCCGGCCCGGGCCTTGCGCCGCTCCTACTACGGGGCCGGCGTGGCGGCCTACGACGCCTTTGCCGGTGTCTTCGGCGGTGGGCGGGGGATGCCGCTGCACCGGCACCTGACCCGGGAGGGCGCCCGCCGGATCTTCCCCAGCCTGCGGTCCGACTCGCTGGCCGGCGCCATCCGCTACTACGACGGCCAGGTCGACGACGCCCGGCTGGTGGTGACGCTGGCCCGCACCGCGGCCAGCCTCGGTGCGACCGTGGTGAGCAGCGCCCGCGCGGTCGGGCTGATCCGGCAGGCCCGTGAGGTGACCGGGGTCCGGGTCCGCGACCTGGAGGCGCCCGCCGGTTCCCCGGACGCCGAATTCGAGGTACGCGCGCGCACCGTCATCGGCGCCACCGGCGTGTGGAGCGACGACATGTCGCGGATGCTCAACGACGTCGGGTTGCGCCCCGGCATCCGGGTGCGGGCCTCCAAGGGCGTGCACCTGGTCGTCCCCCGCTCGGCGATCACCGGCGAAACCGGGCTGATCCTGCGGACGGCCACCAGTGTGCTCTTCGTCATCCCCTGGGGCGGGCACTGGATCATCGGCACCACGGACACCGACTGGCGGCTGGACCGGTCCCACCCGGCCGCCTCCGCCCGCGACATCCAGTACCTGCTCGACCAGGTCAACACGGTGCTCGACCGGCCGCTGTCCACGGCGGACATCGAGGGCGTCTACGCCGGGCTGCGTCCGCTGCTCGCCGGCGAGGCCGACTCCACCTCCAAGCTCTCCCGCGAGCACGCCGTCTTCGAGCCGATGCTGGGGCTGCTCCTGGTCGCGGGCGGCAAGTACACGACGTACCGGGTGATGGCCTCCGACGTGGTGGACCGGGCGGTCCGCCGGCTCGGGGGCGGCCGCGCCTCGCGCACCGCCGACCTGCCGCTGCTCGGCGCCGACGGGTACGCGGCCATGTGGCGGGACCGGGCCGACCTGGCCCGCCGGCACGGGGTGCCGGTCGGCGTGGTCGAGCACCTGCTGGAGCGCTACGGCACGCTGACCCGGGAGCTGCTGGCCCTGGTCGACGCCGATCCGCTGCTCGCCTCGCCGCTGGCCGGCGCCCCGGAGTACCTGGCCGCCGAGGTGACGTACGCGGCCCGCGCCGAGGGGGCGCTGCACCTGGAGGACGTGCTGACCCGGCGTACCCGGATCTCCTTCGAGACCCCCCACCGGGGCCTGGAGTCGGCCGGGCACACCGCGGAGCTGATGGGCGCGGTGCTCGGCTGGGACGCGGCCACCCGCGAGCGCGAGATCGCCCACTACCGGGCCCGGGTCGAGGCGGAGCGGGAGTCCCAGCTGATGCCGGACGACGCGACCGCCGACGCGGCCCGCCTCGGCGCGCCGGACGTGCGGGGATTCGCCGCCGACCGGGGCGTGGACGGGGACAGCGCCGGGTTGCCCACCTCGTCCCGCTGACCGATCGGGGCCGAACGCACACCCGTCGATGGCCGTACGGTCGGCGGCGGCTGAGCGCCGGGGCCTCAGAGCACCTTGCCCGGGTTGAGCAGCCCGGTCGGGTCCAGCGCCGCCTTGATCGCCTGGTGCACCCGGACCCCGACCGGGCCGATCTCCCTGGCCAGCCAGTCCCGCTTGAGCAGCCCCACGCCGTGCTCGCCGGTGCAGGTGCCGCCGAGGTCCAGGCCCAGCCGCATGATCTCGTCGAAGGCCCGCCGGCCCCGCTCCAGGCTGGCCGGGTCGGCCCGGTCCACCACGATGTTCGGGTGCATGTTGCCGTCCCCGGCGTGCCCGACCACGCCGATCGGCACGTCGCACTCGTCGGCGATCCGGGCCACCCCGTCGAGCAGCGCCGCGAGCGAGCCGCGCGGCACCGCCACGTCGTCGATCACCAGACCGCCGTTGCCGCCGGGGAAGGCGTCCGCGGCGAACTTCTCCATCGCCGGGTGCGCCAGCCGGCGCGCCTGGAGCAGCGCCGCCGCCTCCACCGCGTCGGTGGCCGCGTACACCTCCTCGGCGCCGGCGGCCTCGCAGACCTCGGCCAGCCGGGCCAGGTCGTCCGCGGCCCGGGCGCCGGTGTCCGCGGCGGCCAGCAGCAGCGCCTGCGCGTCGGTCCGCAGCCCCATCGGCCGGTACGCCTCGATCGCCCGCAGGTGGGTCCGGTCGAGCAGTTCCAGCAGGCTGGGGGTGAGCCCCTGGGCGGCGATCTGGGCCACCGCTGTGCCTGCCTCGGCGGTCGAGCCGAAGACCGCCACCATGGTCAGCGACTCCTCGGGCGCCGGGCGCAGCGACACGGTGATCTCGGTGAGCACCCCGAGGGTGCCCTCCGAGCCGACGAAGAGCCGGGTCAGGTCGTACCCGGCGACGCCCTTGGCGGTGCGCCGGCCGGTGCGCAGCACCTCGCCGGAGGCGAGCACCACCTCCAGGCCGAGCACGTACTCGGTGGTCACGCCGTACTTGACGCAGCACATGCCGCCGGCGTTGGTGGAGACGTTGCCGCCGATGGTGGAGGACTCCCAGGAGCCCGGGTCCGGCGGGTAGTAGAGCCCGCGCTTCGCCACCGCCGCCGCCAGCGTCGCGTTGACCACCCCGGGCTGCACCACGGCGATCCGGCTGACCGGGTCGATCTCCAGGATCGCGTCCATCGCCACCGTGCTGAGCACCACCGCGCCGTCGACCGCGTTCGCGGCGCCGGCCAGGCCGGTCCGCGCGCCCTGCGGCACCACCGGTACGCCGTGCCGGGCGGCGGCCCGGACCACCGCCACCACCCCCGCGGTGTCGCGTGGCCGGGTCACCACCAGCGGCGTACCGGCCGGGCAGAGGTCCGCCTCGTCGCGCTGGTGCATCCGGAGCAGATCGGGGTCGGTGAGGACGGCGTCGTCGCCGAGCGCCGCACGGAGGTCGTCGAGGAGGGGGGATCCGGTCATGCGGGAGAGGCTAACCGGCGGCTAGATTGGCCGCCATGCTGTACCTTGACCGGCCCGCCTGGCCGTGGCGGGGACGGCTCTGGTCCCACCTGATCAGCGACGTCTCCCCCGCCGAACTGCACGTCTTCGCCGAGGCGCTGGGCGCCCCCCGGCGCGGCTTCGACCGCGACCACTACGACATCCCCGCCGAACGCTTCACCGTCGCCGTCTGGCTCGGCGCCCGGGTGGTCCCCAGCCGCGAGCTGGTACGCCTGCTCCGCGACGCCGGCCTCCGCCGGCCGAAACACCTGACCCGCCCCGCCCGCTGACGCTCCCGCCCGCCGCTGGCCGTGTGGTCGCCGTTCGCGGCGTGGCGCGGGTCCGGCGGCGGGGAGACCGCGACCTGCCGCACCACGGGTGGATCATCGGGCGGCCCGTGCGAGCGGGCGCGCGGCGTCAGCGGAGGGCGGTGAGTTCGCGAGTGAGGTTGGCGCGGGCGCGGTCGGTCCAGCGGGCCGCCAGCGGCGGAAGGCGGTAGAGGGCGGGCAGGGCCAGCAGGGCGTCCAGCACCCGGGCGCGGGCGGCCCGGAAGTCCGGCTCCGGCACGTGCGCGTACTCCCCGCGGATCGCGGCGGCGTACGCGTCGTACTCAGCAGGCGGCGCGGCCAGGACGGCGAGGTCGGCGTCGCAGAGCAGCCCGCCGTCGCGGTCGCCGGCGGCGGTGGCGTGCCCGGCGGTGAGCAGGACCAGCCGGCGGACCTCGGCCACCGCGGCGGCCGGCAGCCGCAGCCCGGCCAGCAGCGCGCCGGCCAGCGCGGCGCTGTCCCGCTCGTTGGCCTCGCCGGTCGCGCGGGGGTCGTAGACCGCGTCGTGGCACCAGGCGGCGAGCCGCACGAGGTCCGGCCGGTCGGCCAGCTCCGCGTACGCGTCGACGACGTCCAGCACGGCGGTCAGGTGCCGCACGGTGTGGTACCGCCGCTGCGGCTCCCGCCAGCGGGCCAGCAGCTCCTCCCCGGCCCCGGCCAGCGCCGGGCTGTCGGGGGCACCGGCGTCCCGCGCGGCCGACCGCCAGCGGTCGATCAGCTCCGTCACCCCGTCGAGTCTGCCCGAGCAGGCGGGGATGAACCGCGCCGGTACGGGTAGTCCCGGGCCATGGCCGTGGCCCGGGACCGACGATCGTCGCTGATACGCCGGATCGGGCTGCGCGACGGTGCCTCCGACGTCGACTCCGCCCGCATCGCCGACGCGGTGGAGGAGCTGCGCCGGCGCAGCCGGGCCACCCTGCACGACCGGCTGCACCGGGTCTGGATGACCACGGGCCTCGCCGTCCAGGCGGGGCTCGCCGCCGCGCTGTCCTGGATCGTCTCGCACGAATTCCTGCACAACGCGCAGCCGGTCTTCGCGCCGATCTCGGCGGTCGGCACGCTGGCCGCCTCGGTCGGGCAGCGGCTGCGCCGCACGGTGGAGCTGATCGTCGGGGTGGCGGTCGGGGTGTTCCTCGGCGACGGCCTGATCTACCTCCTCGGCACCGGCGGATGGCAGCTCGGGCTGGTGGTGACCCTGGCCATCCTGTTGACCATCTTCTTCGGCGGCAGCGTGGCCATCGTGATCCAGGCGGCGGCCACCGCGGTGCTGATCGTCACGCTCAGCCCCTCCACCAAGAACCTGGAGATACCCCGGTTCGTCGACGCGGCCGTCGGCGGTGGCATCGCGCTGCTGGTGACGGCGATCCTGCTGCCACTCAACCCGCTGCGGGTGATCAACCGGGCCGCTCGGCCGGCGCTCGACCTGCTCGCCGGCCAGCTCGACATCGCCGCCGAGGCGCTGCGCAACCGGGATCGCGGCACCGCCCAACGGGCCCTGGAACGGCTCCGTGAGAACAAGGAGGAGCTGAACACCTTCACCGAGGCGATCGAGGGCGCGAAGGAGACCAGCACCCTCTCCCCGGCCCGCTGGCACCGGCGCAACGAGCTGGTCCACTACGCGGACGCCGCCGACCCGATCGACCGGGCGATGCGCAACAGCGGCACGCTCATCCGGCGGTCGGTCACCCTGATCGAGGACGAGGAGCCGATCCCGGAGCCGATGCCGGACGCCGTGGCCCACCTCGCCGAGTCGGTACGCCTGCTCCGGCACGAGTTCGCCGTCGGCGAGGAGCCGGCGAAGGCCCGGGAACGCTCGCTGCGGGCGGTCAGCGAGGCCGGCCGGGCCTACGCGCAGGGCGTCGGCTTCTCCGGCAGCGTGGTGATCGCCCAGGTGCGTACCACCGCCAGCGACCTTCTGGTGGCCTCCGGCCTCGAACAGGAGGAGGCGAACCGGCTGGTCCGGAAGTCCTTCGGCGACCAGGAGAAGCCGGTCGGGGAGCCGGCCGAGCGCGTCGGCGCCCGGCAGCAGCCCCCCAGCGCCCCGCCGGTGGGCTGAGCCGCCCGCCCGCGCCCCGGCCAACCCGGGGACCGGCTCACCGCAGGCCGGCGAGCGCGGCCAGCAGCCGGTCCACGTCCGCCACCGTGCTGCCCAGCCCGAGACTGGCCCGCAGCGCGGTCGGCGGCAGGTCGTCCCGCCCGGCGCGCGCGGCCGCCTCGGCGAGCAGCCGCCGGGCCAGCGGGTGCGCGCAGAACAGGCCGTCCCGCACCCCGATGTCGTGCTCCCGGGCCAGGTACGCGGCAACCTCGGCGGAGTCCCGGCCGGCCAGCACGAACGACACGATGCCGACCCGGGGTGCGGCGGGCCCGAAGGTGCGCAGCTCGACGGCGTCCGGCAGCGCGGCGAGCCCGTCCCGCAGGCGGTCCACCAACCGCTGCTCGTGGGCGTGCAGCGCCTCCCGGTCCGCCCCAGCCAGCGCGGCGCAGACGGCGGCCAGGGCCACCGCGCCGAGCAGGTTGGGCGTGCCGCCCTCGTGCCGGGCCGGGCCGGTCGCCCAGCGCACCTCGTGGGTGGCCGCGCCGACGTGGCTGGTGGCGCCCCCACCGACCAGGTACGGCGGGGCGGCGTCCAGCCAGTCCGCCCGGCCGAGCAGGGTCCCCGCGCCGAACGGGGCGTACAGCTTGTGTCCGGAGACGGCCAGGTAGTCGACGTCCAGCGCGGCGACGTCCACCGGCGCGTGCGGGGCGAGCTGGGCGGCGTCGAGCACGATCCGGGCGGCGTGCCGGCGGGCCACCCGGGCCAGCTCGGCCACCGGCCAGCGCTCGCCGGTCACGTTGCTCGCCCCGGTCACCGCGACCAGCACCGGCGGCCCCGAGGTCGCGCCCCGGCGCAGCTCGGCCAGGGCGGCGTCCAGCCCGCGTACGGCGCCGGCGGGGCTGTCGGGCACCGGCAGGCGTACCGAGCCGCGGGGCCAGGGCAGCAGGTTGGCGTGGTGCTCCCCGGCGAAGGTGACCACGGTGGTGCCGGCCGGCAGCGCCCGCGCCAGCAGGTTCAGCGCGTCAGTGGTGTTGCGGGTGAACACCACGTGGTCGCCGTCGCGGGCGCCGAAGAAGTCGCCGACCGTCTGCCGGGCCTGCTCGTAGGCCAGCGTGCAGCGCCGCGACAGCGCCCCGGCGCCGCGGTGCACGCTGGCGTACCAGGGCAGGAGCTCGGCCACCGCGTCGGCCGCGGCCCGCGCGCAGGGTGCGCTGGCCGCGTGGTCCAGGTTCACCTGCCCGGGTACGCCGAGCACGCCGAGCGGGTCCGGCCCGGCCGGCGCCGGCCCGGTGGTGGCCGGGGCGGCGGGCGGTACGAGAGTGAGGGTCATGGCGGGGCCTCCGGGGTCCACGGACCCCGCGTGTGGGCACACCGGGACGGGGTCCGCGCTTGCCCAGCACACGGAACGGGCTGGGCCCGGTCATCACCCGGGGCACCCCACCGCGAACCTCGACGAGGGTTGCCGGCCAGCAAGCCGGGGCTTGACGCTGGCGCTCGTGACCTGACGGCAGCATAACCACCACCGATGCGCCCGGACCAGTGGGCCGCGGATGACTACGCTGACCGCATGGCCGCCACACCGCCCGGCTCGCCCGCGCCGCCGCCGACCGTGCCCGCCGTCCCGCCGACGGGGGGAGGCGTGCCCCGGATGCCGCTGCGCCGGCTCGGCTGGCGGCGGATCCTGGCGCTGGCCGGGGTGGTGCTGCTGATCGCGGCCTGCGCGGTCTACATGCTCTTCGTGCTCGGTTCCAACCTCGGGCCGCAGGCGCTGCTCGTCGGCGTGGTCGCGGCGATCCTGCCGGTGCCGGTGCTGGTCGCCTGCTTCCTCTGGCTCGACCGGTACGAGCCGGAGCCGCTGAAGTACCTGATCTTCTGCTTCGCCTGGGGCGCGTTCGTCTCCACCGCCGCGTCGCTGACGGTCAACGAGACCTTCGCCAGGCTGTTCAAGGACTGGGGGCTGCCGTCGGCGCTCACCGGCGTGCTGGTGGCGCCGTTCATCGAGGAGCTGACCAAGGCGCTCGGCCCGATCCTGCTGCTGGTCTTCCGGCGGCGGGAGTGGTCCGGCATCACCGACGGCCTGGTCTACTGCGGGCTCTCCGCGGTCGGTTTCGCCATGGTGGAGAACATCCTCTACCTGGGCGGCTACGGCTACGCCTCGGGCGCGGACCAGTGGGGCCCGGCGACCGGTTTCCGGCAGGTGTTCGCCATCTTCATCACCCGGATTTTGCTCTTCGGCTTCGCCCACCCGCTGTTCACCTCGATGACCGGGGTGGGGCTGGGCATCGCCGCCCGGACGGCCGACCGGCGGGTGCGGGTGCTCGCGCCGGCCGCCGGCCTGCTGCTGGCGATGATGCTGCACGGCACGTGGAACCTGATCCCGACGCTGGTCCAGGCCACCGGCGAGCTGGTGATCTTCTTGTACGGCATGGTGGGGCTGATGGTGCCGATCTTCTTCGGCATGGTCGGCTTCGCGGTCTGGCTGCGCGCCTGGGAGGGGCGGCTCACCGAGCGGACCCTGCCGGACTACGTCCGGGCCGGCTGGCTCACCCCGCCCGAGGTGGCGGCCCTGGGCAGCCTCGGCCGGCGGCACGCGGCCCGGGTCTGGGCCCGCCGGGTCGGCGGCGAGGCAGGCCTGCGGGCGATGCGCGGCTACCAGTTCGCGGCCACCCGGCTGGCGCTGCTGCGCGACGGGATGCGCCGGGGGCTGGACCGCAAGGCGGCCGACCGGGAGCGGACCGTCCGGGAGGAGCGGGAGCTGCTGGAGGCGATCGCCGCGTACCGGGCGTACTTCGTCGGGCGCGACCCGCAGGCGCCGGTCGGGGTCTGGGACGGGCAGCGCTACCACCTGCGCTTCCCGGACGGGTCGCAGCGCGCGGTGGACGCCCCGGACTCCCCGGTGGTGCCGATCCCGGTGGTGCTGGCTCCGCCGCCGCCCCCGGCCTACCCGGTCGGCTACGGCCCACCCGGCTGGTACGGCCCGCGCCCCGCCGCGCCCTGGCCGCCCGGCCAGGTCTGACCCGGCGACGCGCCGCCGGCGTCCCCGGCGGCGCGGTCAGGTCATCAGGCTGGTGAGGAAGTCCCCGAGCCCCTGGGCCATCGCCATCAGCCCCGCCCCGATGCTCTTGCACATCTGCGCGGCGCCGTCCGGCCGGAACGCCATGAAGTAGATCAGGAAGGCGACGCCGCCCCAGAGCAGCAGCTTCTTCACGAGTACCGGCATCGTCCCTCCCCAGGGCGCTGGACGTTGCCTGGCTTCCCACCGGGCAGCGCCACAAACGGCGGCGCCCGGCGGTCGGTGGGCGCCGCTACAGGTAGAGGCCGGTGTTGCCGGTGGAGTCGGTCTCCACCCGCTCGGCGGCGACGGCGTGCACGTCCCGCTCGCGCAGCAGGACGTACCCCCGGCCGTGCAGCTCGACCTCGGAGCGGTCGTCGGGGTCGAAGAGCACCCGGTCGCCGGAGACGATCGCGCGGACGTGGGGGCCCACCCCCACCGCGGTCGCCCAGGCCAGCCGCTTGCCGACGGCTGCGGTGGCCGGGATCACGATGCCGGCGGTGGAGCGGCGCTCACCCTCGCTGCCCTCCACCCGCACCAGCACGCGGTCGTGCAGCAGACGGATCGGCAGGCCGGAGTCGAGGATCTGGTCGGCGGTCACGCGAAGACGCTACCGCGTGCCCGGAGGTGGTCGTCGGCGTGGTTGAGCGGTGGTGGGCAGGGGCAATGGGTGGCGGACCTGGCATACGGTGGGCGCTGTCGGACGTGCCCTGTCCGGACCGTCGTCCTGGGCGGCCCGTTTTCTTCCTGAGGAGGTGCGCTTGAGCCGCTTCGAGCGGGTACGCGGCCGGCTCCGCCGCGCTTACGAGTCCGGGCGGGAGTCGGTGCGCTCCGGTCGTTCCGGTGCCGCCGGCGACGTGCCGGAGGAGGCCGGAGCCGCCTCGCCGACGTCCCCGGGTCCGGCGGCGCCGACGTCGGCGACGGTGGTCGGTGCGGAGCCGCCCGCGGCGATGCACAACTCGACCAGCAGCCGCGACGACGCGGACGTCCCGCACGCGCTGCGGATCGCCTCCGCCTGGTCGTGGCGGCTGATCGTGATCGGCGTGGTCGCCTGGGCACTGCTGAAGATCGTCGGGACGATCAGCATCGTGATCATCCCGCTGGCGGTGGCGCTGCTGCTCTCGGCGCTGCTGGCGCCGGCCGTCGGCTGGCTGCTCAAGGCCCGGTTCCCGAGGTCGCTGGCGACGGCGGTGGTGCTGGTCGGCGGCCTGGCCGCGGTGATCGGCACGCTGACCCTGGTGGTGAACGAGTTCATCCAGGGCGTGCCGGAGCTGAGCGAGAGGTCGTCGCAGGGCGTACGGCAGATCCAGAACTGGCTCAAGACCGGCCCGCTGCATCTCTCGGACGGCCAGCTCAACCGCTACATCGACGAGGCGCAGGGCTGGGTGAACGGCAACACCGAGAAGTTCACCAGCGGTGCGCTCTCCACCGCGACCACCCTGGCGGAACTGCTGACCGGCGCCGTCCTCGTGCTCTTCGCCACCTTCTTCTTCCTGCGGGACGGCAACAAGATCTGGCGGTTCCTGGTGCGGCTGCTGCCGGTGGCCGCCCGCTGGAAGGTCGACGACGCCGGCCGGGCCTCCTGGGCGACGCTCGGCGCCTACGTGCGGGCCACCGTGCTGGTCGCCTTCATCGACGCGATGGGCATCGGCATCTTCCTGGTCATCTTCGACATCCCGTTCGCCTTCCCGCTGGCCGCGCTGGTCTTCCTGGGCGCGTTCATCCCGATCGTCGGCGCGGCGCTCTCCGGCGGCGTGGCGGTCCTGGTGGCGCTGGTCGACAGCGGGCCGGTGACCGCGCTGATCATCCTCGGCGTGGTGATCGGCGTGCAGCAGGTCGAGGGGCACCTGCTCCAGCCGCTGATCATGGGCCGGGCGGTGGCCATCCACCCGCTCGCCGTGATCATCGGGATCGCGGCCGGCGTGGTCCTGGCCGGCATCACCGGCGCGCTGGTGGCGGTGCCGCTGATCGCGGTGCTCAACACCGCCGTCCGCCGCCTCGCCGCCCGTACCGTCCCGGACACCCCGCCGGACGCGGTGGTGGTCGCCTCCCACGCCCCCTGACCCGGCCCGCGCCACCACCGGGCCCGCCCGCGCCACCACGCGGGGCGGGCCCGTCCCGTGCGGTCACCCTGCTGCCGCCGTTCGCGGCATGTCGCGCCTTCCCGGGCGGGCCAGGTCGCCACTTTCGGCGTGTCGCGACTTCCCGGGCGGGCCATGTCGCCACTTGCGGCATGTTGCGGCTTCCCGGCCCGGCCGGGCGCGGGACGGGGTGGGGGTCAGGCCCTGGCGAGGCGTTCGAGGGCACCGCGGGCGACGTCGGGGCGCGTCGTGTACCAGAACGGGGGGAGCGAGCGGCGCAGGAACGGGCCGTAGCCGCGCGCCGTCTCCAGCCGCGAGTCGAGCACCGCGACGACGCCCCGGTCGCCGGTCGCCCGGATCAGCCGGCCCACCCCCTGGGCCAGCCGGACCGCCGCGATGGGCACGCTGACCGCCGCGAAACCGGAGCCGCCGCCGGCGTCCACCGCCGCCGCCCGGGCCGCGGCCAGCGGCTCGTCGGGGCGCGGGAAGGGCAGCCGGTCGATCACCACGAGCTGGCACGAGTCGCCGGGGACGTCCACCCCCTGCCAGAGCGACATCACCCCGAACAGGCAGCTCGACCGCTCCTCCCGGAACCGGCGGACCAGCAGCGGCAGCGCCTCCTCGCCCTGGAGCAGCACCGGCAGGTCCGTCCGCGCGCGCAGCAGCTCCGCGGCCTGCTGCGCGGCCCGCCGGGAGGAGAAGAGCCCGAGGGTACGCCCACCGAGCGCGCCGACCAGCCCCAGCAATTCATCGCCCGCGGCCTCGGGCAGCCCCGACACGCGCGGGCGGGGCAGGTGCGCGGCGACGTAGAGGATGCCCTGCCGGGCGTAGTCGAACGGGGAGCCGACGTCCATCGACCGCCAGCCCGGCCCCTCGGTGGCCGGCACGGTGCCGGTTGCGGCCCGGCTGCCCGCGGCGACCGCCACCCCGTCGGTCGCGCCGGCCTCGGCTCCGGTGCCCGGTGTGCCGGCCCGCCTTGCGGCGGAGGCGGTGGCGGTGGCGGCCAGCGCGGCGGCGGCCGGCGACGGCGGGGCGGGCGGGGGAGCGTCCAGCCCCAACGCCCGGGCCACCGTGTCGAAGCGTCCGCCCAGCGCCAGCGTGGCCGAGGTGGCGACCACGGTGCGCTCGTCGTACAGGTGGGTGGCGAGGGTGCCGGCGACCGACAGCGGCGCGACCACCAGCGCCCGGCGGGTGCCGTTCTCCGGCTTCTCCACCCAGGCCACGTCGTGGTCGGCCTCCTCCAGCAGCCGCTGGGCGGTGGTGGAGAGCTCGTCCAGCACCGCCTTGGCCTGCTGCTTGCGTACCGGGTCCGGGTCGTCGGCCTTCACGTCGCCGAGTGCGTCGAGCGCGGCCCGGGTCGCCGCGTCGAGCAGCGTGCACGCCTCCCGCAGCGGGGCCGGTAGGCCCGCGGTGATCCGCCCGGCCGGCGCCTCCGCCAGCCCGACGGCGAGCGCGTCGCCGGCCTCGGTCAGCCGCTCGGCCACGTCCGGCTTCAGCAGCGGCCGGGCCCGTCGGGCGGACCGGTCGACCAGCTCCGGCACCAGCTCGGCCTGGGCCGCCGAGGAGACCCGGTCGGCCAGCTCGTGCGCCTCGTCCACGATCAGCAGCTTGTGCGGCGGCACGATGTGCCGGCCGGCGATCATGTCGACCGCGAGCAGGCTGTGGTTGGTGACCACGATGTCGGCCTCCCGGGCGCGGGCCCGGGACGCCTCGGCGAAGCACTCCGCGCCGAACGGGCAGCGGCCCGCCCCGACGCACTCCCGCGCCGGCATGGAGACCAGCCGCCAGGCCTGGTCGTCGACGCCCGGGTCCAGCTCGTCGCGGTCACCGGTGGCGGTCTCGTCGGCCCAGTCGCGCAGCCGCTGGATCTGCTTGCCCAGCCGGCCGGCCTCGCCGAGCCACTTCGTGCCGCCGCCGGGCCGCGCCGCCGGGGCGTCGAAGAGGGTGTCCTCCGGCTCGTCCTCGGTCGAGTTGTCCAGCCGGGCCAGGCAGAGGTAGTGGTGCCGGCCCTTGAGCACCGCGAAGGTGGGCCGCCGGCCGAGCAGCGGCTCCACCGCGTCGGCCAGCCGGGGCAGGTCGTGGTCGACCAGCTGGGACTGCAACGCCAGGGTGGCGGTGGAGACCACCACCGGGCCGTCCACGGTCAGCGCCGGGGCGAGGTAGGCCAGCGACTTGCCGGTGCCGGTGCCGGCCTGCACCAGCAGGTGCTCGCCGGAGGTGGTGCTGCGCTCGATCGCCTCGGTCATCTGCTGCTGGCCCGGGCGGGCCGCGCCGCCGGGCACCGCGCCGACCGCGGCGGCCAGCAGCTCGCCGCCGCTGGGCCGGGCGCCCCGACGCCGGCCGCCACGGGCCGACGGGGTGGCGGAACCGGTGGCGGTGCGGGGCGGAGTCACCGTGCGACGGTACCCGCCGGCCCCGACGCCGGGCGTGCCCCCGCCCCGGTGTGGCGTGGTGACGGTACGGAATCCCATTCACCGGGTCCGGTTACTTCCCCGCAGCGACCATTGGGCGGAATCGGTTAGGGTGCGACTCATGCCGAGCGATGTGGTCCGTGTGATCTACCGCAAGTACGACGGCAGCGCCCACCGCGACTACCGCGCCCGCCGCCTCACCGAGGACGACCTCGGGGTCTGGCTGGGCATACCGGCCGGCACCGAGTCGGTCTACCACGGCCGGCCCTCGGTCGAGCAGATCCCGTTCGTGCTCCTGGTGCCGCACCATGCCTGGTGGACGGGCATGTTCAACCCGCCGCCGCGGACCAGCGAGGTCTACTGCGACATCACCAGCCCGGCCCGCTGGGAGGGCGACGACACCGTGCACCTGTTCGACCTCGACCTGGACGTGGTGCGCCGGCGCGCCACCGGGGCGGTCGAGCTGCGCGACGAGGACGAGTTCGCCGAGCACCGGGAACGATTCGGCTATCCCGCCGCCCTGGTGGCCGAGGCGGAGGCGGCGTCGCGCTGGCTGCTCGGCGCGTTGGGCGACGGCACCGAGCCGTTCGCCACGTGTTACCGGAAGTGGCTGGCCCTGGTGGTCTGAGCCGGCTCACCAGCGGGGCGGCCAGCCGTCCCCGGCGTCGATGTCCGCCAGCCGGGTCAGCTTCTCCGGGTTGAGCTGGTTGAAGATGCCGGTGATCCGGCCCCTGTCCACCGCGAACGCGCTGACCAGCCGTAGGACCTGCCCGTCGTCCCGGGCGGCTTCGAACTGCAGCCCGAGCGCGCCGTCCACCAGCACCGGCCGGGCACGCACCCGCTGGCCGTACCGGCCGGCCTGGCCGAAGAGGCCGAGGGTGAACCGGGCCACCTTGTCGGCCCCGGCGATCGGCCGGCGGGCCGCCGGGAAGTGCCCGCCGCCGTCGCCGATCAGCACCACGTCCGGCGCCAGCACCCGCATCAGCGCGTCCAGTTCGCCCGACTCGGTGGCGGCCACGAAGGCGGACACCACCCGCTGCTGCTCGGCCGGGTCGGCGGTGTGCCGGGGCGCGCCCGGGGCGTTGACCGCGCGGCGGGCCCGGCTGGCGAGCTGCCGGGCCGCCTCGGGGCTGGTGCCGAGCGCCTCGGCGATCTGGCCGAACGGAACCGCGAAGACGTCGTGCAGCACGAAGGCCACCCGTTGCTCGGGGGTGAGCCGTTCCAGCACCACCAGCAGGGCGGTGCCGAGCTGGTCGCGGCGGACGGCCCGCTCGGCCGGGTCGGGGGCGAAGCCGTCCGGCTCCGGGGCCGGGCCCAGCGGGGTCACCAGCGGCTCGGGCAGCCACTGCCCCGGGTACGTCTCCCGCCGTACGCGGGCCGAGCGGAGCACGTCGAGGCAGATCCGGGCGCAGGTGGTGGTGAGCCAGCCGCCCAGGTGCCGCACCTCGGCGCGGGCGGCCGGGTCGCCGAGCGCGCCGGCGTAGCGCAGCCAGGTCTCCTGGACGGCGTCCTCGGCCTCGCTCCGGCTGCCCAGCATCCGGTACGCCACCGCCATCAGCCGTCCACGCTCGGCCTCGAACTCGCTTACCCGGTCCCCCGCCACACCACTCACCCCTCCCCACCCGGCCACATCCTCCCCCCTCCCCACAGCTCCAGAACCCGCCACCCTCTGGCGCGCGAGAACCCGCGCACCTCCGAGTGGCCGCACTTTCAGCGAAAGAGGGGTCATTCCGGCCCCGGAAGCCACTCTTTCTCGGAAAGACGACTACCAGGCCGCGTACGCCGAGGCGCTGGAGCGGTGCGGCACGCAGGCCGCGCCCTGGTTCGTGGTGCCGGCGGACCGCAAGTGGTACCGGGACTGGGCGGTGGCCCACCTGCTGCGGGAGACGTTCGTCGATCTGCGGCTGGGGTGTCCGGCTGCCGGTTTCGACGTGGCGCGGGAGCGCGAGCGGTTGCGAACCGGGGACGAAGGCGTGAAGGTTAACGGCGGGTGAACGGCCGGTAAATGAGGTCTGACCAGGGGTGGGCCGGGGAATTCCCGGTTCTGCCGTGTCCTTAGCATGCCCAGAGCGGACGTCCCGGCGGCGTCGGCCACCCTTCCACCGACACGACGAGGTCCGTGCTGTGAAGTTTTCCTTCCGTCCCACCGAGGGCGCTTTCTATGAGCTCTTCACCAGGGCCGCGCAGAACCTGGTGCGGGGTACCGAGCTGCTCAACGAGCTGGCCCTGCCCGGCGTCGACGTCCAGTCGGTCAGCGAGCGGTTGACCGAGGTCGAGCACGACAGCGACCAGATCACCCACGAGCTGTACAAGAAGATCAACTCTACCTTCATCACCCCGTTCGACCGGGAGGACATCTATCGGCTGGGCTCGCTGCTCGACGACGTGATGGACCACCTGGAGGCGGTCGGCAACCTGCTCTACCTGTACGGCCTCACCAAGCTGCCGGCGCTCCCGCGCGAGCTGCACGAGCTGGTGAACGTCCTCGACCAGCAGGCCAAGCTGACCGCCGAGGCGATGCCCCGGCTGAAGTCGATGAAGGACCTCGAGGACTACTGGATCGAGTGCAACCGGCTGGAGAACGACGGCGACCAGGCGTACCGGATGCTGCTGGTCCGGCTCTTCTCCGGCGAGTACGACGCGCTCACCGTGCTGAAGATGAAGGAGGTCGCCGACGAGCTGGAGGCCGCCTGCGACGCCTTCGAGCACGTGGCCAACACCGTCGAGACCATCGCGGTCAAGGAGTCCTGATCCGGTGACTGTGACACCCGAACTCATCGCTGTGCTGGCGGTGATCGGAGTGGCCCTGGTGTTCGACTACACCAACGGCTTCCACGACGCCGCCAACGCGATCGCGACCAGCGTCTCCACCCGGGCGCTGACCCCCCGGATCGCCCTTCTGCTGGCCGCGGTCGGCAACTTCGTCGGCGCGCACTTCGGCGCCGGCGTGGCCAAGACCGTCGGCGACGGCCTGGTCACCCTGCCCACCGGCGTGGCCAGCCTGGGGGTGGTCTTCGCCGGGGTGCTCGGCGCGATCGCGTGGAACCTGATCACCTGGTACTTCGGCCTGCCGTCGTCCTCCTCGCATGCCCTCTTCGGCGGCCTGGTCGGGGCGACCCTGCTCGCCACCGGCGGCATCGTGCAGTGGGCCAACATCGGCCAGAAGGTCATCATCCCGATGATCCTGTCGCCGATCGTCGGCCTCACCCTCGGTTACCTGGTGATGCTGGCCATCCTGTGGCTGTTCCGGAAGGGGCAGCCGGGCAAGCTCAACCGGGGCTTCCGCTGGGCGCAGACCGCCTCGGCGGCGGCCATGTCGGTCGGCCACGGCATGCAGGACGCCGCCAAGACCATGGGCATCGTGGTCCTGGCCCTCTACACCGGTGGTTTCCAGAGCGACAAGACGCACATCCCCGGCTGGGTGTTCTGGACCTCGGCGACCATGCTGGCGCTGGGCACCTACGCCGGTGGCTGGCGGATCATCCGCACCCTGGGCCGCAAGATCATTGACCTGGGTCCGCCGGAGGGCTTCGCCGCCGAGACGGTGGCCAGCGCGGTGCTCTACTTCAACGCCCTGGTGCTGAAGGCACCGATCTCCACCACCCACACGATCACCTCGGCGATCATGGGTGTGGGCGCCACCAAGCGGCTCTCCGCGGTGCGCTGGAACGTCGCCGGCAACATCGTGCTCGCCTGGATCATCACCTTCCCGGCGGCCGCGCTGATCGCCTGCCTGACCTACCTGGTGGTCCGGCCGCTGTTCTGATCCCGGCCGCACCGCCCGTCGAGGGGCTCCCCGCCACTGGCAGGGAGCCCCTCACGCGTAGTCGACGCCGATCCGCTCCCGGATGCCGTCCAGCAGCCCCATCACCTCCAGAGTGGCGGAGTGCGGCACCAGCGGGCTCTCGGTCAGCCCCGCCGCCAGGCAGCGCTGCACCTCGGCGGCCTCGTACTGGTAGCCGCCGCCGGTGAGGTCGGCGGGGATCGTCTCCGGCTCGGCGCCGGCCCGGTGCAGCACCGCCGCGCCCGGCCGGTAGAACGGCTCGGGCAGGTCGATCCGGCCGAGGGTGCCGGTGATCGAGGCGGTGATCGCGGTCGCGCCGACCATGCCGCAGCTGAGCGTGGCGACCGCGCCCGAGTCGTACCCGAGGACGATGCCGGTGTTCTCGTCCACGCCCTCCGGGCCGAGCTTCGCCCAGGCGTGCACGTGCTGGGGCACGCCGAGCAGCAGGTGGGCCAGGCTCACCGGGTAGACGCCGAGGTCGAGCAGGGCGCCGCCGCCGAGGGTGCGGGCCCGCATCCGGTGCTCCGGCGGGAACGGCCCGGCCGCGCCGAAGTCGGCCCGTACGCTGGTCACCTCGCCGATCGCCCCATCGGCGATCAGCTGGACCATCCGCAGGATGACCGGGTTGCATCGCATCCACATGGCCTCCATCAGGAAGACCCCACGGGCGCGGGCTGACCCGACCAGCGCGGTGCTGGTGGCCAGGTCGAGGGTGAACGGCTTCTCCACCAGCACCGCCCGGCCGGCGTCCAGGCAGACCCGGGTCGCCTCGTGGTGGGCGGCGTGCGGGGTGGCCACGTAGACCACGTCGAGGTCCGGGTCGGCGGCCAACTCCGCCCAGGAGGCGTACGCGCGCGGGATGCCGTGCCGGGCGGCGAACCGCTCCGCGCTCTCGGCGGTCCGCGAGCCGACCGCGACCGGTTCGGCCCCCGGTACCAGCCGCAGGTCCTCGGCGAAGCGGCCGGCGATGTGCCCGGTGGCCAGGATGCCCCAACGCGTCATGCCGGCCAGGCTAACGAAGATCGACCCCAGGCCGGACGGGCGATCCGCCGGTCGGGAACTAGGCTCGCGGGATGACGATCGACAGTGACGGCTTCGCCGCCCCGGCCGCCCTGGTCGAGCACGCCCGCCGGTTCCGCGCCGAGGGCGGCACCCCCGCGGTGCCGAAGGTCGCGGCCACCGTGCTGCTGCTGCGCCCGGCCGGCCCCGACTTCGAGGTGTACGTCATCCGCCGGGTCGCCGCGATGGCCTTCGGCGGGATGTACGCCTTCCCCGGTGGCGGGGTGGACCGCTCCGACTCCCAGGCGCACCTGGACTGGGCCGGCCCGGAGCCGGCGGAGTGGGCCGGCCGGCTGGGGGTGGCCCCGGCGGCCGCCCAGGCCGTGGTCTGCGCCGCCGCCCGGGAGGTCTTCGAGGAGGCCGGCGTGCTGCTGGCCGGCCCGGACGCCTCGACCGTGGTCGGCGACGTCAGCGGCGACGACTGGGAGGCCGCCCGGCAGGACCTGGAGGCACGCCGGGTGGGCTTCGCCGATCTGCTCGCCGGGCGGCGGCTGACGCTCCGGTCGGACCTGCTGCTGCCGTGGAGCCGGTGGATCACCCCGGAGTTCGAGCCGCGCCGCTTCGACACGTACTTCTTCGTGGCCCTGCTGCCGGAGGGGCAGCGGACCCGGGACGTCTCCGGCGAGGCCGACCACACCATGTGGGTCCGCCCGGCGGACGCCCTGGCCCGGGCCGAGGCCGGCGAGCTGACCATGCTGCCGCCGACGCTGGTCACCCTGGCCCAGGTGGTCGCCGCCGGTGACCTGGCCGGCGTGGCGGGGGCGGCAGCCGACCGGGACGCCGCCACCCCGGTCGCCCCGCGCCTGGACCTCCCCGAGGACGGCGAACCCCGCTTCGTGCTGGGCTGACGCCTCGCCCCACCGCCAGCCGCACCCGCGGTCCGGTCCGCCACCCGGTTCGGTCCGCTGCCCGCCGTTTGCGGCGTGTCGCGGTGTCCTCGACAGTTGGTAGGCGCGACTCGCCGCAATCGCGAAGTGCCGCAGGCGGCGTGGCCGCTGGCGACCCACGAGGTGGAGCCCCCGCGCGGCCCACGGCGCCCGCCAGACGGCGGGGCGGGGGACGTCTGGGCGTTCCTCGCCGGGTTCGCCGAGGCCCGGACGGACCGAGGGCCGGACACGTCGAGGGGCGCCGGTCAGCGCGACCGACGCCCCTCACGGACCGGGAACCAGCGGCTCAGCCGAAGCGGCCGGTGATGTAGTCCTCGGTCTTCTTCACGCTCGGGTTGCTGAAGATCTTCTGGGTGTAGTCGTACTCGATCAGCCGGCCCGGGTCGCCGGTCTTCTCGATGGAGAAGAAGGCGGTCCGGTCCGAGACCCGGGCGGCCTGCTGCATGTTGTGCGTGACGATGATGATGGTGAACTTGTCCTTGAGCTGGAACATCAGGTCCTCGATGGCCAGCGTGGAGATCGGGTCCAGCGCCGAGCAGGGCTCGTCCATCAGCACCACCTGCGGCTCGACCGCGATGGTACGGGCGATGCAGAGCCGCTGCTGCTGACCGCCGGAGAGGCCGGCGCCCGGCTTGCCCAGCCGGTTCTTCACCTCGTCCCAGAGGTTGGCCGAGCGCAGCGCCTTCTCGGCGGCCTCGTCCAGGATGGACTTCTTCCGTACGCCGTTGAGCCGCAGCCCGGCCACCACGTTCTCGAAGATGCTCATGGTGGGGAAGGGGTTGGGGCGCTGGAAGACCATGCCGATGGTCCGCCGGACCGCGGTGACGTCCACGTCCCGGTCGTAGATGTCCTGACCGTCGATGGTCAGGCTGCCCTCGACCCGGGCGCCGGGGAGCACCTCGTGCATCCGGTTGATCGAGCGCAGGAAGGTCGACTTGCCGCAGCCGGACGGCCCGATCAGGGCGGTCACCGTCTTCGGCTCGACCGTCAGGTTGATGTTCTCGATCGCCTTGAAGGCGCCGTAGTAGGCGGTCACGTTCGTGGCGTCGATGCGCTTGGCCATGGTGGTGGTACCTCCAGGGTTCATCGGCCGAGCCGGTTGCGACGGGCCAGCAACTTCGCCGCGATGGTCAGGACGAGCACGAGGGCGACCAGGGTCAGCGCCGCGGTCCACGCCCGTGCCGGCGAGTACTTCGAGGCCTCGCCCGCCTGCTGGTAGACGAAGAGGGCCAGCGACGACTGGTTGTTCTCGAACGGGTTGAAGTTGATCGCCGCGCCGCCACCGGCGACGAGCAGCACCGGGGCGGTCTCGCCGGCGGCCCGCGCGACGGCGAGCATGACGCCGGTGACGATGCCCGGAAGTGCCGTCGGCAGTACGACCCGCAGGATGGTCTTCCACTTCGGCACGCCGAGGGCGTACGCGCCCTCGCGCAGCGGCGCCGGGACGAGACGCAGCATCTCCTCGGTGGAGCGGACCACGGTCGGCAGCATCAGCACGCCGAGCGCGAGCGCGGCGGCGAAGCCGGAGAAACCGGGCCGGCCGTCGTTGAAGATCGGCGAGACGATCAGGACCCAGAACGCCAGCACGAAGAGGCCGGTGACGATCGACGGGATGCCGGTCATCACGTCGACGAAGAACCGGATCGCGAAGGCGAACCGGCCCCGGCCGTACTCGACGATGTAGATGGCGCAGAGGATGCCGAGCGGGACGGTGATCAGGGTGGCGATGCCGACCTGCTCCAGCGTCCCGACGATGGCGTGGTACGCGCCGCCGCCGGCGTCCCGGGCCCCGATGTTGTTCATCGAGGTGCCGAAGAAGTCCCCGTCGAGGCGTTCCGCGCCCTTGCTGACCAGGGTCCAGACCACCGAGGCCAGCGGCAGCACCGCCAGCACGAAGGCGGAGTGGATCAGCGCGCTCCAGGTGCGGTTGCGGGCCGAGCGGCGCCCCTCGACGGCGTTCGCCGCAGCGAAGAGACCGGCCAGGTAGAGCAGCGCGCCGACCACCACGACGAGGACCGGGCCGCCGATGCCCGCGCCGTAGACGATGCCCGCCGAGAGCAGCAGGGCCGCCACCGCGATGGCGGGGGCGGCGTACGCGGGCAGCCGCCGGGCCCGGAGGGTGTCCGGCTGCGCCGGCGGGCGGGGACGGTGTGAGGTGATGGTGGTGGTCATGCGGCCGACTCCGTGAACTCGCGGCGGCGGTAGATGATCGCCCGGGCGGTGATGTTGACGATCAGGGTGATGGCGAAGAGAACCAGACCGGAGGCGATCAGGGCGCCCCGGCCGGTGTCGTTCGCCTCGGCGAACCGGTTCGCGATGTTCGCCGCGATGGTGTTGCCGCCGCTCTCCAGGATGTTGAACGAGATGGCGTAGGTGGAGCCGAGGGTCAGCGCCAGCGCGATGGTCTCGCCGAGCGCCCGGCCGAGGCCGAGCATGACGGCGGCGATGATGCCCGGCCGCCCGTACGGCAGCACCGCGGTGCGCAGCATCTCCCAACGGGTGGCGCCCAGCGCGAGCGCGGCCTCCTCGTTGGCGGTCGGGGTCTGCAGGAACACCTCACGGGAGAGCGAGGTGATGATCGGCAGCACCATGATCGCCAGTACCACCGAGCCGAGCAGGATCGAGTTTCCGAACGGCCCGTCGCCGCCGAAGATCGGGATCCAGCTGAAGTACTTGTTCAGCCACGCCGACAGGTCCGAGATGGGGCCGACCAGGTAGTCCCGACCCCACAGGCCGAAGACCACGCTGGGGACGGCGGCCAGCAGGTCGATCAGGAACCCGAGGCCGTTGCCCAGCCGGCGCGGCGCGTAGTGGGAGAGGTAGAGGGCGATGCCCAACGCCACCGGCACCGCCATGAGCAGCGCGAGCAGCGCGGTGAGCACGGTGCCGAAGGCGAGCGCGCCGATGCCGAACGTGGGCGGGTTCTCGTTGGGGAACCAGCCCTCGAAGGTCCAGAAGTTCTCGGTGTTGGCCCGCAGCGCCGGGACGGCCTTGGCGATCAGGAAGACCGCGATCGCCGCGATGATGACCAGCACGGCGATGCCGGCGGCCAGGGTGAGCCCGCGGAACGCGCGTTCCGCGCCGAAGGCACGGGCCCGGGGCAGCGCTCCACCGCCGCCCATCCCGTTCCCACCCGGGGTGCCGGTGCTGACTGAGGTCTCGGCCAGACGCGCCGAGGCACCGGCGGGCCAGTCGTGACCGGAGGTCACGCTGGTCCCGCCGGTGCCGGCGTGTGCCGAGCGCGGAGGGGTTTCACCCATCTGCTCGCTCGCTTCGAATTGAGAAGGTGGTGGTGCGGGTCAGGAGAGGTTCTTGACCGCGGCCTCGACCTTGGTGCGGACCGAGTCGGGCAGCGGGGCGTAGCCCAGCTCGACCAGGTCGGCCTGGCCCTCCGCGCTGGCGGCGTGGCCGAGCAGGCCCTTGACCAGCGGAAGCTTGTCGGCCGGGGTGCCCTTGCTGCAGACGATCTCGTAGGTCACCAGGACGATCGGGTACGCCCCAGCCTCCTTGGTGTTGTAGTCGATCGACATCTTCAGGTCGTCGCCCTGGCCCTCGACCTTGGCCCCGGCGATGGTCTTGCCGGCCGACTCGGCGGTCAGCTCGGTGAACTCGCCCGCGCCATTCTGGATCTTGGCCTTCTTGAGACCCGAGTTCTCGGCGTAGGACCACTCGACGTAGCTGATCGTGCCCTCGGTGCTCTTGACCTTGCCGGCCACGCCGTCGGACTTTGCGGCGCCGACGCCACCCGGGGCCTTCCACGCCTTGTTGTTGCCGAAGGTCCAGTCCGCCGCGGCGGTCTTCGAGAGGTACTTGGTGAAGTTGTCCGTGGTGCCGGACTCGTCAGAGCGGTGCACCGCCTGGATCGCGGTGGACGGCAGCTTGGCGTCGGGGTTGTCGGCCTTGATCGCCGCGTCGTCCCACTTGGTGACCTGGCCGGCGAAGATCTTCGCCAGCGTGGCCGGCGTGAGCTGGAGGTTGTCCACGCCACCGACGTTGTAGACGACCGCGACCGGGCCGATCACCATCGGCAGGTTGAGCGCCTGGCCACCGACGCACTTGGCGTCGGCCTGCGGCTTCTCCTCCTCCTTCAGGGCGGAGTCCGAGCCGGCGAAGTCGGCGGTGCCCGCGATGAAGGCCTGGATGCCGGCGCCCGAGCCGGTCGGCTCGTAGTTGATGGTCGAACCGGCGCACTTCTGCTGGTACGCCTTGATCCATTCGGCCATCGCGTTCTTCTGCGCGGAGGAGCCCTGCGCGTTCAGCGTGCCCTTGGCGCAGTCCGCGCTGGCGGAAGCCGAGGCGGAGGTGCCGGCCGAGTCGTTGTTGTCCGACCCGCATGCACTGAGGCCGAGCACCGCGGTAAGAGCGAGGCAGGCGATGGTGCCGTGCCGCTGGAGCTTCACCTGAGGGGTTTCCCTTCACGTCTTTGGTCCACCCGGATGGGGCCCGGGTTCCGGCGCTGACCGGCTGACACGAAAGCTAGAAGTGCCAGGTAGACGATTTGCCGGTCAGAAGTGAACGGAGGATGAACAAGCACGACCGGAGGGGTGGCCGCTGCCTGAGTGACGGTTGTCCGATAGGTGAACTGCCGTCCTGCTATCGCCATTTATCCGACTTTCCCGGTCCGGCGTTATCGTGCCGATGCATTGCCGTTACCGTGCGGTGACCAGGCGGGCGGCCTCGGCAGGGGCGTCCAGGGCGGCAAAGGCCGGCGGCCGCCCGTCGACCCACCTGCGGCCGCGGCCGACCCGCCGGGCCTCGTCGCCGCCGACGACGAGGCCCGGCGGACGTCCGCCCGTCGGCTCAGCCCAGCCGGTAGTTGACGTGCCCGCACCAGCGGGCGAAACCGAGCCGCTCGTAGAGTGCCATCGCGCCCGTGTTCGACTCGTCGACGTAGAGCATCACCCGGTCCAGCCCCCGCGCGTTCCGCAGGTGGGCCAGCCCGGCGGTGGTCAGCGCGCGGCCGAGCCCGCCGCCGTGCGCGGACGGGTCCACCCCGAGCACGTAGACCTCGCCGATCCGGGCCGAGCCCGGGCGCTCGTGCACCTTGGTCCAGTGGAAGCCGAGCAGCCGGCCGCTGGCCTCCTCGACGGCGAGCAGGAAGCCGGCCGGGTCGAACCACGGCTCGGCCAGCCGGGTCCGCAGGTCGGCCGCGGCCCACCGGCCCTGCTCCGGGTGCGTGGCGAAGGCTCGGGCGTTCAGTGCGAGCCAGGCCTCGTCGTCCGCGCCGGGGCGGAAGGCGCGCAGCGCGACGCCGTCCGGCAACCGGGGCGCGGGCAGCGCGGCGGCCAGCGGGCGGCGCAACTGCCAGAGCACCCGGGCCCGGACGAAGCCCAGGTCGACCGCGAGCGCCGCGGCGGACGGGTGGTCCCCGTGCGCCCACGCCCGCAGCGGTCCGGACGCCGCCGCCAGCACGCCCCGGGCCAGCGCCCGGCCGGTGCCCCGCCGCCGGTACGCCGGGTGCACCGCCAGCTCCGCCCCGACGCCGGCCGCCGGGTCGGCGGTGTCCAGGTGGGCGTACCCGGTCAGGGTGCCGTCGGCGGCGCGGGCGGTCAGGTGCACGGCGGCCGCCTCCGGGTCGCGCAGCCGCAGCAGCGTGTGCTCGTCGAACGGGTCCGCGCCGTCGGCGTCACCCACGAGGCGGGCCAGCGCCAGGGCCTCGGCCACCTCGGCCGGGGCGAGTCGGTCGGCCCGGGCCACCCGGTCGGTCGTCGGTTCCGCGCTACTCACCCCGTCACCGTAGCCCGATCGACGGCGAGGCTCAGGTGATGCCGTCGACCGGCAGCGCCTCCAGGCGGAACCGGCTGGTCAGGTCGGGCAGGATGCGGTGCAGCGCGTCGACCGTCCCCTGCCGGTTCCCGCCGGCGTCGTGCATCAGCACGATCGAGCCGGGCCCGGCGCCCCGGGTGACCAGGGCGGTGATCCGGGTGGCGCCGGGCGCCTGCCAGTCCGACGGGTCGACGTTCCAGTGCAGCGGGGTCATCCCCAGTTCCTCGGCGACCGACACCACCGGGTACGTCCAGGCCCCGCCGGGCTGTCGGTACCAGGCGATGGGGGCGTCGGGCACGGCGTCCCGGATCGCCTGGTTGGTCCGCAGCAGGTCGGCGCGGATCGTGTTGGGGGAGCGTTGGCCCAGTTGCACGTCGTGCTTCCAGGAGTGGTTGCACAGGGTGTGCCCGTCGGCCACGATCGCCCGGATCAGGTCCGGGTGGTTCTGCACGTTCTCGCCGACCACGCAGAAGGTGGCCCGGACGTGGAACTCGCGGAGCACCTCCAGCACCTGCGGGGTGTACTGCGGGTCCGGCCCGTCGTCGAAGGTGAGCGCCACCTCGGAGGAGCCGGTGGTCACCCGGCTGCCGAACAGGCCGTCGTCCAGGCTCTCGGCCGCCCGGTGGCCGTCCTGCCCGGCCTCGGCGCGGCCCGACGGCGTGCCCTCGGGGGAGGGGCCCCCGGCCGACTGCTCGCCGTACTCGGCGCCGTGAACGCTGGCCGTGGTGCCGGTGCCGGATCGCGGTGGGTCGTCGAGCAGGCTCCGGCCGAGCGCGTACGCGGAGCCGAGCAGGGCGGCCAGCACGAGGACGACGACGCCGACGGCGCGGCCGGTGGTCCGGGGGCCCATCAGCGCCACCGCCGGTGTGGACCGCGAACCGGCACCCTCGTCGCCCCCGTGGTCATCACCGTCGCCCCTCTCGCCGCCAACTCGTCAATGAGACTAGAACCGGCGAGAGGGGCAAAAAGGGCGTATCGGAAAGGGCGCTCCAGACGGGTGGAACTGCGGCGGTCGGGCGCAGACCGGCGGCAGACGTGCTCCGCTCAGACCGGCAGCGGGGCGGGCTCCGCCTCGGGCAGCGACCGCGACGGCGGGACCACGAACTTGTAGCCCACCTGACGGACCGTGCCGATCATCGACTCGTACTCCGAGCCGAGTTTGGCCCGCAGCCGCCGGACGTGCACGTCCACCGTCCGGGTGCCGCCGAAGTAGTCGTACCCCCAGACCTCGCGGAGCAGTTGGTCCCGGGTGAATACCCGACCCGGGTGCTGGGCCAGGAATTTCAGCAGCTCGAACTCCTTGTAGGTGAGGTCGAGCGGCCGGCCCTTCAACTTGGCCGCGTAGGTGTCCGGGTCGATGGTGAGCTCGCCGGCCCGGATCGAGCCGCCGGCGCCGGCGGTGGCGTTGCTCAGCCGGCCGACCGCGAGGCGCAGCCGGGCCTCCACCTCGGCCGGACCGGCGCTGGCCAGGATGACGTCGTCCACGCCCCAGTCGGCGTTCAGCGCGATCAGCCCCGCCTCGGTCACCACCGCCACCAGCGGCACCCCGAGGCCGGTGGCGTGCAGCATGCGGCAGGTCGCCCGCGCCTCGCTCAGCTCGGAACGCGCGTCCACCAGCACCGTGTCCGGGCTCGGCCCGGCGACCAGGGTGCGGACGTCGCGGGGTGCGGTGCGGACCGAGTGCGGCAGCAGGTCGAGCGCCGGCAGCACTGCCGATGGTTCACCTGCGCGCGCGGTCACCAGCAACAGGATCTCCACACGATCACCTCCGTCCCGACGGCCGAAGCCGCGCGCGACCAGCGGCAGCCCCGAGGGGCGTGGCGCTGCGAACTAGCGTGGGTCCCGGCGTCGCTGACGGGCGGGTAACGGCTTGAGCCTAACGGATTGCCCAGGTGGGACCCGTTCGTCCTATACCCTTTGTCGGTTCTGCCCATGATCGTGCCGCAGGTTTTAACGTTGCTGAAACCGCGACCTCCGCCGGAGCCTCCTGGTCTGGCACGATCGGGGCGTGTTTCCCTCCACCTCGCCCGAGACCGGCCGCGACCCGTGGGCCGACGACGCCCGCCCGGGGCCGGCCGGCCCCGCCCGTGGCCTTCCGCCCGGCCCGCGTACCGGCCCGGCCGACGACGGAGAGCAGCGGCGGGAGCGCGGGCCGCGCCGGGCCCGCAAGGGCGGCGCGCCCCGCCGGCCCGACGACGAGGCGGCGGAGCCGGAGGAGGAGGTCGTCGAGCCGGTCGACGTGCGCAAGCCACTCTCGCTGACCGTCGCGGGCTTCGCCGCGCTGCTCGGCGTCGGTCTGGTGCTCGGCGCGCAGACCGCCGGGCCCGGGCACCGGCTGCCCTTCGCCTTCATCGTCTTCGGCGTGCAGCTGCTCTTCGTCCTCGCCTGGACGATGGCCATGCGCCCGCCCGCCCTGATGCTGGTCGCGGTCGTCAGCGCCGCCGTCGCCGGGGCGGCGGACGTCGCCGCGGTACAGTCCGACATCGCCGGCCTCGCGCCGCTCGGATACGTCGCCGCGGGCGGTTTCGTCCTCGGCGTGCTGGGTCAGCTCGTCCGCCGGGTGGACCGGATCCGGGTCACCGACTCGCTCGGCACCACCCTGCTCATCGTGGTCGGGGTCGTCGCGTTCGCCACGCTGATCACGCTCAGCCGGATCCCGGCCGGCACCCAGGCCATCACCGTCTGCCTGGCCGCCACCGGTGTCGCGCTCACCGTCGCCCGGCTCACCGACGCGGTGCTGCCCTGGCCCCGGCTCGCCCCGCAGGTGCCACGCGGCGCGGCCGGCGTGGTGGCCGGCGCGATGATCGGCACCCTGACCAGCGCGGTGCTCGGCAGCTACCTGGTCGGCTTCACCCCGACCAGCGCGGCGCTGATCGGCCTGGTCACCGCCGCCACGGCCGTGCTGGCCGACCTCGCCGTCGGGTACGCCGAAGCGGGCCGGCTGATGGCCGGCGAGCCGCCGACGCTGTGGATCGCCCGGCACATGCAGGGGCCGCTCGGCGGGTTCGCGCTGGCCGCGCCGGCCGCGTACGCGATGTCCGTGCTCTTCCTCTGACCTACGGTTGAGCCTTCCACCCGTCGGGTACCAACGGTGCGCCGCGTGGTGGCGCCGGTGGAGACGGGCGTCGCGGGACCGCGACGGCGACGGACAAGGAGGCGGCGTGGCAGAGGCGTACCCCGCGTACGAGGAGCGTCCCCGGCGGCGGGGGCGCAAGGTGCTGGTCACGCTGGCCGTCCTGGGGCTGCTCCTGGTCGGGCTGCTGGTCGTGGCCGACCGGGTGGCGGCCGGGGTGGCCGAGCGGGCCATCGCCGACCAGGTGAAGCAGGAGGTTGCCAAGCAGAAGGCCCAGTCCGCCCCGCCCAAGGTCGACGTCGGCGGCTTCCCGTTCCTGACCCAGGTGCTCGACGGACGCTACGAGCGGATCTCCATCGTGCTGACCGACGTGCGGGGTTCGGTGGAGGGCAACGCGGTCCGTCTGCCCCGGCTGGACGTGGCCGCCCGCGACGTGCGGGCCTCGCTGGACACCCTCCGTTCGGGCAACGGCGACGTGATCGCCGAGAGGGTCGACGGCACCGGCACCGTCACCTACGACAGCCTCGCCGCCCTGCTGGACCGCCCCGGGCTGAAGCTCGGCGAGCAGAACGGCAAGCTCGTCGTCACCGCCCCGGTGGACATCCTGGGGCAGAGGCTCACCGTCACCGGCACCGCCGAGGTGACCGTCGCCGAGGGCAACAAGGTGGCCCTGCGCTTCAACGACCTGACGGCCGAGGGGCTGCCGGCGGTGCCGCTGGCCCGGACGCTGCTGAGCAACTACGCCAAGAGCATCTCGATCGATGTGCCTCTGCCCAAGTTGCCGTTCCAGCTCAACGTCCGCAAGGTCGAGCCGAGGCCGGAGGGGCTGGCGGTGACCGCCGACGCGACGGACGTACCGATCAACTCCGCCGGCTGAGTCGGTGGCGTGGCGACGGCCCGGCCGCACGGCCGGGCCGTCGCCGTGTCCTGCTGCGTGTCCCGCATGCTGGTCGGATCGATGGCGCTCTCCGGGACGGCTGCTAGGCTCCCTACTCATGGGGACGCACCTCACCAAACGGCGCGCGGTCGACCTGTGCCGCGTGGCCACCTGCCTGTGTCGCTCCGTCATCTGACGGCGGGGCTGTCTCCGGCCGCCTAGCGGCCAACCGGCTTTCAGGGTCCGCGTACCCTCCCCGGTGCTCTCCCACCGTACGCCCGGCAGCGGCGCCGTCGCACGAACCCGTGATCCGTTCCTCTATGGGTCCCGCGCGTGGTGCGACAATCACCGATTTCGATCCCGCGCTGGCTCACCATCCACCTCACCAGGGAGTGATCTGATGAGTCGCGACACCGCACTCGTCTCGGCCGAGTGGGCCGAGAAGAACATCGACGCCCCGGGCGTCGTCTTCGTCGAGGTCGACGAGGACACCTCGGCGTACGACACCGGCCACATCGCCGGTGCGATCAAGCTGGACTGGAGGACCGACCTCCAGGACCCGGTCCGCCGGGACTTCGTCAACAAGGTCCAGTTCGAGGCGCTGCTCTCCGAGCGGGGCATCGGCAACGACGACACCGTGATCCTGTACGGCGGCAACAACAACTGGTTCGCCGCGTACGCGTACTGGTACTTCAAGCTTTACGGCCACCGCGACGTCAAGCTGCTCGACGGCGGCCGCAAGAAGTGGGAGCTGGACGCCCGCCCGCTGGTCACCGACCCGGTGACCCGCCCGGAGACCGAGTACGTCGCGCAGGAGCCGGACACCTCGATCCGCGCCTTCCGCGACGAGGTGGTCGACGCCATCGGCGCCAAGAACCTGGTCGACGTGCGCAGCCCCGACGAGTTCGCCGGCCGGCTGCTCGCCCCCGCCCACCTCCCCCAGGAGCAGGCGCAGCGGGCCGGGCACATCCCCACCGCGATCAGCGTGCCCTGGTCCAAGTCGGCCAACGAGGACGGCACCTTCAAGTCCGACGACGAGCTGCGCAGGATCTACGCCGACGCCGGGCTGGACGACGGCAAGGAGACCATCGCCTACTGCCGGATCGGCGAGCGCTCCTCGCACACCTGGTTCGTGCTGCAGGAGCTGCTCGGCCACCGCAACGTGAAGAACTACGACGGATCCTGGACCGAGTACGGCTCGCTGGTCGGCGTGCCGGTGGCACTCGGCGATACTCCCGGCGGAGCCGGGTCGGACAGCTCTGGCGGGGAGGCCTGAGATGACTGCTCCCACCGCCCCTACCGCCGCGGGTTGCGCCGCTCCGGACCAGGCCGCGCCGCTGCCGGCCAGCCTGGACCTGGAGAAGGAAACCGTCATCACCGGTGTGGTCCGCTCCGACGCGGGCGAGGCCGTGCCGGGCGCGTACGTCCGGCTGCTCGACTCGACCGGTGAGTTCACCGCCGAGGTGGTCACCTCCCCGGCCGGGCAGTTCCGCTTCTTCGCCGCGCCGGGCAGCTGGACGCTGCGGGCGCTGTCCCGGCACGGCAACGGCGACACCGCCGTGATCGCCGGGCGGGGGATCAACGAGGTCTCCGTGACGGTCGCCTGACCCACCCTCTGATCGGCCCGGGGCCGGTCACCCCACCCGGGGTGACCGGCCCCGCCCGTCTGCCATGGTTGGACCGTGATCGGGGCCGGCCGGAGGGGGCGGCGGGTGCGTGACACGATGGGCGGGTGAGCGGTGCTGTCCAGGCGGGGTGGGCCCCGCCGACTGGTCCTCCCGAGCCGGCGCCCACCCGCGGGTGGCCGCGCTGGCTGCTGGCCGCGACCGTGCTCTGGGCGGTGCTGCTTGGCGCGCTCACCTGGTGGTCCGTGCGGCACGACCCACCGACCGTGCGCGAGCAGCGCACCCTCGCCGAGGCCGGCCCGGTGGTCGACCGGGCGCTCGGACAGCTCGTCGCCGCCACCGGCGACGGGGCGTGGGAGCTGGCCGCGCCCCGGCTCGACCGGGGCTGCCGGGTCACCCCGATGGACGACGGCGCGACGCTGGTCCGGGACCTGGACGTGGTGGTGGCCGACGGCGGCGAGCGGGCGCTGCTGGAGGCGATCGCCGGCCGGCTTCCGGCGGACTGGCGGGCCGGGGTCCACCCCAGCTCGAACGGTCCACGGCTGCGGGCCGACGCTGGTGAGTTCGTCGCGGTGCAGGGCCGGGTGGTCAGCCCCGGCCGGGTCCGGCTGACGGCTGACAGCGGCTGCCGGCCGGACGACGTGGAGTACGCGACGCTCCTGCCCGGGTATCCCGGCGAGCCGACCCTGGACGAGGCGCTGCGTGCGCTGGGCCGGCCGGCGGGCACCCCGCCGGAGCAGGTGGTCGCGCCCTGCCCCGGCGGCGGGGTCGCCCGGACCGCGTGGGTCGCCGCCGGTCCCGCGCCGGTGTCGCTGGCCGGGCTGAAGCCGCTGGCCGCCGGTGTCGCGGTGGTGGACACCCCCGAGGTGTACGCCTACCGGCGCGGCGCGGTCGTCGTCCTGGCCGACGCGACCGGCGAGCAGGTACGGGTCTCCGCCTCCACCGGCTGCTGACCTCCCGGCCCGGAGGTGGTCGGTGGTCGTGCGGGGTGCGGCTGCGGTCAGTAGACCAGCGCCTGGGCCCCCTCGGCCATCGCCTCCTCGACGAAGACGGCCGCGCCCGCGATGCGTACGCCGGGCAGCACGTCCCCCGGGCCGATGTCCCGCCGGGCGGCGCACTGCGTGCAGGCGGTGACCCGGCCGGTGGTGAGGATGACGTGCAGCAGTTCGGCCAGGGGCGCCGAGTGCGGCAGCTCGAACTGCTCCGCGCGACCGGGGAGGGCGAACCAGGTCGACTCGCCGGTCAGCCAGAGCGACACCTCCACCCCGGCTGCGGCGGCGGTGGCGGCGACCGTGAAGGCCTGGGCGCACCGCTCCGGCGCGTCCGCCCCGGCGGTGGCCTTGACGACGAGAGTGCGGGCCATGACCCCCAGCATAGGATGACCATGATGGTTACCGAGATCGGGTTCGTCAGCCTGCTGGTCGCAGGCCTGGGCGCGCTCGCCGGTGGCCTGGCCTACCTTGCTGTACGAATATCGAGAGGACGTTGGTAGCCGGTGAGCGCGAACCCGTCGGACGAGAACCCGCTGCAGCCGCCGTGGCTGAACGCGCCGGCGGTGGCGGAGTACCCGTACGAGGAGAGCCATGACCTGCGGGTCGGCCCGAAGCTGCACCCGACGCTCGACGGCCTGCTGCCGTACGTCGGGGTGTGGCGTGGTCGGGGCCGGGGCGGGTTTCCCACCATTGAGGACTTCGACTTCGCCCAGGAGATCCGGATCAGCCACGACGGCCGGCCGTTCCTGTTCTACGAGTCGCGGGCGTGGATCCTCGACGAGCAGAGCCGGCCGGTCCGGCCCGCCGGGCGTGAGGTCGGCTGGTGGCGTCCGGTGCTCAGCGGCGAGCGGGCCACCGACGAGTTGGAGGCCCTGATGATGAGCCCCACCGGGATCATGGAGCTCTACCTCGGCAAGCGCACCGGCACCCAGATCGAGTTCGCCACCGACGCGGTCGTGCGGACCTCCACCGCCAAGGAGGTCACCGCCGGTGCTCGCCTCTTCGGCATCGTCGAGGGCGCGCTGCTGTACGCCCAGGAGATGGCCGGCATGGGCCACGCCCTCTCCCCCCACCTCTCCGCCCGCCTCACCCGGGTGGCCGGCTGACCCCACCCCGACCCGTTTCCCCACGATGATCAAGAAGTTGCGTCCCGGAGAGCGCGGCCGCTGACCAGAACTTCTCGATCAACCGGGGAGGGGGTGGGCCAGGAGGGCCTGAAGGGTCGCCGTGTGGGGGGAGTGGGGCAGGCGGGTGGCGTCCAGGGTGCGGAACTGCACCAGGCCGCGCACCGCCGAGGTGAACCAGACGGCGTCGGCCTCGACCAGCCGCTGCGTCGTGGTCATGCGTTCGGCGGCGGCGAACCCCACCTCCCCGGCGTGGGCGAGCAGCCAGGCGCAGGTGGTGCCGGGGAGGATGCCGGTCGTGTCGGCCGGGACGGTGCACAACGTCCGCCCCTCCAGCCAGATCACGTTCGCGCTCGGCCCCTCCAGCACGTACCCGTCGGTGGAGACCCAGAGCACGTCGTCCAGTCCGTTGCGTGCCGCCCAGCGCCGGGCGGCGCTGCTCGCCCCGTACGAGGTGGACTTGACGCCGGTGGGGAGCCAGCCCAGCTCCGGCCGGGCCGCCGCGGCCACGCCGAGGGGCAGGGTGGCCACGGTGACGCCGTCCCGTCGGGTCCGGCGGACGGACGGCGCGACCTCGCCCAGGGTGGCGTAGACGGTCGGCAGGCCACCGCCCTCGGGGCCCCGGGTACAGACCAGCCGGAGCGCGCCCTCCACCTCCGCCGGCCATCCGGCGGCCACGCTCTCCAGCAGCTCCACCAGGGCGTCCTCGCCAGGCAGCGGCAGCGCCAGGGCGGCGGCGCCGGCCCGCAGCCGGGCCAGGTGCGCCTCGCGCAGCCAGGGCTGCCCGCCGCGCAGGTGCATGGTCTCGAAGAGGCCGTCGCCGTGCAGCACGCCGAGGTCGTCGCCGCGCAGCACCGGCTCCCCGCCGGGTACGACGTCCCGGCCGAGCACGGCGATCCTCGTTGCCTCCATGACCGCCGAGCCTAGCCAGCGGGCCGGGCGCCCGGCCGCCGCCCGGCCGGGCGGACCCGGAATGACGTGCCGGCGCCGAACTATGATCGGACGATGTCCGAATCCTCCCTCGCCGAAATGCTCCGCTCCCGTGGGCTGCGGCTGACGGCGCAGCGGCAGCTGGTGCTCCAGGCCGTGCTGGACCTGGGCCACGCCACGCCGGAGCAGGTGCACACGGCGGTCCGGGAGGTCGCCGCCGGCGTCAACATCACCACCATCTACCGGACCCTGGAGCTGCTGGAACGGCTCGGGCTGGTGACCCACACCCATCTGTCGCACGGGTCGCCGACCTACCACGCGGCGGGTGAGCACCAGCACGTCCACCTGGTCTGCCGCGAGTGCGGGGCGATCGACGAGATCGATCCCGAGCTGCTCCGCCCCCTCGCCGACCAGCTCGTGGCCGAGCGCGGGTTCCGGGTCGACATCGGGCACGTGGCGCTCTTCGGCGTCTGCGGCCACTGCGAGGACGGGGAGCCAAAATGATCGACATCGCGGGAGCGGTGGTCGTCGAGGCGATCGACGAGGAGAGCCGCGACCAGCCGGAGCCGGCGCACCGTGCGGCCGGGGTCCGGGGCGTCGCCGCGCACTACGGCGACCCGATGCGCGAGCAGCGCACCCTGGCCACCGGAGTCGGCCTGGTCGACCGGTCGCACCGGGGCGTGCTGGCGGTGCCCGGCGAGGAGCGCATCGGCTGGCTGCACACGCTGACCAGCCAGCACCTGGCCGCGCTGAAGCCCTGGCAGGGCACGGAGCTGCTGGTGCTCAGCCCGCACGGGCACGTCGAGCAGCACGCCATGGTCGCCGAGGACGGCGAGACGACCTGGCTCGACACCGAGCCGGGCGCCACCGAGGGGCTGCTGTCGTACCTGGAGAGGATGCGGTTCTTCAGCCGGGTCGAGCCGCGCGACGCCACCGCCGACCACGCGCTGCTCTCGCTGGTCGGTCCGGAGGCGGCCGGCGCCGTCGCGGCGCTCGGCGTGACCGGCCTGGCCGACCCCGACGTGGTCGCGGTGCCGGGCCCCAAGTTCCGCTCCGGCGAGCTGCCGTCCCGGCCCACCGCCGTGTACGACGTGCGGCCGCTGCCCGTCGGCGGCTGGGCCCGTCGGGGCCCGCTCGGCGTGGACCTGCTGGTGCCCCGGCCGGCGATGGACCAGGTCGTCGCCGAGCTGCGCGGCAACGGGGTGCCGGTCGCCGGGCTGTGGGCGTACGAGGCGGTGCGGGCGGCCGCCCGGCGGGCCCGGGTCGGGGTGGACACCGACCACCGGACCATCCCCGCCGAGGTGGGTCTGATCGCCCCGGCGGTGCACCTGGAAAAGGGCTGCTACCGGGGGCAGGAGACGGTGGCCCGGGTACACAACATGGGCAGGCCGCCGCGCCGGCTCGTACTGCTGCACCTGGACGGGGTGACCACCGACCAGCCGCCGGCCGCCGGCACGCCGGTGACCCGGGACGGCCGCGCGGTCGGCTTCGTCGGCACCGCGGTGCACCACTACGAGCTGGGGCAGGTCGCCCTCGCCGTGGTCAAGCGCAACGTCCCCGACGACGCCCGCCTGCTGGTGGGGGAGACCGCCGCGGCGATCGACCCGTCCTGAACCCGCGTTCAGTCCGGCGGTCGACCCGGCCGAGCGGGGCGTCTAGGATCGCCGGCATGACGACAGGTACGTTGATCACGGTTGCCCCCACCGGCGCGGAGTCGGCCAAGGCGGAGGTACCGGCACTGCCGGTGACCCTCGACGAGCTGCTGCTGACCGCCAAGGAGTGCGAGGCGCTCGGTGCCGCCGTGATCCACGTCCACATCCGCGACGACGGGGCGAAGCCGACCCTGGACCAGGGCCGGCTGCGGGAGACCGTGGCGGCGCTGCGGGAGGGCACCGACCTGATCGTGCAGCTCTCCTCCGGCGGCGCGGTGACCGACCCGGAGTCCGCCCGCCTGGCCGTGCTCGACGCCGGGCCGGACATGGCCTCCTGCACCATGGGCACGCTGAACTTCGGCGACGACGTCTTCCTCAACCGGTGGGAGTTCATCGTCGGCCTGCACACCCGGATGCAGGAGCGCGGCATCGTCCCCGAGTACGAGATCTTCGACCTCGGCCACCTCACCGCCCTCCAGCGGCTGCTCGGCAAGTACGGGCTGCCGCACGGCGGTCACGTGCACGTCGACTTCGTGATGGGCGTGCCCGGTGGCATGCCGGGCACCACGCAGGCGCTGGTCGCCGCCCACCAGGCGCTGCGCGACCTGCCGGAGGGCGCCACCTTCTCGGCCACCGGCATCGGGCGCAGCACCCTCCCGGTGATGCTGGCCTCGCTCTCGACCGGCGGTCACCTGCGGGTCGGCATGGAGGACACGGTCACGTACGCCAAGGGTCAGCCGGTGGAGTCCAACATGCAGCTGGTCGCCCGGGCGGTCGGTTTCGCCCAGCTCGCCCAGCGTCCGCCGCTGACCACCGCCGAGGCCCGCGCGCTGCTCGGCCTGTAAGGCCGGCCCCGCCGGGCGCCCCTGTGCGGGCACGGCCTAGGTCCCTGGTCACCCGGCTGTCGGGCCCGCCGGGGGCGTCGGTACCGTCCACTTCGTGGGAAAGACGTACGTGGGCGGCGTGCCGCTCGTCGAGGTGGTCCGGTCCGGTTTCGTGGAGGGCGTCCACCGCGGTTCGGTGGTGGTGCTCGACGCCGGTGGCGCGCCGGTGGCCGGGGCGGGGGAGGTAACCTCGCCGGTCTTTCCGCGCTCGGCGAGCAAGCCGATGCAGGCGATCGGGATGCTGCGTGCCGGCCTGCCGCTGACCGACCCGGCCGATGTGGCGCTGGTCTCGGCCAGCCACGCCGGCGAGGAGTTCCACCTGGCCCGGGTCGAGGCACTGCTGGCCCGGGCCGGGCTGGACGGCTCGGCCCTGCACTGCCCGCCCGACCTGCCCGTCGGCGACGCCGCCCGGGAGGCGGTGCTGCGCGCCGGCGGCGGGCCGACCCGGGTGCAGATGAACTGCTCCGGCAAGCACAGCGGAATGCTGCTGACCTGCCTGGCCGCCGGCTGGCCGCTGGACGGCTACTGGCGGCCGGAGCACCCGTTGCAGCAGCGGCTGACCGCCGCGATCGAGGAGTTCACCGGTGAGGAGGCGGCGGCCGTCGGGGTGGACGGCTGCGGTGCCCCGGTGCTCGCCGTCTCGCTGACCGGCCTGGCCCGGGCGTACCTGCGGCTGGTCTCCGCCGAGCCGGGCTCAATGGAGCGGACCGTGTCCGACGCGATGCGGGCGTACCCGGAGCTGGTCGGCGGGACCGGGGCCGACGACACCCGGCTGATGCGGGGCGTACCCGGGGCACTGGCCAAGGTGGGCGCGGAGGGCGTGATCGCCGCGGCCGTCCCCGGCGTGGGCGCGGTCGCCCTCAAGATCGACGATGGCGCGGCGCGGGCCCGGATGCCGGTGCTGGTCTCCGCGCTGCGCCGGCTCGGCGTCGAGGCCCCGGTGCTGATCGAGTACGCCGAGCTGCCGCTGCTCGGCGGCGGCCTGCCGGTCGGTGCGGTACGCGCGGTCTGGTGAAGCCGGGCGTGCGCCGGGCCGCCCGTCCGCCCGAACGCGACACGCCGGAATGTTCGGACGCGACACGCCGGAATGGTCGGACGGGCGGCGCCTGGCTCAGCGCAGGAAGTCGCGCAGGGCGGCGTCGACCACGTCGGGGCGTTCCAGCGGCAGCAGGTGGGCGGCGTCCGGCACGTCGGGCAGGCGCACCGCGCCGGGCACCTCGGCCGCGATCCGGTCGGCGAGCCGGGAGATGTCCGGGACGTCGGCCGCGCCGGCGGTGACCAGCACCGGCAGCCGCAGCTCGCCGAGGCGGTCGATCGCCGGCGGGTCGAGGTCGTCGACCTCCACCGCGCTGAGCGCCTGCTCGGCGGCGAGCGCCCGCTGGTCCATCTCCTCGGCGAAGGCGACCAGGCCCGGGTCGACGTCCTCCGGGCGGCGGCCGGGCCCGACCACCCAGAACCGCACCTCGCCGGCCGCGCTCGCCGCGAAGTCCTCCGGGTCCACCTCGCCGACCAGCGTCTCCCAGAGCTGCTCGGCCTCCTCGGACCACTGGTTGCCCGAGACGGCCGAGCCGAAGAGCGCGAGCGCCGACACCCGTTGCGGGTGCGTCAGCGCGGTGTCGATCGCCACCGCCCCGCCGAACGAGCAGCCGACCAGGGCGGCCCGGTCGAGGCCCAGCGCGTCCAGCACCGCGACCACGTCGTCGTGGTGGGCGAAGGAGGCCGGCGGCAGCTCGGAGTCGCCGTAGCCGCGCAGATCGAGCGCGACCACCCGGTGTCGCTCGGCGAGGGTGGGCAGCAGGCCCCGCCACATCCGCCGGTCGGCGATGCCGGCGTGCAGCAGGAGCACGGGGCTGCCGCTGCCCAGGTCGTCGTACGCGAGCCGCGCGCCGTTGATCTCGATCATCGTCACGCATGCAAGCTACGGACCGGACACCCGGCGCGCAACCGCCATTGTTGGCTTGCTAACTCTGGCTAGCATTTTGCTTGCTGTAGTTAGCACTGCGGGCTACCGTTGGGCTCATGGCCGCACCCAAGGATCTACCCGACGTCGGCGGATTCATCCGTGACCTGCGCCGGAACGCCAAGATCTCGCTGCGCCAGCTCGCCGAGCAGGCCGGGGTGAGCAACCCGTACCTCAGCCAGATCGAGCGCGGGCTGCGCAAGCCGAGCGCCGAGGTGCTCCAGCAGCTCGCCAGCGCGCTGCGGGTCTCCACCCCGGCGATGTACCTGCGCGCCGGGCTGCTCGACGACAAGGAGGGTCAGGGAGTGCTCGCGGCGATCGCCGTCGACCCCGACCTGACGATGGCGCAGAAGCAGTCGCTGAGCCAGATCTACGAGACCTTCCGCCGGGAGAACGTCCGGCTCGCCGAGGCGACCGCCGCGGCCGGCCCGGTCGCCACCCCGCCGGCGGAACCCACCGCACCGGCGGAGCCGACCGGGGCGGCCGCCACCGTCACGCCGGCCGCGACCGGCCCCACCACCCCGGACGGCACCCCGACCGAGGCCGTCCTCGAATCGGTCGCCGTCACCGAGGCGGGCCCGGCGCCCGCCCCCGGCACCGCCGACAGCAAGGCCGCGGGAGCGGCCGAGGAGGAGAAGTCATGACCCAGCCGAAGACCAACCGCATCCCGGCCCCGATCTACGCCGCCGCCGGCGCCGGCGAGCTGGCGTACCAGCAGCTCCGCAAGCTCCCCACCGTGGTGAGCGAGCTGGGTACCAAGGTCGTCGCCGACGGCACCAAGGCCGTCACCGAGATCGGCGGCAAGGCCGTCGTCACCGGTGTCGAGCTGCGCCAGAAGGCCACCGAGACCTTCGAGACCTTCAAGACCGCCAACCTGAGCGCCACCGGCCTGCGCGAGAAGGCCGTCCCGGCCGACCTCGACCTGGACAAGCTGCGCGAGGCCGCGACCCGCAACGCCGCCGCGCTGCTGGTCGGCGCGCAGGCCGCCCAGGAGCGGGCGCTGGCCGCGTACGGTGCGCTGATCGCCCGCGGCGAGCGCGTGGTCGGCGCCGGCGTGCTGGAGGCCGCCGACACCGTCAACGCCGACATCGAGGCGACCGACGCCACCCTCCCGGCCGAGGTGAAGACCGAGGTCGCGCAGGCCGCCACCCCGGCCGAGGCGGGGACCGAGACCCCCACCCCGGCCGACGTCGCCGAGGTCGCCAAGCCGGCCACCGCGAAGACCACCCGGCCGCGGGCCGCCCGGGCCGCCAGGCCGACCGCCACCCCGTCGGCGAAGCTGCCGAAGGCCACCAAGCGGACCCGCCCGGCCGCCGAGTAACCGGCCACCATCGGTACGACCCCGAAGCGTCCTGTGGGACGTTCCGGGGTCGTCGGCATATGCTGGCCGGCATGGCCATCGCCGCGCCGATCTTCGTGTTCGATGTCGTCTTCGTGATCGACCGGATCCTGCTCGTCTTCGCGCTGATCGTGCAGGGCGTCGCCCTGGTGCACGCCATCACCCAGCGGGCCGACGCGTTCCCGGCGATCGGCACCCTGCCCAAGGGCGGCTGGATCGCCATCCTGGCGGTCTGTCTGGTGCTCACCCTGCTCGGCTTCGGCGCGCTCAGCATCTTCGGGCTGATCGGCATCGCGGCGGGCCTTATCTACCTGCTCGACGTCCGGGTCGGGCTGCGTGACCTGCACGACGGCAAAGGGTTCTGGTGAGGGGATTCCGCTGGCCCCCGCCGCCCGACGGCGGACCCCGCACCTGGGGGCCCGGCCCGGGCGCCCCGCGTACCGGGCGCCCGGCCCTGCCCGAGCCGGAGACCGAGCTGGTCACCACGCCGCACGACGTACGGCTGGAACGGCTGGTCACCGGCGCCGGTGACCCGGTCACCGTCTTCGCGCACGGGCTGGGCAACGGCATCGCCACCACCCGCCCGTTCGGCAGTGCGGTCACCGGCCGCAAGATTTTTTTCCAGTTCCGGGGGCACGGGCGCTCCGACGCGCCGCCCGGCCCGTGGAGCTACCTGGACCTCGCCCGCGACCTGCGGGCGGTTGCCGACCTCGGCGGAGCCACCCGCGCCTTCGGGGCCAGCCTCGGCGCCGGGGCGCTCTGCCGGCTGCTGGCGGACAGCACCGACCGCTTCGAGAAGCTGGTCTTCTTCCTGCCGGCGGTGCTCGACACCCCGCGCGGGCCGGTCGCCCGGCAACGGCTGACCGACCTGCTCGACGCGGTGGCCGGCGGGGACGCCTCGGCCGTCGCCGACGCGGTCTCGCTGGAGCTGCCGACGGCGGTGCGCAACACCCCGGCCGGCTGGGCGTACCTGCGGCAGCGGCTCGACCAGCTGCTCCGCGACGGGCTCGCCCCCGGGCTGGCCGACCTGCCGGAGCAGGCCCCGCTGCGGGACGTCTCGGCGCTCGCCACGGTCACCGCCCCAGCGCTGGTGATCGGCTGCGCCGGCGACGACCTGCACCCGGCGCACGTCGCCGAGGAGCTGGCCGCCGCGCTGCCGCAGGCGACCCTGCACCTCTACGACCGGCCGGGCGTGCTCTGGTCGGAGCGCGCCGACCTGCGGGAGCGGATCTCGACGTTCCTCAACGGGTAACGTCTGCTGTCATGGGCGTCACACACCACGGCCGTACGCACCGCCTGGACCTCGCCGACCCCACCCTGCGGGAGTGGGAGTGCACGGTGCTGGCCACCGACCCCGAGCAGGGCGTCGTGCTGGACCGGTCGGCGTTCTACCCGGGCGGCGGCGGTCAGCCGCCGGACCACGGCGTGCTGCTCTGGCAGGGCGTGCAGACCCGGATCGTCGGCACCCGCAAGGGCGACGACCTCTGGCTGGTCCCCGTCGCCTCGACCGCGCAGATCGGCAAGGTGCAGGTGGTCAAGGTGGAGAGCAAGGGCCGCGCCAACCGCCGGGTCCGCGTCCGGCTCGCGGACTGAGCGGATGGAGTCCCCAGCACCGGCGGGCCGGTGCCGGGGATCCAGCCGGACTTGCCCCGTCCAAGACCGACAGACGAGATCAGGACAGGTTCTCGTACACCCACTCCCGGGACCTCGTGAATGCCGTGACGGGATCGCCAACGTAGTTCCAGGGCCACTCGCTGACATGGTCACCGAGCAGTTCGAAGACCCGCGCTGCCGCGTTGAACTCGTGGGCCAACTCCAGTGCCAGCGCGAACGCCGTCCCCCGGGGCACCCAGCCGAAGGCCGGCCGGAAGGCTGGATGGAAGATCGACTTCTCTGCCGCGGCCAACAGATCCGCGCACACCTCAGCGGACTGCATGTACGCGTCGCTCTCATCGGCCGGTAACTCAAGCCACTTCTCGATGTGCGCGACGGCCAGCAGTTCCGGCAACAGGCTGCCGTCCGGTGCGGCCGCGGTGGCCTCCCGGGCAAAGGCGAACATCTGCTCGTCGCTGCCGAACCACTTGGGGCACAGGTACTGCAGCCGCTGTTCGTGCGCGACGACGTGAGCCGGGTGCCGCTTCACGACCTCGTCGAAGCGAGCGCGGGCCTCGTCACCGTCGACCTGGCGGCCCCGCGAGGACGTGACCAGCCAGGTCCGGGCAGTCAGGTCGTCCGGGTCCCGGGCGACGACCTCGTCGAGCAGGTTCTCGGCGATCCGGAGTCGGCGGGCGAACTCACGGAACTGGTCCTGGCTGGTGTGCTCGGCACCCTTCCCGCCTCGGGCCTGCCAGGCCCAATGCACCGCGTGGCAGCCGCGGACCAGCACCGGAAGCGTCGAATGCGGTTCGGCATCGACCCACTCGCCGATCCAGTCCTGTACGCCGTCGACCGTAGCCGCGGCCTCCATCAGAAATGCGCGAGTGTCCGGATCGGTCGATGCGACGAGGATGTCCCGGGCCGTACGCCAGTCCTGGCTGCCCAGCGCGTCGACGACTGCCCGCGCCTGCGGGTCCCCGTAAGCCGGATCGATGACGAGGCCGGTTGGCTGCCGGCGTTTCCTGAACGGCCACATGTGGAACTCCTCCCTGTGTCAGGCCGGAGATCATATAGGCCGCCTCCATCTCGCTCAGCCGGCCGGCGGCAGGTGGGCGGCGCGGACGTCGAGCAGCCAGCGCTCCACCGTCGCGGAGTCCGGCCGGTCCGGCAGCGGCGTACGGATGGTGTCGAAGTCCCGCTCCGCCGCGGCGACCAGCGCCTGCGCCTCGTCCAGTGCGCCGCCGGCCACCCGCTCGCCGAAGGCCTGGAACCACTCCGGGTCGGTCAGCCGGATCTCCAGGAACCCGGTCGCGTAGAGCACCCGCCCCTGGTGCAGCAGCCGGGCCAGGTGTCTGGCGTGCTTTGCCGAGCGCCGCCGGCCGCCCACCGACGAGTCCCGCGAGGCGAGCCTGCGGAACTGCTGCGTGACGTACCCGAGGTAGGCGGCGCGGACCCGGGGCGCGCTGAGGAACGCCGACCGGATCGCGATCAGCCGCTCGCCGAACTCGGTCCGCGTCTCGTAGCAGTCGTCGGGCAGCCACATCAGCTCGGTGGCCGTCGGGTTGCCGCTCAGCGCGAGTCGTGCGTACTTGCCCACCTCGTGCAGGGTGACATCCGGGTCGGTGGTGACCACCGACTCCTGGGGCGGGTGCAGGCCGTGGAAGGCCACTGTCGGCGCGGCGAAGACCCCGATCCGGTCGGTGTCCGAGCCGGGCCCGGCCAGGCCGTACGCGACCGAGCCGACGATCCCGGAGAGCAGCAGGTGCATGCCGGCGAGCATGACGCACACCACCGCCCTGGGAAAACCGGACTTCGGCTGTCAGGTATCGGTGCCAGGCTCGACGGCATGACGACGACACCGCTGACAGGGAAGGTCGCGCTGGTCGCCGGGGCGACCCGGGGCGCCGGCCGACAGATCGCCATCCAGCTCGGCGCGGCCGGGGCGACCGTCTACGCCACCGGTCGCAGCAGCCGCGCCGCCCGTTCGGAGATGGACCGCCCGGAGACCATCGAGGAGACCGCCGAGCTGGTCACCGCCGCCGGCGGCACCGGGATCGCCGTACGGGTCGACCACCTGGTGCCCGAGCAGGTCCGGGACCTGGTGGCCCGGATCGACGCCGAGCAGGGCCGGCTCGACGTGCTGGTCAACGACATCTGGGGCGCCGATCCGCTGATCACCTGGGAGAAGCCGGTCTGGGAGCAGCCCCTGGAGGCCGGCTTCCGCACGCTGCGGCTGGCGGTGGACACCCACATCATCACCAGCCACCACGCCCTGCCGCTGCTGATCCGCCAGCCGGGTGGCCTGGTGGTCGAGATCGGCGACGGGACGAAGGAGTACAACGACGCCAACTACCGGCTCTCGGTCTTCTACGACCTGGCCAAGGTGTCGGTGAACCGGCTCGCCTTCACCCAGGCCCACGAGCTGGAGCCGCACGGCTGCACCGCGGTCGCGCTCACCCCCGGCTGGATCCGGTCGGAGGCGATGCTGGAGCACTTCGGGGTGACCGAAGCCAACTGGCGTGACGGGGCCGCCAAGGATCCGCACTTCGTCATGTCGGAGACGCCGGCGTTCGTCGGGCGCGCGGTTGCCGCCCTGGCCGCCGACCCGGACCGGGCCCGCTGGAACGGGAAGTCCGTGGACAGCGGCGGCCTGGCCCAGGAGTACGGCTTCACCGACCTCGACGGCACCCGCCCGCACTGGTCCCGCTACCACGACGAGGTCCACCTCACCGGGAAGCCGGCCGACGACACCGGCTACCGCTGACCGGGGTGGCCCGGCTCGTCGTACAGGACGGCGAGCCGGGCCGCCGCCTCGGCCAGCCGCGCCCGCAGCTCGGGCGGGTCGAGCACCTCCACCTCCGGTCCGAGCCGGAGCAGCAGGCCGTACGCCACCTCGACCGACTCGACGGGCAGCCGGGTGACCGTCCACCCCTGCCCGTCGGGCTCGCCCGCGGCGGCCACCGCCTCCTCGTACGCGAAGGGGGCCTCGGCGGCCCCGCGCAGCGCGCGCAGGCCGACGGCGCTGAGCCGGACGGTGATCTCGTCGCGGAGCATGCTCCGCAGGAACGCCTCGGCCTGCTCCCGCCAGTGGCCGCCCAGATCGAAGCCCTCGTCCCGGGCGAAGGTCTCCCCGCCCGCCTCGACGCCGACCACCCGGTCCACCCGATAGGTGCGCATGGCGTCGCCGACCCGCCCGACCAGATACCAGATCCCGCTCTTGAGCACCAGCCCGTACGGCTCGACCCGCCGGGCGACCTCGTGGTCGCCGCGCCGGTAGCGCAGCTCGACCACCCGGTCCCGCCAGACCGCCCGGGCCAGCTCGGCCAGCCACGGTGGGGGCGCGGACTCGCGGAACCAGCCCGGCACGTCCAGGTGGAACCGTTGCCCGGCCCGGGCGGGGGCGTCCCGCAGGCTCGGCGGCAGCGCGGCGAGGACCTTCAGCTCGGCGGCCGCCACCGCGTCCGCCAGCCCCATGTCGCCGGCCGGTCCGGGCAGGCCGGAGAGGAAGAGCGCCTCCGCCTCATCCCGGGTCAGCCCGGTCAGCCGGGTCCGGTAGCCGCCGAGCAGGCGGTAGCCGCCGGCCCGGCCCCGGTCGGCGTAGACCGGCACCCCGGCGGCGGAGAGCGCCAGCACATCCCGGTAGACCGTCCGCTCGGAAACCTCCAGCTCCCGGGCCAGTTCGGCGGCGGTCATCGTCTGGCGGGACTGCAACAGCAGGACCAGGGAGATCAGCCGGGACGCGCGCACCCGTCGATCCTCCCCCCGGCGTCGCTCACCGCCCGCCGGGGGTGAGCAAACCCCGGTCGTACGCGGTGGCCACGGCGGCTGCCCGGTCGTTGACCCCGAGCTTGGCGTAGACGTGCAGCAGGTGGGTCTTCACCGTGGCCTCGCTGATGAACAGCCGGGCGGCGGCCTCCCGGTTGGACGCGCCCCGCGCCACCAGGGTCAGCACCTCCAGCTCCCGTTGGCTCAGCGGCTCCTCGGCGGGGGCGCGCAGTCGCCCCATCAACCGGCTGGCCACGCTGGGCGAGAGCACCGCCTCGCCCCGGGCGGCGGCCCGTACCGCCCGGACCAGCTCCTCGCGGGGTGCGTCCTTGAGCAGGTAGCCGGTGGCGCCGGCCTCGATCGCCGGCAGCACGTCCGCGTCGGTGTCGTACGTGGTCAGCACCAGCACCCGGGAGGTGCTGCCGGAGCGGGCCAGCCGGCCGATCGCGGTCACCCCGTCCATCCCGGGCATCCGCAGGTCCATCAGCACCACGTCCGGGCGCAGCGTCGCGGCCAGGGCCAGCGCCTCGGCCCCGTCCGCGGCCTCGCCGACCACCTCGAACCCCGGGTCGCCGGTGAGCATGCCGCGCAGCCCGTCCCGCACCACCGGGTGGTCGTCCACGATCAGCAGCCGGACCGGGGCGGTCAATCGGCACCTCCGGAGAGCGCGGGAACGGACGCCGAGAGGGCAGTGCCGCAGCCCGGTTCGGACTCGACGGTCAGCCGGCCGCCGACCCGGGTCATCCGCTGCCGCATTGCGGTCAGCCCGTACCCGCCGTCCGGCTGCCGCGGCATCCCGGGCCACTCGGTGACGTCGAAGCCCACCCCGTCGTCGCGGACGTCCAGGGTGACCATGTCCGCCATGTACGACAGGGTCAGCCCGACCCGGGACGCCCCGGCGTGCCGGGCCACGTTGGCCAGCGCCTCCTGGGCCGCTCGCAGCAGGGTCACCTCGATCTCCGGGTGCAGCGGGCGGGGGTCGCCGGTGGTGCTGGCCTCGCCCCGTACCCCGTTGATCGTCGACCAGCGTGCGGTCAGCTCGGCGAGTGCGTCGGGCAGCCGGGCCGTCTCCAGCGGCTCCGGGCGTACGGCCCGCACCGAGCGCCGGGCCTCGCTGAGGCTCTCCCGGGCCAGGGCGAGGGCGTTGTCCACGTGCCGTCGCCAGTCGGCCGACCGGTCCCGGGTCTGCTCGGCCGCCTCCAGTTGGGTGATGATGCCGGTCAACCCCTGGGCCAGCGTGTCGTGGATCTCCCGGGCCATCCGTTGTCGCTCGTCCAGCACCCCGGCCTCCCGGGCCTGGGTGAGCAGTTGGGCGTGCAGTCCCTCGTTCTCCCGCGCCGTCTCGGCCAGTCGGCGGTTGGCCTCGGCGAGTTCCTCGATCAGCTGTTTGCGGTTGGCGTTCTGCCGTTCGGTGATGGCGCTGAACCAGCTGACCCCGCCAGCCGCTCCCAAGTTGAACAGCGCCAGCACCGACCAGAGCAGCCAGTGCGACGGCGACGAGGGCGGGCCCACGCTCTGCGCCGTGGCGACCAGGACGGCGGTGGCGGCCACCCCGGCGAACCGCCACCTGCCGCGCAGCACCAAGAACGCGTGCAGGAAACCGATCCAGGCAAAGAAGCCGTACCACGGGCTGGCGACCACCAGCACGGCGGCGAACGCGAGCAGCCCGACGTAGTAGACCGCCATCAGCGCCCGCCGACCCACCCATCCGGGATGCAGGGTGACGAACCAGGCGACCCAGCACCCGGCGGCTGCGGCGACGGCCAGGCTGGGCGCGACCGGGAGGCCGCCGGGTGCCGGCGCGAACGCGGCCAGCAGCATCCCGACGGCCAGCCCGAGGTACGGCAGGACCCGGTAGAGGCTCGCCTCGCGGGCCTCCCAGGCGGCCAGCCGGTCGACCTGTTCGGCGATGCTGCTCATCGGTGTCGGCTCACTCCCAGCGGAACAGTCTCGCCGCCACGGTACCCGCGATCAGGGCGACCACCGCCATCACCACCAGGTGCAGGGGCTGCGGCGCGGTGCCGGTCCAGGCGTCGAGCAGCGCCTGCACGCCGGGTGGCGTGTAGTCCCCGATCCGGACCAGGAAGTCGGGCAGCAGGAAACGGGGCAGGTAGACCCCGCCGAAGAACATGGCCAACAGGAACAGTGGCACGGCCAGGGCCTGTGCCGCCTTGGTCGTCCGGGCGACTGCCGCCACCAGCAGCCCCAGCGCGAGCAGCGCCGCCGTGCCCAGGACGAAGGCCGCCGCGAAGCCGAGCGGACGCCGGGGCAACGGCACCCCGAACGCGAGCCGGGCGACCAGGACGAGCAGCACCGCGCTGGCCAGGATCGCGAGGAGGGTGATGACGAGCTGAGCGGCGAGCAGCGCAGCCGGGCTGGCCGGGGTGGTGGCCAGCCGCCGCAGCACCCCGCGTTCCCGGTAGGTGGCCAGCACGGTGGGCAGGACGTTCAATGCCGCCATCGCCAGGGTGATCACCAGCAGCGACGGGGCGAAGTAGGCGACGAAGGACTGCCCGTCGAAGAGCGGGTCCGGCTTGCGCAGCGCGGGGATCAGCCCGAGCACCACCAGGACCAGGGTTGGCAACCCGATGGTGGACAGGAGGGTCGGCAGGTCCCGTAGGTAGAGTCTCGCTTCGATCTTGAGGATCTGCCCGAAGGCGTGCATTCCGTTTCTCCCTCAGTCGGCGGGCCGGTGCCCGGTCAGCTCGACGAAGGCATCGTCGAGGGAGGACTGCTCCAGCCGCAGGTCGGCGGCGACGATCTGATTGCGGGCCAGCACCGAGGTGACGGCGTGCAGCAGGTCACCGGTGCCGCTCACCACTACCTGACCGCCGATGCGGTCGACCGTGTCCACCTCGGGCAGGGCGGTGAGGAGCCGGTCGTCCATCGGGACGGACGGCCGGAACCGGATGCGCTGCTCGGGGGCCACCTTCGACACCAGGCCGGCCGGGCTGTCCAGCGCCACGACCCGGCCGCGGTCGATCACCGCCAACCGGTCGCAGAGTCGCTCGGCCTCCTCCATGAAGTGGGTGACCAGGACGATCGTCACACCGTTGTCCCGGACCCGTTCGATCAGTTCCCAGGTGTTGCGCCGGGCCTGCGGGTCCAGACCGGTGGTCAGCTCATCCAGGATGGCGATCTTCGGGTTGCCCACCAGCGCCAGCGCGATGGACAGCCGCTGCTTCTGGCCGCCGGAGAGCTTCTTGTACGGGGTGTTCCGCTTGTCGGCGAGCCCCAGCTCGTCGATCAAGCGGCTGGGGTCGGCCGGATCGCGGTAGAACGACGCGTACAGTTCCAGCGCCTCGCCGACCCTCAGCCGGTCGGGCAGTTGGCTCTCCTGGAGTTGCACCCCGACCCGCTGCCGAAGCTGGGCCTGGTCCCGGCGGGGGTCGAGCCCGAGGACCGACACCCCGCCCCCGTCTGGGACGCGGAGCCCGGAGACGCACTCCACCGTGGTGGTCTTGCCGGCCCCGTTCGGTCCGAGTACGCCGAAGATCTCCCCGGCCTCCACGGTGAACGACACGTCGTCCACGGCCACCAGATCGCCGTACCGTTTGTGCAGGTTGGTCACCTCGATGACCGGCATCGCGCCGCCTCTCGCCGTTTCGCTCGTACCCTCCAAGGGTCGCGACGGCGGCCCGGCGGCGGATCGACCGGCCGGAGATGATCTCCACCGGCGGCGGTCGACCCCGGACGTCCACCAACTGGTTGATGTGCCGGCGGTGACTAGGCTGCGGTCGTGAACGCATCCCGCAGCATCGCCGCGCCCGTGACCGGCGCCGTCGGTCGGTTCTTCTCCGGCGTCGGGCTGCTCCTGCGCGGCCTCGGCCTCTACGTCCGCAGCCCCGGGCTGATGCTGCTCGGCGTCGTGCCGGCGCTCGTCTCCGGTGCGGTCTTCCTGACCGCGTTCGCCGCCCTGGTGTACTTCGTGGACGACCTGGCCGCGCTGGTCACCCCGTTCGCCGACGACTGGTCGACCACCGTCCGCAGTGTGGTCCGGGTGATCGCCGGGCTGGCCCTCCTCGGGCTGGGCGGGCTGCTCGCGGTGGTCAGCTTCACCGCGGTCACCCTGGTCATCGGCGACCCGTTCTACGAGAAGATCTCCGAGCGGGTCGAGGAGCGGCTCGGTGGCACCCCGGGCGCGGTGGACGTGCCGTTCTGGGCCTCGCTGCGCCGCAGCGTCGCCGACTCGCTGCGGCTGGTCGGGCTGTCGGTGCTGTTCGGCGTCCCGCTCTTCGCCGCCGGGTTCATCCCGGTGGTCGGCCAGACGGTGGTGCCGGTGATCGGGGCCGCGGTGGGCGGCTGGCTGCTCGCCGTCGAGCTGGTGGGGGCGCCGTTCTCCCGGCGCGGGCTGCGGCTGCCCGACCGGCGGTCCATCCTGAAGGCGGACCGGCCCACCACGCTGGGCTTCGGCGTGGCGGTCTTCCTCTGCTTCCTGATCCCGCTCGGCGCGGTGCTGGTCATGCCGGCCGCCGTCGCCGGGGCCACCCTGCTCACCCGCCGATCACTCGGCCAGTCCGTCGAGGAGCGCTGACCGGTTCAGCGCAGCTCGCGCAGGCACGACCAACCGGACGCCACCGGCCGGTAGCGCGGTGCCCGTTCAGTCCACCTGCCGGGCGGCGGCGACCGCTTCCACCTCGACGAGCTGGTCGGTGTAGCCGAGCACGGCCACCCCGAGCAGCGTGCTGGGTGGGTCGTGGTCGCCGAACGCGTCCCGGACCACCTCCCAGGCGGCCACCAGGTCGGCCTGACGCGGCGACGCCACGTACACCGTGGTCTTGACGACGTCGGTGAGGCGGGCGCCGGCCGCTGCGAGGGCGGTCTCGAGGTTGGCCATGGCCTGCCGCGCCTGGGCGGCGGGGTCGCCCGGCGCCACCGTACGGCCGTCGGCGTCGAGCGGGCAGGCGCCGGCGGTGAACACCAGCCGGGCCGGCGGGGTGACCGTGGCGGCGTACGCGTACTCGGCGACGTCGGAGAGCTCGGGCACGTGAATCAGGTGGATGCCGGACACGCGGCGACGCTATCGCCGGAGTCGAGGAGGGGCGATCGATTATTCCCACCGGCGGATCAGCGTCGAACGGATGACCGGGCATTGTCCGGCCCGGTGGCGAGTCAGGCGGACTCGCGGACGACCAGCTCGGTCGGGAGGATCACCGCCTCCTCGATCGCCTCGCCCGCGGCCAGCCGCAGCAGCTGCCGGGTCATCTCCCGGCCGAGCTCCACGATCTCCCACCGCACCGTGGTGAGCGGCGGCTCGGTGTACGCCGCCGTCTCGATGTCGTCGAAGCCGATCACCGCGACGTCGTCGGGCACCCGCCGCCCCGCCTCGCGCAGCGTCCGCAGGGCGGCGTGCGCCATCAGGTCGGAGGCGGCGCAGACCGCGTCCAGGTCGGGGTGCGCGGTGAGCAGCTGGTGCATCGCCGCCGCACCGGACTCCCGGGTGAAATCGCCGTACGCGACCAGCTCCGGCAGGCCTGCGGCGGTGATCGTCTCGCGGTAGCCGGTGAGCCGTTCGATCCCGGCGATCATGTCCTGCGGGCCGGCGATGGTGGCGATCCGGCGGCGACCGTTTCCGATCAGGTGCCGAACCGCCCGGGACACCCCACCGACGTTGTCGACGTCGACGTACGGCACCTGCGCGCCGTCGAGCGGCCGGCCGGCGCAGACCACCGGGATGCCGAGCCGGGCCAGCGTGCCCGGCAGCGGATCCGCCCCGTGCAGCGAGGCGAAGAGCACCCCGTCCACGTGCCGCCCGGTGGTGTACCGCTCGACCCGCTCGTGCCCGGCCGCCGACCCGGCGAGCATCAGCACCAGCTGCTTGTCGGCCGCCTCCAGCTCCTGGGCCGCCCCCCGGATGATCCCCGGGAACACCTGGTCGTCGGAGAAGACCCGGGTGGCCTCCTCCGGCATGACCAGGGCGACCGAGTCGGTCCGCTGGGTGACCAGGCTACGGGCGGCCAGGTTCGGCACGTACCCCAGCTCGGCCACGGCCCGGCGGACCGCCTCCCGGATCGGCTCGGCGACCGTGGTGGAGCCGTTGACCACCCGGGACACGGTCGCCCGGGACACACCGGCCCGGCGGGCGACCGCCTCCAGGGTCGGTCGCTGTGCCGTCATCATCCCCGTCACCACCCACCTCGTCACAGCCCGTTCCGGGAGATCACCTCACAACCCGTTCCGGGAGATCACCTTCTGGTACCACCGGGCGCTGGCTTTCGGTGTGCGCCGCTGGGTCAGGTAGTCGACGTGGACGATCCCGAACCGCTTACGGTAGCCCTCGGCCCACTCGAAGTTGTCCAGCAACGACCATACGAGATAGCCGCGCAGGTCGACGCCCCGGGCGATGGCCGCGTGCGCCGCCCGCAGATGCCCGTCGAGGTAGGCGACCCGGTCGCTGTCCACCACCTGGCCGAGGCCGTCCGGGCCCTCATCGCCGGTCTTGTCGGGGAAGGCGCCGCCGTTCTCGGTGATCAGCATTGGCAGCCCGGGGTAGTCCCGGGCGATCCGCTCCAGCAGCCGGGTCAGCCCGGCCGCCTCGATCATCCAGCCCATCTCGGTCAGCGGGCCGGTCGGCGGGAGGAACTCCACCGCGCCCTCGGTGCCCGGGTACGCCCCGCCGCCCCCGGCCCCGCCCGGTCGGCCGGCGACGTAGGTCGGGGCGTAGTAGTTGACCCCGAGCAGGTCGATCGGCGTGGCGATGACCTTCTCGTCGCCGTCCCGGATGAACGTCGGCTCCACCAGCCGGCCCAGGTGTGCCAGCACGTCCTCGGGGTAGCCGGCGCCGGTCAGCGGGTCGAGGAAGATCCGGTTGTGCAGGCCGTCGACCAGCCGGGCGGCCGCGGCGTCTGCGGCGCTGGTCGGGTCGGCCGGCTGCACGTCGGCCGGGTTGAGGGTGATCCCCAGGGTCGGCGCGCCGGCCGCGCGCAGCGCGCGGGCCGCCAGGCCGTGCCCCAGCAGCAGATGGTGTACGGCGGTGAAGGCGGCCCCGGCGTCCCGCTCGCCGGGGGCGTGCACCCCGTTGCCGTACCCCAGGTACGCCGAACACCAGGGTTCGTTGAGCGTGGTCCAGGTGCGGACCCGGTCGCCGAGCCGGGCGTGCACGGCGGCGGCGTAGTCGGCGAGGTGCTCGGCGGTGTCCCGGTTGGTCCAGCCGCCCCGGTCCTGGAGAGCCTGCGGCAGGTCCCAGTGGTAGAGGGTGACGATCGGGTCGATGCCCCGGTCGAGCAGCGCGTCCGTCAGCCGGTCGTAGAAGTCCAGCCCGCGCGGGTTGACCGGGCCGGTCCCGTCCGGCTGGATCCGGGGCCAGGCCACCGAGAAGCGGTACGCCCGCAGCCCCAGCTCGGCCATCAGGGCCACGTCGTCGGCGTACCGGAAGTAGTGGTCGCAGGCCACGTCGCCGGTGTGCCCCTGGAACACCTTCCCCGGCGTACGGCTGAAGGTGTCCCAGATCGACGGGCCGCGACCGTCGTCGTGGACCGCGCCCTCGATCTGGTACGCCGCGGTGGCGGCGCCCCAGACGAAGTTCTCGGGGAAACGGAGCTCGCTCACGTTGCCATCTTCCGTTCGCGACTGCGGGGCTCGCAGGACCGGCTCACTCCTCGCGCTCACGCCTTGACCGCACCTTCCATGATACCGCCGATGATCTGGCGGCCGAACACGATGAACACCAGCAGCAGGGGCAGGGTCGCGATGGCCGTACCGGTGAACACCTGCGACATGTCCTGGTAGTACCCGTCGGACAACGCCCGCAACGACAGCTGCACGGTCGGGTTCTCCGGGTCGTTGAGCACGGCGTACGGCCAGAGGAAGTCGTTCCAGGTGGTCATGAAGGTGAGCAGGCCGAGCACGGCGGCGGCGGGGCGCAGCGCGGGCAGCACCACGTTCCAGTAGATCCGAGCGGTGTTGCAGCCGTCCATCCGGGCGGCCTCGATCAGCTCGGTGCTGACCGCCTGGGCGGCGTACTGGCGCATCATGAACACCCCGAAGCCGGTCACCAGCGCGGGCACGATCACGGCCGGCAGCCGGTCGTTCCAGTTCAGCTTCGTCATCAGCATGTACAGCGGGATGACGCCGAGTTGGGTGGGCACCATCATCGTCGCGATGATGACCATCAGCAGCGCGTTGCGTCCGCGGAACCGCAGCTTGGCGAAGGCGAAGCCGGCCAGGGTGGAGAAGAAGACCACCGAGACGGTGACCGAGACCGCCACGATCGTCGAGTTGACCAGACCGGTCAGGAAGTACGCGTCGGTGTTGGCGAAGAGTCGGGCGATGTTGGTGCCCAGGTTGCCGCCGGGGGTGACCGGGGGCGGCACCTCGCCCATCGCGTCGCTGGTCCGGCTGGCCACCACGAACATCCAGTAGATCGGGAAGATCGACAGGAGGGCGGTGAGGGCCAGCGCCGCGTAGGTGAGCCGGCCGGCCGACCAGAGTCGGGTCATCGGGATTCCTCCTTGCGCCCGCCGCCGCCGAGCCGGCGCAGGACCAGCACGTTGATGGCCGCGACCACCGCGATCAGCGCGAAGAGCAGCCAGGCGATGGCGGAGCCGTAGCCGAAGTTGTAATGCGGCGCGAAGGCGTTCTCGAACATGTACATGGTCACCGTCTGCGACTCACGCAGCGGCCCGCCGCGGATCGCGTTGGTGCCGGAGTTGAAGAGGCGGGGCTCGGTGAAGAGCTGGAGGCCGCCGATGGTGGAGATGATGACCGCGAAGATGATCGTCGGCTTGAGCAGCGGCACGGTGATCGACCAGAACTGCCGGGCCCGGCCGGCCCCGTCGATCGAGGCCGACTCGTACAGGTCGCGCGGGATGGCCTGCATCGCGGCCAGGAAGATCAGCGCGTTGTAGCCCGTCCACCGCCAGTCGACCATTGTCGAGATGGCCACCCAGGAGGCGATCCGGTTGGACTTCCAGCTGATGGCGTCGATCCCGACCTGGTCCAGCAGCCAGTTGATCATGCCGAACTCGCGGCCGAAGAGCACCCCGAAGACGATCGCCACCGCGGCGGTGGAGGTGACGTTGGGGATCAGCACCGCCATCCGCCAGCCGGTGCGCGCCCGCAGTTGGCGGTTGAGCAGGTTGGCCAGCCAGAGCGCGAGGAGCAGCTGCGGCACCGTGGAGATGACGAAGATGCCGAGGGTGTTGACCACCGAGTGCCAGAAGTCGGGGTCGGCCATCAGCTGGGTGTAGTTCTGCGCCCCGACGAAGGCGGGGTCGACCCCGAGCAGGTCCCAGTCGTGCAGCGAGACCCAGAGGGTGTAGGCCAGCGGGTAGATCCCGAAGACCGCGAAGAGCAGGAAGAACGGGGCCACACAGAGGTACGGCGAGTACCGGGTGTCGAACCGGGCGAGCCGGTTGCCCCGGGAGGTGTGGCGCGGCGCCGGTACGACCGGGGGGCGCGCGTCGAGCTGGACGGCCATGCCGTGGACTCCTTCTCCGCCGTGCGGGCGGGACCGGCGATGCCGGGCCCGCCCGCACGCCTGGCTCGGGCTACTTGGCGGCGGCCTTCTTCGCGTTGGTCACGGCGTCGTTCCAGCCCTGCTCGGGGTTGCGCTGGCCCAGTTCCACGGTGCGCACCGCGTTCTCCACCTCGGTGCGGACGGCCTGGTTCTTCGGGCCCATGTAGACCGGCTTCAGGCTCTTGGCGCCGGAGCCGAAGATCTTGCCGACCGGGGCGTCGGAGAAGTACGCGTTCGTCGAGTCGGTGATCGCCGGGTCGTCGAGGGCCTGCGGCGAGGAGGGCAGCGGGCCCTTGGCCTTGAACGCGCCGATCTGCCCCTTGGCGCTGGTCAGGAACTTCGCCAGCTCGATCGCCTCGGCCTGGTGCTTGCTCTGCTTCGGCACGGCGAGGAAGGAGCCGCCCCAGTTGCCGCCGTTGCCGGGGACCTGGGCGATGTCCCACTTGCCCTTGGCGGCCGGGCCGGCGTTGCCCTCGATGACGCCGGTCATCCAGGCGGGGCAGGCGATGGTGGCGAACTTCGACTGCTTGAAGGCGGAGACCCACTCCTCCGACCAGGAGCCGTACTTGCCGGAGAGGCCGGAGTCGATGATGTCGACAGTGGTGTCGTAGGCCTGCTTCACCGCCGGGTTCCCGTCGACGACCAGGTTGTTGCTGGTGTCGTAGTAGCTGTAGCCGGCGGTGTTGCCGGCGGTCTGGAGCAGGATGGTGTTGAAGATGTTGGTCGCCGCGTCGATGAACGACGCGCCGGTGTTGGCCGCCTTGAACTTCTCGCCGGTGGCGACGTAGTCCTGCCAGGTCGGCCAGAGCTTGGAGACCTGGTCCCGCTCGGTGGGCAGGCCGGCCTTGGCGAAGAGGTCCTTGCGGTAGCACATCGCGATGCCGCCGACGTCGGTGCCGAGGCCGATGAGCTGCTTGCCGTCGGCGGTGAGCCCCTGGTTCCACTTCCAGTCCAGGAAGTTGCCCTTGAGGTCGGCGGCCCCGTGGTCGAGCAGGTTGACGAAGTTCTGCGGGTTGGCCTTGTACTCGACCAGCAGCCCCTCCTCGATGGCCACCACGTCGCCCGCGCCCTTGCCGGCGGCGAGCCACTGGGTGAGCTTCGGCGAGTACTCGTCGAGGTTGCTGCCGGTGCCCCGTTCGACGATCTTCACGTCGGGGTGGCTGGCCATGTACTCCTTGTACAGCTCCTCGTAGCCGAACTGTCCGAAGACGTCGACGGTCAGCGTGACCGGTCCGCCCTTGGCGGACTCGTCGTCGCCAGCGCAGGCGGCCGTGCCGAGCAGGGCTGTGGTGGCCACCAGGGCCACCGCCGCCAGACGGCGGCGCGAAAAGGTACCCATCTTTCCTCGGATTCCTCTCAGGTCAATCGGTGGTGGAGCGGGTGGACCTGCTGGTGAGCGAGCCGCAGCCCGGTCCTGACGCGATCGTGAGGGCTGAGAGAGCGCTCTCCCGCCAGCGTCGCCGCCCACCGGCCCGCTGTCAAGAGAGCGCTCTCATCGCGCCCGAGACGTGACCTGAGGGCCCTCGAACGCGGAAAGAGTGGCCATTCCACGCGGAATGGCCACTCTTCCGTGAAAAGGGCGGACGAGGACCGGGAGGTCCGGGGGGTCAGGCGGTGCGGAGGCCGGTCAGGAGGGAGGGGTCGCCGGTGACGGTCAGGGCGTCGTAGCCGATCCGGCCCCAGAGGGCGAGCAGCAGGTCGCTGGCGGTGCCGGTGACCTGCACCCGCGCGTGGTGGTCCTCGTGGCCGAAGACCGTGGCGGTGTCCAGCAGGGCCACCCCCTCGCCGCGCAGCCGCAGGTACCAGTCCTGGGCGGCGTCGGTCGCGGTCAGGTGCACCACCCCGTGCCACTGGCCCGACACCGCCCGCCGGCCGGCCGGCAGCCAGGTGTCCAGCACCTCGCTGATCCCGTCCGCCGCGAGCTTGGCCTCGATCGGCTCACCGGCGGCGATGGCGAGCTGGGCGTCCCAGCGGTGCACCGCCGTCTCGTGCGCCATCCGGCGCGGCCAGAAGCCGGCCTTCTTCGGCTGCGGCGCCCAGTTCCACGCCGGCGACTCCGGGTCCAGGGTGTCGAAGAGGGTCATCAGCTGGTCGTACCCGTGCTGCCAGAGCTGGAGCGGGGTCACCCCGCTGGGCAGCTCGGCGCGGTCCGGGCGGGCCGGCCGGGCGGTCTCCCCGGAGCCGACGAACGAGTGCACCCAGTGGTAGACGCCGGCGAGGTGCAGGGTGAGGTCGGCGACCGTCCAGCCCGGACAGGAGAGCACCGGGGTCTCGGGCGGCGCCTCCCCGACAGCGGCGGCGAACGCCGGGCCGTCCACCCGGAGCGCACCGATCCAGAAGTCCTTCGTGCCGTGCAGTCTGCCCATCGCAATCCTCCCGGGGGTGACCGGGCCACCAGTGGGTGCCGCGGCTACCCCTCAGCCTAGGGTGAGAGACGTGTCAGACGTCTACGCCCAGCCGACAACCGGAGCCGACCCCGCCGACCCGGCCACCCTGGCGAGATACACCACGCTGCGCCTCGGTGGCCCCGCCGGACGGCTGGAGACCGCCACCAGCGCCGAGGAGATCGTACGAAAGGTGCGCCAGGCGCGGCAGCGGGACGAGCCGGTCCTCATCCTCGCGGGCGGCAGCAACGTCGTGGTGGGCGACGAGGGCTTCCCCGGCACGGTCGTCCTGGTCCGGTCGCGGGGGCTGCGGGTGGTCGCCGAGGACGCCGACACCGTCACCGTACGGGTCGAGGCCGGCGAGCCCTGGGACGACCTGGTTGCCGCCACCCTGGACAGCGGCTGGTCGGGGCTGGAGTGCCTCTCCGGCATCCCCGGCTCGGCCGGGGCCACTCCGATCCAGAACGTCGGCGCGTACGGCCAGGAGGTCGCCGAGAGCATCATCGGCGTCCAGGTGTACGACCGCGCCGACGACCGCCTCGACCGCGTCGAGGCGGCGGACTGCGGCTTCGCGTACCGGGCCAGCATCTTCAAGTACAGCGACCGTTGGGTGGTGCTCTCGGTCGACTTCCGGCTGCGCCGCTCGGGCCTGTCCGGCCCGGTGCGCTATGTCGAGCTGGCCCGGGCGCTCGGCGTCGAGGTGGGCGACCGGGTGCCGCTGGCCGACGCCCGCGCGGCGGTGCTGAAGCTGCGCGCCGGCAAGGGCATGGTGCTCGACGCCACCGACCCGGACACCTGGTCGGTGGGCTCGTTCTTCACCAACCCGGTGCTCGACCGGGAGGCGTACGAGCTGCTGCGCGAGCGCGCCACCGACCGCGGTGAGCCGCCCTCCTGGCCCTGCGCCGGTGACAAGGTGAAGGTCAGCGCCGCCTGGCTGATCGACAAGGCCGGCTTCACCAAGGGCCACCCCGGCCCCGGTGGCACCGCGATCTCCAGCAAGCACACCCTGGCCCTCACCAACCACACGGGCGCGGCGAGCACCGCGGCTCTGGTCGCCCTCGCCCGCGACATCCGCGACACCGTCCACGCCCGCTTCGCGGTCACCCTCCACCCCGAACCCGTCCTCATCAACTGCACCATCTGATCCACCCGCACCCCGGGGTCAGGTGGGAGCTACCGCGGGCCAGGGGAGGGTGAGTTCGCCGAGGCGCCAGCGGGCGGGGCGGTCGAGGACGGGCCATCCCGACTCGCGGAGGGCGGTGACGGCGCGGAGCCAGCGTTGGCGGGGGCCGAAGGGGGCGTAGCCGGCCGCGGCCTGCCAGGCGTCGTCGAGGGCGCGGATCAGTTCGTGCACCCGCTCTCCGGGGACGTTGCGGTGGATCAGCGCCTTGGGCAGGCGTTCGGCCAGCTGGGCCGGGCTCTCCAGGGTCGCCAGGCGGGCCGCCAGGGTCAGCGTGCGCGGGCCGTCCGCGTCGACCAGCACCCAGCTGCCCAGCCGGCCGAGCTCGTCGCAGGTTCCCTCGACCAGCGCGCCGCCCGGGGCGAGCCGGTCGGTGACCGTACGCCAGGCCGCGGCGACCTCGCTCTCGTCATACTGGCGCAGGACGTTGAACGTGCGGACCAGGATCGGACGCAGGCCGGCCAGCTCGAAGCCGCCCCGGGCGAAGGTCAGCCCGGGCGGGTCCGCAGCGGGCGCGGCGGCGGCCACGCGTACCGGATCGATCTCCAGCCCGATCACCCGCACGTCGGCGCGGACCCCGGCGGCCAGCCGGGCGCGCAGCTCCACGGCGGTGACCGGGGTGGCGCCGTAACCGAGGTCCACGACCAGCGGGTCGGTGGCGGCGCGGATCCGGTCGCCGCAGGTCGCCAGGATCCAGTTGTCCACCCGCCGGAGCCGGTTCGGGTTCGTCGTCCCCCGGGTCACCACACCCTGGGGTCGTACCGGCCCGGCCCTCATCCGTGACCGGCCCGGCTCACAGCCCGACCCGGTGCACCTTGTGCTGGGCGGCCTGGGCCAGCGGGCGGACCACCAGTCGGTCCACGTTGACGTGGTGCGGGCGGGTGGCACACCAGGCGATGCAGTCGGCCACGTCCTCGGCGACCAGCGGCTCGGGCACCCCCGCGTACGCGGCGCTGGCCTTGTCGGCGTCCCCGCCGAACCGGACCAGCCCGAACTCGTCGGTCTTCACCATGCCGGGGTCGATCTCGACCACCCGGACCGGTCGCCCGCACAGCTCCAGCCGCAGCGTCCCGGCGATCGCGGTCTGCGCGTGCTTGGCCGCGGTGTAGCCGCCCCCACCCTCGTACACGGTGAAGCCGGCGGTGGAGGAGACGATCACGATGGTGCCGGCGCGGGAGGCCTCCAGCGCGGGCAGCAGTGCCTGGGTGACCCGGAGCGTGCCGAGCACGTTGACGTCGTACATCCACTGCCAGTCGCCGATTGCGCCGGACTCCACCCGGTCCAGCCCGCGCGCCCCGCCGGCGTTGTTCACCAGCAGGGTGACCGGCCCGGGGGCGGCCTCGGCCGCGGCGGCCAGCCCGGCCACCGACTCGTCGGAGGTGACGTCGCAGGCGACGGCGCCGGCCGTGCCGCCGGCCGCCTCGATCTCCGCGACCAGCCCGGCCAGCCGGTCGGTGCGCCGGGCGGCGGCCAGCACGTGGAAGCCCTCGGCGGCCAGCCGGCGGGCGGTCGCCGCGCCGATCCCGCTGGACGCCCCGGTGACGATCGCGACAGAGGTCATCGGGCCATTGTCGCGCCCGCGCCGACGCCCCGACCGGCCGGGTGCGATGAGGTCCGTCACGCCGGGGGAGAGCGCGGACGCATTTCCGGGGCCCGATGGGGAAGATGACACGCGGCGTGCGAGTTGACCAAGAAGCGCCGGTCGTGCGGACGGCATAAACCGTGACAGAGGGAGCGGACGTGGCGGAAATGCACACCGGCGTCGGTCGTCAGCGAGGTGCCCGGCCGTGGCCCCGCCCGCGGCGGATCGCCACCCTGTCGGTGCACACCTCCCCGCTGCACCAGCCCGGCACCGGTGACGCTGGCGGGATGAACGTCTACATCCTGGAGGTCGCCCGGCGGCTCGCCGAGGCCGACGTCGAGGTGGAGATCTTCACCAGGGCGACCTCCGGCGACCTGCCCCCGGTGGTCGAGATGGCCCCCGGCGTGCACGTCCGGCACGTCACCTCCGGCCCGCTGGAAGGGCTGACCAAGGAGGAGTTGCCCGGGCAGCTCTGTGCCTTCACCGCCGGCGTGCTGCGCGCCGAGGCGGCCCGCCCGCCCGGCCACTACGACCTGATCCACTCCCACTACTGGCTCTCCGGTCAGGTCGGCTGGCTGGCCAAGGAGCGCTGGGGGGTGCCGCTGGTGCACACCGCGCACACCCTGGCCAAGGTGAAGAACGCCCAGCTCGCCGCCGGTGACCGCCCGGAGCCGAAGGCCCGGGTGATCGGCGAGGACCAGGTGGTCGCCGAGGCCGACCGGCTGGTCGCCAACACCCGGGTCGAGGCGGCCGACCTGATCGGCCGATATGACGCCGACCCGGCCCGGGTCGCCGTGGTCGAGCCCGGCGTCGACCTGGACCGCTTCCGCCCCGCCGCCGGCGACCGGGCCGCGGCCACCCGCGCCGCCCGCCGCCGGCTGGGGCTGCCCACCGACGGGTACGTGGTGGCGTTCGTCGGCCGGATCCAGCCGCTGAAAGCGCCGGACGTGCTGGTCCGCGCGGTCGCCGCGCTGCGCGAGCGCGACCCGGCCCTCGCCGAGGAACTGACCGTGGTGATCTGCGGCGGCCCCAGCGGCAGCGGGCTGGACCGCCCCACCTCGCTGATGGAGCTGGCCGGTTCGCTCGGCGTCACCGACCGGGTGCGATTCCTTCCCCCGCGCACCGGCGACGACCTGCCCGCCCTCTACCGGGCCGCCGACCTGGTCGCGGTGCCGTCGTACAACGAGTCGTTCGGCCTGGTCGCCCTGGAGGCCCAGGCCTGCGGTACGCCGGTCGTGGCGGCCGCCGTCGGCGGCCTGGTCACCGCCGTCCAGGACCGGATCAGCGGGGTGCTCGTCGACGGCCACGACCCGGTCGACTGGGCCGGTACGCTGGCCCGCCTGCTGCCCGACCGGGCGCTGCGGGCCGACCTGGCCCACGGCGCGGCCCGGCACGCCCGCAACTTCTCCTGGGAGCGCACCGTCTCCGGCCTGCTCGCCGTCTACGGGGAGGCGATCGCCGAGCACCGGGGCCGGCTGGCCGCCCAGCTCGCCGGGGACCCGGCGATGTCCTGTTCCTGGTGACCCGGGCACGCCCGCGCTGTCCGGTGCGTCCTCGCGTACGCCCGTAGAGTGGGTGCGATGAGCGCGAAGAGCGATCTGGCCGCCCTGATCGAGTCCGTCTGCGCCGAGCGCGAGCTGGACTGGGAGTCGACCGGCGAGGACTCGTACGCGGTCACCCTGCCCGGCACGCACAAGCTCAAGACGCTCTGCAACCTGATCGTCGGGGAGCACGCGCTGCGGATCGAGGCGTTCGTGATGCGCCAGCCCGACGAGCGTCGCGAGGAGCTGTGGGCCTGGCTGTTGCGGCGCAACGCCCGGATGTACGGCGTCTCGTTCTCCATCGACGCGGTGGGCGACGTCTACCTCACCGGCCGGGTCAACCCGGCCGGGATCGACGCCGACGAGCTGGACCGGCTGCTCGGCGCGGTGCTGACGTACGCGGACGAGTCCTTCGACACGATGCTGGAGATCGGCTTCGGCAGCTCGATCCGCCGGGAGTGGGAGTGGCGGGTCAAGCGGGGCGAGTCCACCGCCAACCTCGCGGCCTTCGCCCACCTCTTCGAGCCGTCCGCCGGAGGTTCGGACCGGTCCTGACGGGTATGCCGCACCACTGCGGCGTGGCAAAACGGGACCCGCCGCAGGCCGAGACGGACTGTCGAGGAGCGTGCGATGGCTCAGCGGAACAGCTCAGGTCGCGGCGGAACTGCGACCAGGACCAGACAGCAGGCGGGTAACCAGACGCCGAACACCCCGGGGATCTCCGAGTCCGAGATCTCGCGGATGCGGGTGGACGACATCCGGGGGCAGTTGCGGCGTCGCGGTGTCTCCGGCATCTCCGCGCTGCGCAAGCCCGAGTTGGTGAAGACGCTGGCGCGGACCCTGCGAGCCGAGGGCCGCGCCGGCGGCGCGGCGCGGCGCAGCACCGGTCCGGCGGGCCGGGCACCTGCCAAGAAGGCCGCCATCAAGCAGGCCACCATCAAGAAGGCCGCCACCAAGAAGGCCGCCACCAAGAAGGCGACGAGCGCCCGGAAGAGCGCGTCCGCGCGGGCGAAGGCGGCGCCGGCGCCGGCCCGCAAGGCGGCGCCGGCGCGCAAGGCCACCCCGGCCGCCGCCCGGCGGTCGACGGCCACCCGTGCGAAGGCTGCGCCGGCGAAGGCGGGTGCTCGGGCGAAGGCTGCGCCGGCGAAGGCGGGTGCTCGGGCGAAGGCCGCGCCCGCCAAGGCGGCGGCCGCCGCCGGAACCACCGGCACGCGCACCGGCCGGTCCAGCGCCCGTTCGGTACGGTCGTCGCAGGTGATCTCCTCGCCGGCGGACCGCCCCGAGCGTCCCGGCCGGAGCCTGGTCACCAGCAACCACGAGGTGATCCAGAACTGGGCGCGGGCCCGTGGCGCCCGGCCGGCCACCATCGCCGGCACCGAGCGGGAGGGCCGGCCGGGGGTGCTGACCTTCGAGATCCCGGGCTACCGGGAGAGCAGCCGGGTCCAGGTGATCAGCTGGGACGACTGGTTCCGGACGTTCGACCTCCGGCGGCTGAACCTGATCTACCAGGAGCAGTTGCGCGATGGTCGGCAGAGCAACTTCTTCCGTACCGAGTCACCCGATCGGGAGGACGCCTGAGGGGTTTACGGGAATGGTCTACGGGAATGCCATGTTGACCAGCACCGAGGCCGGGAGCAGGGGTGCCGGATCGCCGACCCGAAGCTGTGACCGGCGAAACAGTGATCCAGGTTGAATCCGGAATCCGGGCGAACTAACTTTATTGCACCGCGCCGCGCTCGGAACCGTTCGGGGGAGCGGCGGATCGATCAGATCCGTGCACCGAGCGAGGCGCACGAAACGGGTGGAGCACATCGTTGGGGGACGGTGCCACCCGTGGAACCGGCGGCGCGAGCGGGCGACGCTTACGGGGGTGAGTGTCGCCCGCCGCCGCCGGGCAAGCGGTGTGAACGCCCACCACGACCACGGTCGCGGTGGGCGTTCTGCCGTCGCCCCTCAGCCTAGCCGTCGCCCCTCAGCCCACCGGCTGCGCGGCGCGTCCCGGCTGACCGACCCGCCGCGCCGCCACCCGGCGCTCCCGGCTCGGCCCGGCCAGCAGGTGTCCACCCGCGGCCAGCAGGCCCAGCGCCGCCACCACCAGCCAGTGCCGCTCCCCGAGGTACTGCAGGCTCACCCCGCCGAGCGTCGGCGCGACGAAGGACGCGGCCGGGAAGGTCAGGTAGAACACCGACTGGTAGCGGGCCCGCAGCTCGGGCGGGGCCAGGTCGGCGTTGATCTGCGCGTTCGGCGGTGCGGCCAGCATCGAGCCGACCGTCCAGACCACGGCGGCAGCCAGGTAGACCCAGAGGTGGTCGGCGAGGGCCAGCATCCCGAAACCCACCGCGAGCAACCCGGTGGAGAGGGCCAGCACGCGGTGCGCGCGACGGCCGTCGATCAGCCCGGGTACGAAGAGCTGTCCCACCACGATCAGCGCGCCACCCAGCGCCACCACCGTCCCGTACGCCGACGGGGTCAGGCCGTCCGCTCGCATGGCCAGCGGCATGATCGTCGAGGTCTGCATGGTGAGTACGGCCAGCACGAAGGTGAGCCCGACGAAGACCAGGAAGGTCCGGTCGGTCAGCGCGGTGTGCAGCCCCGGCGGCCGGGACCGTCCGGCCCGGTCCGCCTCCGGGTCGCCGGCCGTCCGCCCGGACCGGGTCGGGTCCGGCTGGCTCCCCGCTCGTTCGGCGCGGCGGGGCAGGGTTTCCGGGACCTTCCAGGCGATCAGCGCGGCGGCGGCCAGGGTGGCGGCGGCGTCGACCAGGAAGAGCGCGAGAAAGCTCGCCTCGGCCAGCAGCCCGGCCAGCAGCGAGGCCACCGCCATGCCCAGGTTGAACGCCCAGAACTGGAGGTTGAACGCGTGGGAGCGGCGGTGCTCGGGGACCACGTCCACGATCGCCGCGACGAAGGCCGGGCTCGGCATCGAGTGCGCGACTCCGACCAGCGCGGCCAGCGCCGCGATCAGCGCGAGGTGCCGGCTGAACGCCAGGCCCACCATCAGCCCCGCCGCCGCCAGGTGCGCGGCGAGCAGGGTGGCCCGGCGGCCCCAGCGGTCCGCCAGCACCCCGGCGAGCAGCACCCCGACCGCCCCGCCGGCCCCGTACGCCCCGACCACCGCGCCGGCCAGCGCCTCGCTCGCCCCGCGCGCCGCGGTGAGGTAGAGGGACAGGAAGAGCACGGCGAAGGCGCCGGCCCGGTTGACCAGCAGCCCGGCCCAGAGGTACCAGAAGGTGGCGGGCAGGCCCCCGGCAGTCCCGTCCCACCACCGTCGCAGCCCCCGCACCCGTCCTCCAGAAAGCTTTGTTAACCGATTGGTTTCCCGACCGTATGCAGGGCCGCGCTGCCGCGCCAGCGTGTTCGTGATCACCGTGTGGTGCCCGTCGGCAGCGCCCCGGTTCCACGTGGCGAGTCTGCGCGGCAGGGAGGCGGATGGTGGTCGCGGGTCCTTTGGATCTGATGTCGTGAACGACTCACGGGCGGCAGACGGGAGGCGGACGGGTGGCGGCTCGGGCCGCGTTTCCCGCTGGCGCTGATCTCCCCGGCCGGCATCCGCCCGTGCTGATTCGTTTACGACATCAGCTCGAAAGGGCACGCGGAGGGGGTCCGCTGGGATGCCCGCCCGCGAGGCGGCGCTGGGCGTACCTCAGGAAGGGCTGCGGGCCGGGACCGGCTCGGCCGGGGCGGTGGCCGCGACCTCGGCCGCCTCGGAAGCCTCTGCCGCCTCGGGGGCCTCTGCCGCCTCGAGGGCCGGCGGCCGGCCGGCGGTCACCGGCGTGACCGGCTGCGTCGCCGGCTGCGTCGCCGGCTGCGTCGCCGGCTGCGTCGCCGGACGCAGCTGGGTGGCCCGCCGCTCCCGGGCCGGCCCGGAGACCAGGTGGGCCACCGCCACCAGGGCGCCGATGGCCGCGCAGCCGAGCCAGAGCTCGGTGTTGCCGGCCCGCTCCCGGACCAGGCCGCCGAGGATCGGCGCGGCCGCCCCGGCGATCTGCCAGGAGAGCGAGAAGACGCCCTGGTAGCGGCCGCGCAGTTCGTCGGGGGAAAGCTCGGCGATGAGGGTGGCGTTGGACGGTGAGTTGAGCATCTCGCCGAGGGTCCAGATCAACACGGTGAGGCCGTAGAACCAGGCGGCGTCGGCGAACGCGGTCAGGCCGAAACCGACGCCCATCACCAGCGAGGCCAGGGCGAGCACGTGGGACCGGCTGCGGCCCTTGATCAGCCGTGGCACGAAGAGCTGCCCGACCACGATCAGGACGCCGTTGAGCGCGATCACCGAGCCGTACGTGGCCGGGGTGAGGCCGGAGTCGCCCATCGCGATCGGCAGCATCGAGATGTGCTGGAGGAAGACCAGCGCGGCGAACAGGTTGAGCGCCACGAAGCCGAGGAAGACCCGGTCGCTGAGGATGGTCCGCAGCGCACCGGCCGGAGCGGCGCCGGCCGGGCGGGCGGGGGCGGCCGAGGGCCGGCGGGTCTCCTTCACCCGGGTGAAGATGATCAGCGCGGTGACCACGGTGGTGACCGCGTCGACCACGAAGAGCAGCAGGTAGCCGGCCTGGGCGGCGAACCCGGCGAGCACCGCGGCGCAGGCGAAGCCGAGGTTGATCGCCCAGTAGTTCAGCGAGAAGGCGCGCAGCCGGTCCTTCTCCGGCACCACGTCGACCATCATGGCGCCGAACGCCGGCCGGGCCGCCTCGGCGAACATGCCGAGCAGCAGCGCGCCCGTCGCCACCGCCCAGAGCGGCCGGGCGAATCCGAGCGCGAGCATCATGGTGGCCGCGCCGAGGTGCGCGGTGAGCAGCGTGGGTCGCCGTCCCCAGCGGTCGGTGAGCGTGCCGCCGACGGTGGTGCCGACCGCGCCGCCGACGCCCCACAGGCCCAGCACCAGGCCGGCCTGCGCGGGGGAGAAGCCGCGTTCCCTGGTGAGGTAGATGGCGAGGAAGATCAGGACGAACGAGCCGAGCCGGTTGATCAGGGTGCCGGTCCAGAGGTACCAGAAGGTCCTCGGCAGTCCCCCGGTGGTGTCCCGCAACCAACTCCGCACCGTCCGCACGCCCGCGCCCCCGCTCAGGTAATGACCGCAAAGTTCAAAGCGCCTTACAACCTAGTGCCGGGCCGGAACGCCGGTCACCGGTTTTTCCACGTGGTGGTCGTCACGGCCACTGCCCGCGTGTCCGTCGGCGGGGTGCGGCAGGATGATCGGCATGACTGCGAGCGAGGGGCCCACCGTCGGGACGCTGGTCCTGCTGCGGCACGGCGAGAGCGACTGGAACGCCAAGAACCTCTTCACCGGCTGGGTCGACGTCGACCTGACCGAGAAGGGCGAGAACGAGGCGCGGCGCGGCGGCGAGCTGATGCGCGAGCACAGCCTGCTGCCCGACGTGGTGCACACCAGCGTGATGCGCCGGGCGATCCGTACCGCCGAGCTGGCGCTCAACGCCGCCGACCGGCACTGGATCGCGGTGCGCCGGTCGTGGCGGCTCAACGAGCGGCACTACGGCGCCCTGCAGGGCAAGGACAAGAAGCAGACCCTGGATGAGTACGGCGAGGAGCAGTTCATGCTCTGGCGCCGGTCGTACGACACGCCGCCGCCGCCGATCGCCGACGACGACGAGTGGTCGCAGGTCGGTGACCCGCGCTACGCGCTGCTGCCCACCGAGCTGATGCCGCGCACCGAGTGCCTCAAGGACGTCGTCGAGCGGATGCTGCCGTACTGGTACGACTCGATCGTGCCGGACATCCTGGCCGGCCGTACGGTGCTGGTGGCCGCGCACGGCAACTCGCTGCGCGCCCTGGTCAAGCACCTCGACCAGATCAGCGACGAGGCCATCGCCAAGCTGAACATCCCCACCGGCATCCCGCTGCGCTACGACCTCGACCCGCAGTTGCGCCCGCTCACCCTGGGCGGCACCTACCTCGATCCGGCCGCCGCCAGGACGGCCGCCGCCGCCGTGGCCAACCAGGGCCGCTGACGCACCACGCAGAAGGCCCCGGTCCGCGCGCCGGACCGGGGCCTTCGCGGTACGTCGGGTCAGCTCGCCGCGGGAGTGGTCTCGCCGGTGATCAGGTAGACCACCTGCTTGCCGGCGTTGACCGCGTGGTCGGCGAAGCGCTCGTAGAAGCGGCCGAGCAGGGTGGCGTCGATCGCCGTCTCCACCCCGTACGGCCAGTCGTCGCCGAGCAGCACGCCGAAGAGGCTTCGGTGCAGGTCGTCCATGGCGTCGTCGTCGCGGTCCAGCTCGGCGGCGAGGTCGGCGTCGGGCCTGGCCAGCACCGCGCCGATCTTCTCCGCTATCCGGTCGGCGATCGCGGCCATGTCGGTGAAGACCGGACGCAGCTCGGCCGGCACGGCCGGCGACGGGTGCCGGCGCAGCGCCGTCTTGGCCACGTGCTCGGCCAGGTCACCCATCCGGTCCAGGTCCGCCGCCACGTGCAGCGCAGTGATCATGGCCCGCAGGTCGGAGGCGACCGGCGCCTGCCGGGCGAGCAGGTCGCAGACCCGCTCCTCGACGTGCTGGTAGAGGTCGTCGATCTCGGCGTCCCGCGCGATCACGGCCTCGGACGCCTCATGGTCGGCGGTGAGCAGGCCGCGGGTTGCCTGGCGCATCGCGGCGCGCACCCCCTCCGCCATGTCCACCAGCAGCTGGCTGACAATCTGCAGGTCGGCCCGGAACTCGTCGCGCATCGTCACTTCCTGAGGTCGGTGCCGCCGGGCCCCCGGCTGGGGCGTCGGCGTACGGGTCGAGCAGGTGCGCGCCCACCGTAGGCGGGGGGAGCGGACCCGAGGTGAACTCCGGTGAACGACACGGGACCCACGAGTGAACTTCTCCGGAAGTGAGGACGATTCGTCCCGTTATGGATGGTAGCCAGGTGAACGATGACCCTACGATCGCCAGGTGGAATGGGTGGTGGCGGTCGTGGTGGCCGTGGCGCTGGCGACCGGCCTGGTCGCCGGCCTGCTGCTGTCCCGACCCGTCCGCGGGTGGCGGCGCCGGGCGGCGTCGTCGGGGAGCGATGGCTCCCGCCGGAGCTCAGGGAGGCTCGCGATTCCCGACGACCAGCAGGGCCGCCTCTCCGGGCTCGGCCGCAAGACGATCGACTCGCTGCGCGCCGGCGTGGTCGTGCTCGACCCGGACGACGTGCCGGTCCTGGTCAACCCCGCCGCCCGGGCGATGGGCCTGCTCCGCACCGGCGCCACGGCCGGCTCCATCGCCGCCCACCCGCTGATCCGTACCCTCGCCGGACAGGTGCGCCGCACCGGCGTGCGGCGCGAGATCGAGCTGGACCTGCCGCGCGGTCGCGACAGCGCCGGGGTGAACCCGCTCGGGGTGCATCTGCGGGCGATGGGGATCGGTGCCGGCTACATCTCCATCGAGGCGGCCGACGTCACCGAGTCGCACCGGCTGGCCCGGGTCCGCCGGGACTTCGTCGCCAACGTCAGCCACGAGCTGAAGACCCCCATCGGGGCGCTGCAGCTGCTGGCCGAGGCGCTGCTCGACGCCACCGAGCCCGCCGGGGCGGGCCCGCCGGACCTCTCCGAGGACCTGGTCGCGGCCCGCCGCTTCGCCGAGCGGATCCAGCACGAGTCGACCCGGCTGGGCCGGCTCGTCCAGGAGCTGCTGGAGCTGACCCGGCTCCAGGGCGCGGAGCCGCAGCCCGCGCCGGAGCCGGTCGCGGTCGACTGGGTGATCGCCGAGGTGGTCGACCGGACCCGTACCCCGGCCGCCGCCCGGCAGATCCAGGTGGTGATCGAGGGGGAGAAGGGGCTGACCGTCTACGGCAGCGACGCCCAGCTCGCCACCGCCGTGGCCAACCTCGTGGAGAACGCGATCAACTACTCGGGCGAGAACACCAGCGTCCGGGTCGCCACCCGCGCCGTCGACGAGCATGTCGAGATCGCCGTCACCGACCAGGGCATCGGCATCGCGCCCAACGACGTGGACCGGATCTTCGAACGGTTCTACCGGGCCGACCAGGCCCGCTCGCGTTCCACCGGTGGCACCGGTCTCGGCCTGGCCATCGTCAAGCACATCGCCGGCAACCATGGCGGTCGGGTGGAGGTGGCGAGCACACTCGGAGGGGGCTCGACGTTCACCCTCCGGTTACCGGCCCGCCCCCCGGCCGACCTGGAGACGATACTGCCGTCGGCTGGGATCAAGGCTGGCCCGTCCGAACTCCGCCAGGTCTGACCGCATGAGAGGAAGCACCGTTGAGCCGCGTTCTGGTGGTCGAGGACGAAGAGTCGTTCTCCGACGCCCTGTCGTACATGCTCCGCAAGGAGGGTTTCGAGGTGTCCGTCGCCGCGACGGGTCCCTCCGCCCTCACCGAGTTCGACCGGACCGGCGCGGACATCGTCCTGCTCGACCTGATGCTCCCCGAGATGTCCGGGACGGAGGTCTGCCGGCAGTTGCGGCAGCGCTCGCACGTGCCGATCATCATGGTCACCGCCCGGGACAGTGAGATCGACAAGGTGGTCGGCCTGGAGCTCGGGGCCGACGACTACGTCACCAAGCCGTACTCGCCCCGGGAGTTGGTGGCCCGGATCCGGGCCGTACTGCGCCGGCAGAGCCCGGAGGTGACCGAGTCGGGCGCGCCGACGCTGGCCGCCGGCCCGGTCCGGATGGACATCGAGCGGCACGTGGTGACCGTCGACGGCGCCCCGGTCCAGCTGCCGCTGAAGGAGTTCGAGCTGCTGGAGCTGCTGCTGCGCAACGCCGGTCGGGTGCTCACCCGGGGGCAGCTCATCGACCGGGTCTGGGGTGCCGACTACGTCGGCGACACCAAGACGCTGGACGTGCACGTCAAGCGGCTGCGTTCCAAGGTCGAGCCGGAGCCGTCCGCGCCGCGGTTCATCGTGACCGTGCGCGGCCTCGGCTACAAGTTCGAGCCGTAGGCCGTCAGGAGACCCAGCTGTAGCGACGCTCCGGGCGGCCGGCGGAGCCGTACCGGAGGTTGACCTCCGCCCGCCCGGTGTCGGCGAAATGCTCCAGGTAGCGCCGCGCGCTGACCCGGGAGATGCCCACCGCGGTGGCGCACTCGGCGGCGGAGAACGTCCCGGAGTGCCCCCGCAGGGCGCGTTCCACCAGCTCGGCGGTCTCCGCGCTGAGGCCCCGGGGCAGCGCCGAGGTGGCGATGTGCGAGCCGCTGCGGGACAGCACCCGGTCCACGTCGGCCTGGTCGCTGACCACGGTGGCGCGCGGCGAGTTGCGCCGGGCGGCGTACTGCTCCAGCCGGGTCCGCAGCTCGTCGAAGCCGAACGGCTTGAGCAGGTAGTTGACCGCGCCGTAGCGGACCGCCCGGCGCACCGCCTCGGCCTCCCGGGCCGCGCTGATCACCAGCACGTCGCAGTCGTGCCGGGCGGCCCGCAGCCGGGTCACCACGTCCAGGCCGAACATGTCCGGCAGGTAGAGGTCGAGCAGCACCAGGTCGGGGCGGAGCTCCTCGACGGCGGCGACCGCCTGTTCGCCGGTGCTGGCCGTGCCCACCACCCGGAAGCCGTCGATCCGCTCGACGAAGCCGCGGTGGATCCGGGCCACCATGAAGTCGTCGTCGACCACCAGTACGTCGATCACCGGCTCGCCTCCAGCGCCCCGGTCACCGACATCCGGGCCGTGAACATCGCACCCTCCTCGGTGTTGGTCACCGCGACCTCGCCGCCGCGCCGGTGGCAGACCAGCCGGGTGAGCGCCAGTCCGATGCCCCGTTCGCCGCCCCGCGCCGCCTTGGTGGTGAAGCCGTGGGCGAAGACCTCCTGGGCCAGTTGCGGAGCCACCCCCGGCCCCGAGTCGCGGACCACGATCTCCACCGAGGAGGCGTCCCGGCGCAGCTCGACCTCCACCCAGGCCGGCTCGTCCGGGAGGTCGCCGCCGTCCGGTGCGGCGCCGTCCGGGGTGCCGGACGCCGTCGGGATGGGGCCCTCCCGGCTGCCGGCCACCGCCTCGACGGCGTTGTCGACCAGGTTGCCCAGCACCGTCGCGACGTCCGCGGCGACCGCCGGCTCCAGCCGGTCCAGGCCGGTCCGTTCGGAGATCCGCAGCTCCACCCGGCGCTCGGCGGCCAGCGCCGACTTCGCCATCAGCAGCGCCGCCACCGCCGTGTCGTGGATCCGGCTGGTCACGGTGAGGTCGAGCGAGGCCCGGTGCCGGCTCAGCGCGTCGACGTACCGGACCACCTCGTCGTGCTCACCGATCTGGATCAGCCCCGAGATGGTGTGCAGCTGGTTGGCGAACTCGTGGGTCTGGGCCCGCAGCAGCTCGGTGGTGCTGCGGAAGGATCCTATCTCCTGCTCCAGGCGGGCCAGCTCGGTGCGGTCCCGCAGGGTGGTCACCGAGCCGAGCCGGCGGCCGTCCTTGCGTACCATCATCCGGTTCATCACCAGCACCCGGCCGCCCCGGACGACCACCTCGTCCCGGGCCTCCGCGCCGGCGTCGACCCCGGCCAGCACGTCCCGGAGCCGGCCGGAGATGCCCAGGTCGGCGAGGCTGCGGCCGAGGCAGTGCTCGGGCAGGTCGAGCAGTCGCCGGCCGACCGCGTTGACCAGGGTGACCCGCTGCTGCGGGTCGAGCGCGACCACCCCCTCGGCGATGCCGTGCAGCAGCGCCTCGCGGTGCTCGGCCAGCCCGGCGATCTCCCGGGGCTCCAGGCCGAGGGTCTGCCGCTTGATCCGCCGGGCCAGCAGCCAGGAGCCCGCCACCCCCAGGGCGCAGGCAATGCCCAGGTAGGTGAAGAGGTACGAGGAGGCACCGACCAGCCGCTGCGACCAGGTCAGCGACAACTCACCGACCACCACCACGCCGAGGTACCGGCCGAGGTTGTAATCCTCTTCGCCCAGCACCGGCACCTGGGCGACCAGCTCCCGCGACCCGTCGACCTCCAGCTCGCCGAACCAGCTCCGGCCCTGCGCCACCTGGGGGTCGCCGAGCCTCACCGGGCTGCCTACCAGAGTGGGGTTGGTCGAGCTGACCACCCGGCCCCGGGCGTCGGCCACGGTCACCGAGGTGACCCCGGACTGGGTCAGCGTGTTCTGCACCAGCGGCGCGACCGCCTCGGCGGGCGCGGGCCGGTTGAGCCGGTCCCGGAGCAGGGCGTTGCTGGCGAGCTGCTCGCCGAGGGCGGCCACCCGCCGTCCCTCGACCCGGTTGAAGGTCGCCGCGGACTGGGCCAGCGACACGGCGGCCACCGCCACCAGCACGACCACGATGATCGCGAGCTGGAGGACCAGCAGCTGCCCGGCCAGCGTGCGGCGACGGGACGTGATCGCGACCACAAAGACCTCAATTTCCGCTGGTGACAGAAGGCTGACTGTATGCCGGCACCGGGGCCATCATCTTGCGGCCGGACTCATTCGAAACGGAAGAGAAACATGATGGCAACTCGTAGGAACGTGCTGGTCATGGGCGTCGCCGCCGCCACGGCGCTGGCGCTGGGCGCCTGCGGCGCCACCGCCGACAAGAACGAGGGTGGGTCCGGAGACAGCGGCAAGCCCGCCACCGGACTGCGGATCATGGTGCCGAACACCCCCGGCGGCGGGTACGACACCACCGCCCGCACCGCGGCCAAAGTGATGGAGGACGCCAAGATCGCCACCGGCGTGCAGGTCTTCAACCTGCCTGGCGCGGGCGGCACCGTCGGCCTCCAGCGCACGGTGAACGAGAAGGGCAACGGCAAGCTCGCCATGCAGATGGGGCTGGGCGTGGTCGGTGCCTCGTACACCTCCAAGTCGAAGGCGACGCTCACCCAGACCACCCCGCTGGCCAAGCTGATCGAGGAGGCCGGCGCCATCGTGGTGCCGAAGGACTCCCCGTACAAGACCATCGGCGACCTGGTCACCGCCTGGAAGGCCAACCCCAAGGGCATCGCGGTCGGCGGCGGCTCGTCCCCCGGCGGCCCGGACCACCTGCTGCCGATGCAGCTCGCCAAGACCGTCGGCATCGACCCGCGCCAGGTCAACTTCGTCTCGTACGACGGCGGCGGCGAGCTGCTGCCGGCAGTGCTCGGCGGCAAGGTGGCCTTCGGCGCCAGCGGCTTCGGTGAGTTCCTCGACCAGGTCGAGGCGGGCCAGATCCGGGTCCTCGCGGTCACCAGCGAGGCGCCGATCGACGCGCTCAAGGACGTGCCGACGCTGAAGTCGTCCGGCATCGACCTGGTCTTCACCAACTGGCGCGGCATCGTCGCGCCGCCCGGCATCAGCGACGCCGACAAGAAGGTCTGGATCGACGTGCTGACGAAGATGCACGAGTCCGCCGAGTGGAAGGCCGAGCTGACCAAGCGCGGCTGGACCGACGCCTTCATCACCGGCGACGAGTTCGCCACCTTCCTCACCGAGCAGGACAAGTCGGTGGCGGACCTGCTCAGCCAGCTCGGACTGGCATGACCGGCAGGACCACCCGACCGGAGCGGGGCGGCGACCGGCCGCCCCGCCCGGCCGTGCCGACGTTGCCCGAACAGGCGGGGACGCCGGACCGGGAGAAGGGCGGCCCGCCCCCGGCCGCCTCGGACCCGACCCCGCCGGCCGCCGACCTGGCGGGGCGACCCGCCAGGTCGGCGGCGTCCACCGGGCCGGCGCCGGTCAGCGCGCCCGACGCGGAGGTGGCGCCGCCCGACGCGGAGCCGGCGGCGACGCCGGCCCGGGGCGGCGACCGGGCGCAGTACGGGGTCTGCGCCTTCCTCGCCCTGGTCGGCGGGCTGGTCATCGTCGACGCGACCCGGATCGGGCACGCGATCAACAGCGCCGACCCGATCGGCCCGAAGCCGGTGCCGATCCTGCTCGGCGTGCTGCTGCTCATCGTCGCCGCGGTCTACGCGGTGGACGTGGCCCGCGGCGGCGCCGGTGAGCCGGAGGCCGGCGAGGACGTCGACCTGACCACCCCGATCGACTGGCGGACCGTGCTGCTGCTGATCGGCGCCTTCCTGGTCAACGCGGTGCTCATCGAACGGCTCGGCTGGGTGATCAGCGGGACGTTGCTCTTCTGGGGCTCGGCCTACGCGCTGGGTAACCGGCACTACGTCCGCAACCTGCTGATCGCCGTCGCGCTGTCGTTGATCACCTTCTACACGTTCGCCATCGGGCTCGGCGTGAACCTGCCCGCGGGCGTGCTGCAAGGGATCCTGTGATGGACAACCTCGGAAACCTGCTCGACGGGTTCGCCAACGTGGTGACCCCGATGAACCTGCTGATCGCGCTGCTCGGGGTGACCATCGGCACCGCCGTCGGCGTGCTGCCCGGGATCGGCCCGGCGATGACGGTGGCGCTGCTGCTGCCGGTCACCTACGGGATGGAGCCCACCCAGGCGTTCATCATGTTCGCCGGCATCTTCTACGGCGGCATGTACGGCGGCTCGACCACCTCGATCCTGCTGAACACCCCGGGCGAGTCGTCGTCGGTGGTGACCGCGATCGAGGGCAACAAGATGGCGAAGGCGGGCCGGGCGGCGCAGGCCCTCGCGACCGCCGCGATCGGCTCGTTCGTCGCCGGCACCATCGCCACCCTGGCGCTCGTCCTGGTGATGCCGCCGGTGGTGGCGTTCGCGATCAGCCTCGGTGCGCCGGACTACTTCGCGCTGATGCTGCTGTCGTTCGTCGCGGTCACCGCGGTGCTCGGCGCGTCCCGGGTACGCGGCTTCGCCTCGCTGCTGATCGGCCTGGTGATCGGCCTGGTCGGGATCGACCAGAGCGGTCAGCAACGGCTCACCTTCGGTCTGCCGCAGCTCGCCGACGGCATCGACGTGGTCGTGGTGGCGGTGGGGATCTTTGCCGTCGGTGAGGCGCTCTGGATCGCCGCGCACCTGCGCCGCAAGTCCGGCGAGGTGATCCCGGTGGGCCAACCGTGGATGGGGCGGGAGGACTGGAAGCGGTCCTGGAAGCCCTGGCTGCGCGGCACCGCCTACGGGTTCCCGTTCGGCGCGTTGCCGGCTGGCGGGGCGGAGATCCCGACCTTCCTGTCGTACGCCACGGAGAAGAAGCTCTCCAAGCACAAGGAGGAGTTCGGCCGGGGCGCGATCGAGGGCGTCGCCGGGCCGGAGGCGGCCAACAACGCCTCCGCCGCCGGCACGCTGGTGCCGATGCTGGCGATCGGCCTGCCCACCAACGCCACCGCCGCGGTGATGCTGGCCGCCTTCCAGCAGTACGGCATCCAGCCCGGCCCGTTGCTGCTCACGCGGGAGTCCGGCCTGGTCTGGACGCTGATCGCCAGCCTCTTCATCGGCAACCTGCTGCTGCTGGTGCTGAACCTGCCGCTCGCCCCCGCCTGGGCGCGGCTGCTGCGGATCCCGCGCCCGTACCTCTACGCCGGGATCCTCTTCTTCGCCACGATGGGCGCGTACGCGGTCAACGCCCAACCGTTCGACCTGTTCCTGCTGCTCACCCTCGGCCTGCTCGGGTTCGGCATGCGGCGCTTCGGCCTGCCGATCCTGCCGCTGATCGTCGGGGTGATCCTCGGCCCGCGCGCCGAACTCCAGGGCCGGCGGGCGCTGCAGCTCTCCGGCGGTGAGCTGCACGGCCTGATCGGCGGCTGGGTGTCCTGGCTGATCTACGCCGCGATCGTGGTGGTGCTCCTCTGGCCGCTGGTCGGCCGGTTCGTGGTCCGTCCGCTGCGTGGAAGGTTGGTGACCCGATGACCATCTTGGTGGGGTACGTCCCCTCGGCGCTCGGCGAGGCGGCGCTGCGTGCCGCCGTCGAGCAGGCCCGGTTCCGCGACGAGGCGCTGCTGGTGGTGAACACCTCGCGCGGCGACGCGTACGTCGACCCGCGGTTCGCCCAGGAGGGCGACCTGGAACGGGTGGTCAGCGAGCTGACCGCGGAAGGGGTGCCGCACACCGTCCGACAGCTCGTCCGGGGCAGGGACGCGGCCGAGGAGATCGTTGAGATCGTCGAGGCGGAGGAGATCTCGCTGGTGGTGATCGGCATCCGGCACCGCACCCCGGTGGGCAAGCTGATCATGGGTTCGGCCGCGCAGGAGATCCTGCTCCGGGTGCCCTGTCCGGTGCTCGCGGTGAAGGCCGACTGAGTGGGATGTCCGGCGCCGTCCACGGGGGCCCCGGGCTGACCGGGGTCCCCGCACGTACCCAGACGGGCCTGCTGCTCACGCACACCGTCGTGGTGCAGGCGGTCACCTTCATGCTGCGCCCGGCGTCCGCGTACCAGGCGTTGGACCTGGACGTGCCGGCGGCCTGGCTCGGCGTGCTCGGGGCCAGCTTCGCCGCCGTGCCGCTGGTGCTGGCCGTGCCCTCCGGCCACGCGGTCGACCGGTTCGGCGAGCGCCGGATCGTGCTGGCCGGGTCGGGTCTGCTCGTCGCCGCCGGCGCCTGCTTCGTGCTCTTCGCCGACTCGGTCGCCGGCCTGGTCGTGGCCAGCATGGTCCTGGGCACCGGTCACCTCTGCGCGGTGGTGGGCCAGCAGGCGCTGGTCGCCAACCGCACCCCGGCGGACCGGTACGACGCGGCGTTCGGCTACTACACCTTCGCCGCCTCGCTCGGCCAGGCGTTCGGTCCCGGCCTGATCGTGGCCTTCGGCGGGGACCGCCCGATCCCGGACACCGGGGCGATCTTCCTCGGCGCCGCCGCGCTCACCCTGCCGCTGCTGGTCGCCGCCGTGTTCCTCCGCCCGTCGGGGCACCACCGGCAGGCGGCCGGGCCGGCCGCCGGCGGACTGGCCGGCCTGCTCCGCCAGCCCGGACTGGTGCGCGCCCTCGCGGTCAGCTGCGTCGTCCTGGCGGCGGTCGACATCACCCTGGTCTACCTGCCCGCCCTCGGCGCCGAGCGGGGCATCGCCGCCGGCTCCATCGGCGTACTGCTGGGGTTGCGGGCGGTCGCGTCGATGGCCTCGCGGCTGCTGCTCGGCCGGCTGGTCGCCGCCGTCGGCCGGCGCCGGCTGCTGGTCGGCACCGTCGCGCTCTCCGCCGCCGGTCTCGGGCTGCTGCTGCCGCCCCTGCCGCTCTGGGCGATGGCCGTGGTGGTCACGGTCTCCGGGCTGGGCCTGGGCGCCGGGCAACCACTGACCATGTCGTTCCTGGCCGAGTCCGCCCCGTCCGGGCTGCGCGGCCGGGCGATGTCGCTGCGGCTCACCGGCAACCGGCTCGGCCAGGTGATCATCCCGAGCGCCGCCGGTGCGCTCGCCGCCGGTGCCGGTGCGGCGGGCGTGCTCGCCTGCACCGCCGCCGGCCTGGCCGGCGCGGCCGCCGCCGCGACCGGCCTGCACCAGACCCCGCCCGCCGATCCGGCGGCCGAACCAGAGAGGGAAGAACCATGCTGACTTCCACCGCCGACCTATACGACCGGCACGGCGACGTGCTCGGCACGTGCGACACCCAGCTGCGCCAGTTCGGCGCCGTGCGCGCCTTCGCGGGGCCGGCCGTCACGGTGCGCTGCTTCGAGGACAACGCCCTGGTCAAGTCGATCCTCGCCGAGCCGGGGGAGGGCCGGGTGCTGGTGGTGGACGGCGGTGGATCGGTGCACACCGCCCTGATGGGCGACCTGATCGCCGGCAGCGCGGTGCAGAACGGCTGGGCGGGGGTGGTGATCAACGGTGCGGTCCGGGACGTCACCGCGCTGGCCGCCCTGCCGATCGGCATCAAGGCGCTCGGCGCCAACCCGCGCAAGAGCGCAAAGACGGGAGCCGGCGAGCGGGACGTGCCGGTGTCGTTCGGCAACTGCGTCTTCACGCCCGGGGCCGAGGTGCACAGCGACGAAGACGGCGTGGTCGTCCTGCCGGCCGACGCGCGGGAGTAGCGCCGGCGGTCAGCTCTCGCTGGCCGGGTGCGGGGCGACCTGGCCCTGGCGCAGCCGCGCCCCGCACAGCTCCGCCAGCTTCGCGTACGCGGGCGCGCCGATCAGCGCGGTCAGTTCCGGGCCGTACGAGACGTACATCGGTTCGGTGCCGACGTGCGCGTCGGTGGACGAGGTGCACCACCAGTCCAGGTCGTGCCCGCCGGCGCCCCAGCCCCGCCGGTCGAACTCGGTCAGCGTGGAGACCAGCACCTTGGTGTTGTCGGGCCGCTTGCTCCACTCCTGGTCCCGGCGGATCGGCAACTGCCAGCAGACGTCCGGCTTGTAGTCCAGCGGGTGCACCCCGTCGCGCAGCGCCTGGCCGTGCAGGGCGCAGCCGCCACCGCCGGGGAAGTCGGCGTCGTTGAGGAACACGCACGGCGCGTCGACCTCGCGGGTGGCGGTGCGCCGGGCCGGATTCTTGCCGTCGATCGTGTCGCTCTCGGTCCAGTTCTTGAAGCCCCGGCGGAAGTGCTGCCAGGTCTGCGGGGTGAGCCGCTTGACCGCGGCCCGGACCCGCTTCTCGTCGTCGGAGTCGGTGAAGAACGCGCCGTGCGAGCAGCAGCCGTCGGCGGCCCGGCCGGCGATGATGCCATGGCAGCCCTTGCCGAAGACGCAGGTCCACCGGGAGAGCAGCCAGGTCAGGTCGGCCCGGACCAGGTGCCGCTCGTCGGCCGGGTCGACGAACTCGATCCACTCGCGGGGGAAGTCCAGCTCCACCTCACGGCTGCGCGGGTCGCCCGGGTCGTCCACCAGCACGTGCAGTTCCACCTGGCTCGTCACCCCGACCAGCGTACGCGGGGTGACCGGCACCGGCCGGCGAGCCACGAAAACCGGTTGGCCCTAGGGTCGACAGCATGCGGATGGGTGTCCTCGACGTCGGGTCCAACACGGTGCACCTGCTGGTGGTCGACGCCCACCACGGGGCGCACCCCTGGCCGGCGCACTCGGAGAAGGTGGTGCTCCGGCTGGCCGAGCAGATCGGCCCGGACGGCGCGCTGACCGAGGAGGGCGCCGACGGCCTGGTCAAGGCGGTCAGCATGGCGCGTACCGCCGCCATCGGGCTGGCCGTCGACGACCTGCTCGCCTTCGCCACCTCCGCGGTGCGCGACGCCACCAACGCCGCCGACGTGCTGGCCCGGGTCCGCGACGAGACCGGCGTACGGCTGGAGGTGCTCTCCGGCGCGGACGAGGCGCGGATGACCTTCCTCGCGGTCCGGCGGTGGTTCGGCTGGTCGGCCGGGCGGCTGCTGGTGATGGACATCGGCGGTGGCTCGCTGGAGCTGGCGGCCGGCATCGACGAGGACCCGGACGTCGCGGTCTCCCTGCCGCTCGGGGCGGGGCGGTTGAGCCGGGAGCGGCTGCGGGTGGACCCGGCCGGGCAGGTGCCGCCGTCCGCCGCAACCGTGCAGGAGCTGCGGGAGTACGTCGACGCGCTGCTCGACCCGGTGGTGGAGAAGCTGGCCGGGGTGGGCTGGGAACGCCCCGTCGCCACCTCCAAGACCTTCCGGATGCTGGCCCGCCTGGCCGGCGCGGCGCCCTCCGGCGCCGGGCTCTGGGCCCGGCGCAGCCTCACCCGTACCGGGCTGCGGCAGGTGCTCGGCTTCATCCGGCACATCCCGCCGGCCCAACTGGCCGAGCTGGAGGGGGTCAGCGCGGGGCGAGCGCACCAGCTGCTCGGCGGGGCGGTGGTGGCGGAGGCGGTGATGCGCCGCCTGGACGTCCCGTCGCTGGACGTCTGCCCGTGGGCACTGCGAGAGGGCGTCATCCTCAGACGGTTGGATCAGCTCGAGCCGATGTGATCCGCGTCGGCCGTTCTGCGCCATTTGACGCCGCTCGTCCTGAAGCGTGGTGACCGGTCGGGCTAACCTGAGGGTTGTGACTTTCCGTGTCCCGGTGCTCCTGTCCACTTCCTCGGTCTTCCCTGAGCGGACCGCGGCGGCGTTCCAGCTGGCTGCGGCGCTCGGCTACGACGGCGTAGAGGTGATGGTCTGGACCGACGCAGTGAGCCAGGACGCCGGCGCGCTGCGCGGCCTCTCCGAGCACTACGGCGTGCCGGTCCTCTCGGTGCACGCGCCGTGCCTGCTGGTGACCCAGCGGGTGTGGAGCCCCGACCCCTGGGAGCGGCTGCGCAGGTCGGCGGAGCTGGCCTCGACCCTGGAAGCGCCGACGGTGGTGGTGCACCCGCCGTTCACCTGGCAGCGGGACTACGCGCGCACCTTCGCGGACGGTCTCGACGCGATCGCCCGCGAGTACCCGGACCTGCGCTTCCCGGTGGAGAACATGTACCCGGTGCGGATGGCCGGCCGGCAGTTCGTGCCGTACGTGCCGGGCTGGGACCCCACCGAGAGCGGGTACGCCTCCTACACCCTCGACCTGTCGCACTGCGCCGCCTCGCACACCGACTCGTTGGCCATGGCGGACCGGATGGGCGACCGCCTGGCGCACGTGCACCTCGGCGACGGCACCGGCGGGGGACGCGACGAGCACCTGGTGCCCGGGCGCGGCAGCCAGCCCTGCGCCGAGCTGCTGCGCTCGCTGGCCGGCCGGGGCTTCACCGGCTCCGTCGCCGTCGAGGTGACCACCCGGGGCGCGAAGAGCCGCCCCGTCCGCGAGGCCGACCTCCGCGAGGCCCTGGCCTTCGCCCGCGCCCACCTGACCGCCCCCTCCCCGATCGACGCCTGACCCCACCCGCCGGGGTGGGTCAGCGGGCGGGGGTGAGGGAGTCGGCCTGGACCGGCACGGAGAGTTGGTCGCCGACGGCGGCCCGCTTGCGGGCGCGGTGGGCGGCCACGTGGGAGCGGGTGGCGCAGCGCTCGGAGCAGAACCGGCGGCAGCAGTTGGACGAGGTGTCCAGGTAGACGTTGCCGCAGCGCTCGTCCGCGCAGACCCCGAACCGGGCGCTGCCGTACTCGCAGAGCCAGACCGACAGGCCCCAGACCGCGCCGGCCAGGTATTCCGCGCTCACCGACGCACCCCGGCTGGTCACGTGCATGTGCCAGTCGCTGGAGTCGTGGCCGGAGATCCGCGGCTGCACCGGGAACGCCTCCAGCAGGGCGTTCAGCTCGGCCACCGCCTGGATGTCCCGCCCCGAGGTGCCGTACTCGAACACGTCACGCAGGCGCTTCTGCGCCCGCCGGAAGATCGTCAGGTCCCGGTCGGCGACCTCGTCGCGCATCCACGCGTTGTCGTCCGGGAAAAGGGCTCGCAGGTCGTCGAGGTCGTCCAAACGGGCGTTGACGAGATCAACGCCGGTCCGGGCGTACGCGTCGAAGTTCACGACACCAACGGTAGACGACTCACGGGGTGCGCGGCGCGTCGATGTAGTGCGGAAGGAACCGCGCGTAACCATCGGTGATGAGGCTTGCGCTCTCCCGGACGCCGACGCCGGCCGCCTCGCCGTCCACGATCCAGCTCCCCAGCACCGTACGGTGGCCGGCGAACTCCGGCAGCGCCCGGAACTCCTGGTAGCAGAAGCCCTCGTCGCCGTAGCTGCCCGGATTGGTGATCTCGGTGTCGCCGGTGACGATCCGCACCGCTGCGCCCTCCCGGCCGAGCAGCGGCTTCGCCACGTACTCCGGCATCCCGCGCGGCGAGTCCAGGTACGCCGGCAGCAGGTACTCGTGGCCCGGGTACAACTCCCAGAGCACGGCGAGCAGCGCCTTGTTGGACAGCAGCAGCTTCCAGGCCGGCTCGATCCAGGTGGTCGGGGTGCCCGGCTCCAGCGCCGCCGGCCCGTACGGCTCGGCCAGCATCCACTCCCACGGGTAGAGCTTGAAGCAGGTGGTCACCGGCCGGTCGTCCGCGTCGACGAAGCGCCGGCCGTCCCAGCCGACGTGCTGGATCGGCAGCAGCGTGACGTCCAGCCCGGCCTGGCGGGCGGTCTCGGCCAGGTACCCGGCGGTGATCTGGTCCTCGCCGGACTCCTCCTCGTTCGACCAGGCCACGTGCACCCGCCTGTCGTGCAGGCCGGCGCCGATCTTGGCCCAGGCGCCCACCAGGCGCTCGTGCAGGCTGTTCCACTGGTCGGCGTCCGGGTGCGTCTGCTCCAGCCAGTACCACTGGATGATGCTCGCCTCGACCAGGGCGGTGGGGGTGTCGGCGTTGTACTCCAGCAGCTTCGGCGGCCAGCTGCCGTCGTACCAGAGGTCGAAGCGGCCGTAGAGGGTCGGCGGCCGCTCGCGCAACGACCGGGCGACCGCCTCCGCGGCCCAGGCCGGGATGCCGAACTCGGCGTACCGGCCGCGGGCGACGACGTGCTCGGCCGCGGCCACCGACATCCGGTGCAGTTCCTCCGTCGCCTCCTCCAACCGCAGCACCTCGTCGAGGTCGAAGGCGTACGCGGCCGTCTCGTCCCAGTACGACATGGTCCCGCCGCCGGGCAGCTCGGTGTCGACGTACACCAGGCCCTGCGCGCGGATGGTGGCGTCCCAGTCCGGCCGGGGGGTGGCCGCCTCGCGCCGCACCTCAGCCGCCGCAGGAGGCGAGGTGCGTGCCGAAGCCGCCGCGCTCGGGCAGGGCCGCGGCCACCGGCCGGGGCTCGGCGCTGCCCGCGCCAATGGCGACGGCCGGGACCCGCATCGCCAGCGCGACCGTGTCCCCGCCGCCGCTCGGGCCGAGGGCGCAGTCGTCATCGTCGTCGTCGGAGGTCAGGTTGCAGCCGGAGAGGGCGAGCGCCAGGGCGGTGAGCGCGCCGAGCTGCACGGAGGCCGACCGGAGCCGTCGGCGGGGGTGTCGATCCACGGCATCGTTGTAGCTGATCGACACCACTTCCGTCGCCCCCGGACGATGCTCGTGATGCTGTTGGGACGCCTGCCACCGGTGGTCCCGGCGGCCCGGCCGCCCCCCGGCGGAGCCCGACGCACGGGCGTTACGCTCGGCTCATGCTCCGTTCCGTCATCCTCGCCGCCTCCCGGTCATCCCAGGTCGAGCGGCTCATCGCGACGGCCCCGTTCACCCGGGACGTCGTCCGCCGGTTCGTCGCCGGCGCCGGTACCGACGATGCGTTGCGCGCGACCCGCGAACTCGTCGCTGACGGCCTCGCGGTCACCCTCGACAATCTCGGCGAGGACACCGTCACCCCCGAACAGGCCAACGCCACCCGCGACGAGTACCTCAAACTGCTGAAGCTGCTCTCCGCCGCCGGGCTCACCCCGGCCGCCGAGGTCAGCGTGAAGCTCTCCGCGCTGGGCCAGAAGTTCGACGAGCAGTTGGCGTACGACAACGCCCGGGCGATCTGCGCGGCGGCCGACGAGGCGGGCACCACGGTCACCCTCGACATGGAGGACCACACCACCACCGACTCGACCCTGAGCGTGCTGGCCAACCTGCGCAAGGACTACCCGTCGACCGGCGCGGTGCTCCAGGCGTACCTGCGGCGGACCGAGTCGGACTGCCGCGAGCTGGCCGGGGCCGGATCCCGGGTACGGCTCTGCAAGGGCGCGTACAAGGAGCCGGAGTCGGTGGCGTACCAGTCGGCCCGCGAGGTGGACAAGTCGTACGTCCGCTGCCTGAACGTGCTGATGTCCGGGGACGGCTTCCCGATGCTGGCCACCCACGACCCGCGCCTGATCGCCATCGGCGAGGACCGGGCCCGCTGGTTCGACCGCGGTCCGGACCGCTTCGAGTTCCAGATGCTGTACGGCATCCGCCCGGAGGAGCAGGCCCGGCTGGTCGGCGAGGGCTACACCGTGCGCACCTACCTGCCCTATGGCGAGGACTGGTACGGCTACCTGATGCGCCGGCTCGCCGAGCGCCCCGCGAACCTGATGTTCTTCGGCCGGGCCCTGGTCTCCAGGAAGTGACTCAGGCCAAGTCCCGCCCTTGACCAACGAAGCTAATGGCATTAGCTTTCTGGCTATGACGATTAGCCAAGTGCGGCGGGACGGCGGCACCATCGCGTACGAGGTGCACGGCCAGGGGCCGCTGGTGGTCCTCTCGCACGGCATGGGGGAGAACCGGCGGTCCTTCCGTCACCTGATCCCGCTGCTGGTCGAGGCCGGCTACCGGGTGGCCTCGGTGGACGTCCGAGGGCACGGCGACTCCAGCGCGCACTGGCCGTCGTACGCCCCGGCCGAGGTCGGCGCCGACCTGCTGGCCGTGGTGCGTACCCTCGGCGGCCCGGCCACCCTGGTCGGCAGCTCGTCCAGCGCGGCGGCCGTGGTCTTCGCCGCCGGCGACGCGCCCGAGCTGGTCAACGGCATCGTGCAGATCGGCGCGTTCGTCGCCGAGCCCAGGCCCAACCCGGCGATGCGGCTCGCCCAGGCGGCGGTGCTGCGCAGCCCCCGGCTGTTCGGCATGTTCCACAGGACGCTCTTTCCCGGTGACCGGCCCGCCGACGACGCCGCGTACCGCAAGGAGTTGGTCGCCGGTCTGCGCGGCCGGATGGCGGCGGTCCGTGGGGTGATCGCGCCGGTCGCCCCGCACTGGACGGCCCGGGCGGCCGACGTGCGGCAGCCGGTGCTGGTGCTGATGGGCGCGAAGGACCCCGACTTCACCGACCCGGGAGCCGAGGCGCGCGCCGCCCGCCGGCTCTTCGCCACCGCCGAGGCCCGCATGATCGCCGACTCCGGCCACTACCCGCACGCCGACCAGCCGGCGGCCACCGCCGCCCAGCTGGTCGAGTTCCTGACGGTGACCTCCCGTGCCTAGGGCCGGGCTCACTCCGTCGACGGTGGTCCGCGAGGCGGCCCGCCTCGCCGACGAGGTCGGCTACGAGCGGCTGACCCTGGCCGCGCTGGCCGGCCGGCTCGGCGTCGCGCTGCCCAGCCTCTACAAGCACGTCAAGGGCGCCGCTGCGTTGAGCCAGAAGCTGGCCGCGCTGGCTGTCGCCGAACTGGCGGCCGAGATGACCTCGGCGACCGCCGGGCGGGCCGGTCGAGACGCGCTGCGCGCGGTCGCCGATGCCTGGCGGGGATACGGCCGCCGGCACCCCGGCCGTTATTCCGCGGCCCAGCAGGTGCCCGACGCGAGCGACCCCGAGCACGTCGAGGCCGGCCGGCGGGCGCTCGACGCCGTCTACGCGATCCTGCGGGGGTACGGCCTGACCGGCGACGACGCGGTCGACGCGGCCCGGATCTTCCGCAGCGCCGTGCACGGGTTCGTGACCCTGGAGGCGGCGGGCGGATTCGGGATGCCTCGGGAGATCGACCGTTCCTTCGATCAACTGGTGGCCGCCCTGGACATCGCGTTGCGGGACTGGCCCGAACCGGGGAGGTCGTGATGACGGTCGTGCTGCTGGCGTTCGCCTTCCTGCTGGAGCTGGCGGCGCTCGTCGCCGCCGGCTGGTGGGGGTTCACCCTCGACGCCGGCCTGCCGGTGCGGCTGCTCGCCGGGCTCGGCGCGCCCCTGCTGATCGCGGTCGTGTGGGGGACCTTCTGCTCGCCCCGGGCCACCGTGCCGCTCCCGGCCGCCGCCAAGTACGCCGCCCAGGCGGCCTGCTTCGTTACCGGCGGCGTGCTGCTCGCGCTGGCCGGCCGGCCGGTGCCGGCGGTTCTGCTGGTGGTGCTGTGGGTGGCGGACAGCGTCCTGCTCCGCCTCGCGGGCGACCCGGTCTGATCCCTGCCCTGCCGCGCGGCCGAGCCGGACGACCGGTCCGGCCTCGGTCCCCGCCGCTGCGTTGCCGTTGCCGGGGCCGGGGCCGGGGGCCCTCCGGCTGCCGTGCCCACCTGTGGTGTTCCGGTCCTTTCGAGCTGATGTCGTAAACGATTCAGTCGGTCCTGCGGGAAAGCAGAGCTGCCTCGCCCGCACCGCTTCACGCGCCCGTCGCCGGGCATGGTCGCCGCCGCCGGACATCGACCGCCGCCACCAGCCAGCCACTGCTATCGGCGCGTTCCCACTGCTCGGCGCCTTTCCACTGCCATTGGTGCCTTCCCACCGCGTCGCTGCGGTGTACGGCCGATTCGTTGTCGCTGCGGTCCGGGGCTGATTCGTTCACGTCATCAGCTCCAAAGGACGCCAGCACCACGTCCGGTCCTGGCCTGTCCGGTCCTGGCCTGTCCGGTCCTGGCCTGTCCGGTCCTGGCCTGTCCGGTCCCGGCCCGTCCGGTCCCGGGTCGGGCCGAAAGCCAGCCCGCCGCCCACGCTCGCCGGCCCGGGTCGGCTCCGTGCGCGACCAGCGTCACCCGCCGCCTCGACGCGCGGGGTGGCTCTGGCCGGATCGCCCGATTGGTCGTACCCTTCGCCGGTGACTGACGGGGTGGACGAGCCGCGCCCGCGCCCCCGGTGGCCGCTCTGGACGGCGCTCGCGGTGGTCCTGGCGGTGCTGACCTGCGGTGTGTCGGCGGCGCTGCTGGCCGGCCTGCCCCACCGCACCGCCGACCGGGGGGCCGCCGACCGCGCCGCGGCGGACCGCCCCGCCGCCGGGCGGGGCGATCCGGCCACGGCGACCGCCCGGCGGGTGGGCGACCAGCTCTCCGCCCAGCTCGACCGGCAGGCCGGCGCCCTGCTCGACGGGGACCGGTCCGGGTTCCTCGCCGTCGCGGACCCCGCCGCCCGCGCCGACCTGAGCCGCCGCTTCGCCGCGCTGCGCGCGCTGCGGGTGACGGTGTGGCGGGCCGAGCCGGGAGGGCTGCCCACCCCGGTCGCCGGGCGGGCGGGGGAGTGGCGGCAGCTGGTCACCTTCCGGTACTGCTTCCTGGCGCCGGACTGCGCGCCCAGCCCGGTCCTGGTCGGCACCCGCTGGCGGGCGGGCGGTGCGGCGCCGCTGCTGCTCGCCGTCGAGGAGTCCCGCTCCGCGCAGGCCGGCGTCCGGCCCTGGGAGGTCAGTGAGCTGGCCGTCGCCGTCGGCCCGCGCACCACGGTGGCCACCACCCCGGCGCTGCGCGGGAAGCTGCCCGGCCTGCTCGCCGACGCCGAGGCCGCGGCGAAGGTCGCCGACCGGTACGCGGTCGCCGGCCCGCCGCCGGGCCACTACCAGATCTTCTACGCCGGCCGCGCGGAGTGGCGGCGCTGGTACGGCGGCGGACGGCCGAAGTGGACCGCCGGGTACGCGGTGACCGTCGGCGGCGGCCACCACGAGGTGGTACTGAACGCCGACGCGCTGCCCGCGGCCGGTGCCGGTGAGCTGCTGCGGCACGAGCTGACCCACGCCGCCTCGCTGCCCGACCGGGGTCACCCCGGCAAGCAGACCTGGTGGCTGGTGGAGGGGCTGGCCGAGTACGCCGGCGCCGACGGGGCGCAGGTGAGCCGCTACGAGGGGCTGGACGAGGCCGCAGAGCTGGTCGCCGGTGGGTGGAACGGCCGGCTGGACGCCCTCGCCCCGGCCGACGCCGCCCCGGCCGACCAGGTGGGGGGCAGCTACGGCGTCGGCTACCTGGCCGTCCGCCACCTCGTCGACCGGTACGGCGAGCAGCGGATGCTCGACTTCTTCCGGGCCGTGGTGCACGACCGGCGGTCGCTGGACGACGCGTCCGAGCAGGTCCTCGGTGATCCCTGGACGGCCCTGCACGACGAGTGCGTCGGCTACGTCCGGGCGACCGTCAGGTGACGGTGGCCGCCGGACTCGTCGCCGCGCTGGCCGAACGGGTCGGGCAGCCGGCCGGCCGTTCGGCGGCGCATCGACGCCCGGCTAGGGTTGGCCCGTGCGCCGCTCCGATCCGCCGGGGCCCCCCGTAGCCACGCGGCCCCGCCTGCTCACCGCCCTGCTCGCCGTCGTCGTCCTCACCGGCACCACCGCCGCCTCCTGCGGGGACGACGAGTCCACAGTCGCGCTGGCCCCGGCCAGCCGGGCCGCCGTTGCCGAGGTGATCGACGCGCCGGCCACCGTCACCGCCCGCGCCGCGGCCACCCTCACCGCACCCGCCGACGGCACCCTCACCAGCCTCCGCGTCCAGCCCGGCCAACAGGTCAAGCGCGGTCAGGTGCTCGCGGTGATCAGCTCACCGTCCGCCCAGGAGCGCCTCCGCCAGGCCCGCGACGCCCTCCGGGCCGCCGACCGGTCCGGCCGGGGCGTCGGCGTGGGCGACCTGGGCACCCGCCGTCGCGGCACCGACAAGGCCGCCGACGAGGCGTTCGACGCCGCCCGGGACGCGGCCGGGAAGATTGCCGACCCGAAGGTACGGGACGCGCTGCTCGCCCAGGTGACCTCCGCCCAGCAGCAGTACGCCGCCGCCGCGCGCACCGCCGACCAGGCCGTCCGCTCGGTGCAGCGGGGCGTCGCCGGCCTCAATTCGGCGGTCGGCGCGCTGTCGACCGCGCAACGGCTCCAGGCCCGCCAGGCGTACGACCTGGCGAAGGCGACCGTCGACGCGCTGACCCTGCGCGCCCCGATCGGGGGGGTCGTGCAGCCCGGCGGCACCCCGGCCGGCGGCGGCACGGACCTGTCCGCCCTGCTCGGCGGCGGTCAGGTGCCCGCCGGGATCGACCCGTCGGCGCTCACCCCGTCCCGGTCCGGCCCACCGCCGGGCGTGGACGACACGGTGCCCGCTGGTGGCCGGGTCACCGCCGGCACGCCCGTGCTGACCATCGTGGACACCGGCGCGCTCGGCCTGCTCGCCGAGGTCGACGAGACCGACGTGCTGCTGGTCCGCCCCGGCCTGGTCGCCACCGTCGAGTTGGACGCGGTCAGCGGCGCCACGTACGACGCGACCGTCCGCTCGGTCGACGTGTTGCCCACCAGCTCCGCCCGGGGCGGCGTCACCTACCGGGTGCGGCTCGCCCTCGGCCCCGGCCGGCTCGGCGAGGGCGAGGCCGCCCCGGCGCCCCGCCCCGGCATGAGCGCCGTGGTGCACCTGCGGGTACGCGAGGCCGCCGACGCGGTCACCGTCCCCGCCTCGGCGGTCTTCTCCGCAGACGGGCGGGACGTTGTCTGGCTGGTCCGCGACGGGAAGGCGGACCGGGCGCCGGTGACGGTGGGCGTGCAGGGGCAGGACCTCGTGCAGATCCTCGACGGGGTGCGGGCCGGTGACCGGGTCGTGGTGCGCGGCACCGACCAGGTCCGCGAGGGCCAGGAAGTCCGGTGAGCGCGAGGAGTGAGCCAGTTCTGCGAGCCGCGCAGTCGCGAACGAAGGCCAACCCGTGAGCGGCCCGGCGGCGATCGAGGCGGTGGACGTCTCCCGGACGTACCAGCTCGACGGTGTCACCGTGCCGGCGCTGCGCGGCGTGTCGCTGACCGTGGCGCCGGGGGACTACGTGGCCGTGGTCGGACCGTCCGGCTCCGGCAAGTCGACGCTGATGCACCTGCTCGGCGGGTTGGACCAGCCCTCCGGCGGACGCCTGGTCATCGGTGGCCGGGACGTGGGCACCCGCTCGGCGGCGGAGCTGGCGGCGCTGCGCAACGAGACCATCGGCTTCGTCTTCCAGGCGTTCCACCTGCTGCCGCGGACGTCGGCGGTGGACAACGTGGCGCTGCCGCTGGTCTACCGCGGCGTCGGGGCCCGGCAGCGGCGCGAGCGGGCGGCGGCGATGCTCGGCCGGGTCGGCCTTGGGCACCGGCTGCACCACCGTCCCAACCAGCTCTCCGGCGGGGAGCAGCAGCGGGTGGCGATCGCCCGGGCGCTGGTCACCGATCCGACGGTGCTGCTCGCCGACGAGCCGACCGGCAACCTGGACACCGTGACCGGCCAGGCGGTGCTGGCCCTGCTGGAGCAGCTCAACGCCGAGTCCGGAGTGGCCCTGGTGCTGGTGACCCACGACAACGAGGTGGCGGCCCGGGCCCGGCGGCGGATCGCGATGCGCGACGGGGCGGTGGTCTCCGACACCGCCTCGACCGTTCATGATCGACCGCCGTCCGGGGGCGCGGACGGACCTGACACACTGGGGGACGCTCCCAGCGCGGAGCCCCGGTCCGCGTCCGGAAGCGGCCCGGGGCACCCGTCCGGTGGCTCCGGCGGCGCCGCCGGAGCCACCGGACGCCTTCCGCGCGATCCGGCGGCCGACGGGTGTACCGCGGACCGGGCGGGCGGCGAGCGGGCCGGAGGGGCGTCGTGAGGGTCGCCGAGGCGTGGCGGGTGGCGCTGGACGCGCTGCGGGCCAACCGGATGCGCAGCGCGCTGACCATGCTCGGCGTGATCATCGGGGTGGCGTCCGTGGTGCTGCTGGTGGCCATCGGCACCGGTACGAAGCAGAAGGTCGAACAGCAGGTCGAAGGGCTCGGCTCCAACCTGCTGCTGGTGGTGCCGGGCCGGATCGAGGTGGGCACCGCCCCGGTGGTCTCCCCGCTGACCCTCGCCGACGTCGACGCGGTCTCCCGGGTGGTCGGCGACCCCGGCCGGGTGGCGGTCACCGTCGCCTCCGGCGCGACGGCCCGGGCCGGCAACCGCTCGGACTTCACCACCGTGCAGGGGGTGCTGGAGACCACCCCGGCGGTCTTCACCCGCTCGCTCGCCCGGGGCCGCTACCTCACCGGCGCCGACGTGGACACCAGCCGGCGGGTGGCCGTGCTCGGCGCGTCGGTCGCCCGCGCGCTCTTTCCCGACCGGGACCCGCTCGGCCAGCAGGTCGCGCTCGCCGGCGTCCGGTTCCGGGTGATCGGCGTCTTCGCCCCGCTCGGGCAGAGCCTCGGCGTCGACCGGGACGACGAGGTGCACGTGCCGGTCACCGCGGCGCAGCGGCTCTGGGGCACCCAGCGGGTGGACGGCATCGCGGTCAAGGCCCCGGACCGGGAGCGGATCGGCGAGCTGGGGGACCGGATCGTCGCCGAGTTGTCCCGCCGGCACCCGGACACCGAGTTCAGCGCTGTCACCCAGCAGCAGATCCTCGGCGTGCTCGGCGACATCCTCGGGGTGCTCACCGGCGTGCTCGCCGCCATCGCCGGCATCTCGCTGCTGGTCGGCGGGGTGGGCGTCTCCAACATCATGCTGGTCTCCGTGCGCGAACGGACCCGGGAGATCGGCCTGCGCAAGGCCGTCGGCGCCCGCCCCCGCGACATCGGCGTGCAGTTCCTGCTGGAGGCGGTGCTGCTCACCGCGCTCGGCGGGCTGACCGGGATGGCGCTCGGCGTGGGCGCCGCGCTGCTGGTGGACGCCTTCTCGCCGATCCCGGCCGCGATCACCTGGTGGTCGCTGGCGCTGGCGTTCGGGGTGTCGGCGGCGGTGGGCATCGTCTTCGGCGTGGTGCCGGCGCAGCGGGCCGGCCGGCTCGACCCGGTGGTCGCCCTCCGCGCCGAGTGAGCCCGCCCGCCGTGTCCGCCGGCCGCCGCGGGGCTGCGTTGCCACCGGTCCGGGGAATGGGACGGGCGGCGCGTACGGGGGTGAAACGGCAGGTCACGGTCGGGTGAACGGCGGCCCCTGCATGATCAGTTGTACGAAGGGATCGCGCCGGTCACAGCGGCCCCGCTACCGTACTGGTAACACGCGCGTTGCCGGCCCGGACGGAAGCTCCGGTCGCTCGGCACGTGCCGGGCATGGGATGGGTCGGGTGAGCCATGGCCGGGTCGCAGTCCGACGGTCGGCTGTCGGATGTCAAGTTCCTGACCGTCGCCGAGGTGGCGTCGGTCATGCGGGTGTCCAAGATGACGGTCTACCGCCTGGTGCACAGCGGTGAGCTCACCGCGGTACGGGTCGGCCGGTCGTTCCGGGTGCCCGAGCACGCGGTGCACGACTATCTCCGGGGCGCGTTTCAGGAGACCGCCTGACCCGCCCCGAGGCGGTCCGCCGAGTGCGACGTAACGGGCATCGACGGGGGCGCGTTGGTCCTGCTGACGCACTCCCGCTACCCTGGACCCGATCGTGACCCTCGCCGGTGAGCCCCGACGCCACCAAACTGGTCCGGTCCGTTGTCCGCAAGCGGTCACCGGCGCCACCGATATGGCGCCCCTGATCCGCCCCGCACGTTTGCATTGAAAGGCTGTCGTATGGGCTCGGTGGTCAAGAAGCGCCGCAAGCGCATGGCTAAGAAGAAGCACCGCAAGCTGCTGCGCAAGACCCGCGTCCAGCGTCGCCGTCTCGGCAAGTGACCGGTGCCGGGCCCACGGCCCGGCACCGGCACCACTTGCCAACTGTCGACCCTCGGAGGCTCAGGTGATCAGGCCGCGGATGTCCCGGCTCGATCCCGCCTGCCGGTCAGGGCGTGCGAGATGACCCCCGGTGGCACCCCAGGTGCTCCGGGGGTCGTCGTCGTGACCGGGGTCGGCCGGTACCTCGGCGCGCACGTCGCCGCCCGGCTCGCCGCCGACCCGCGCATCGAGCGGGTGATCGGCGTCGACCCGGCCACCCCCGGCCCCGAGTTCACCGACCTGCTCGACCGGGTCGAGCGGATCCGGCTCGACCTCGGCTCGCTCGGCGGGCTCCTCGCCGACCTCGACGTCGATGTCGTGGTGCACCTCGCCCTGGTCAGCGCCCTCGACCCGCAGCACGGCGGCCGGGCGGCGATGAAGGAGCAGAACGTCATCGGCACCATGCAGCTGCTCGCCGCCTGCCAGCGGGCGCCGCGGCTGCGCAAGCTGGTGGTCCGCTCCTCGACCGCCGCGTACGGCGCGTCCTTCCGCGACCCGGCGGTCTTCACCGAGGAGACCGAGCCGCGCGAGGTGCCACGCGGCGGTTTCGGCCGCGACATCCTCGACATCGAGGGGTACGTCCGCGGGTTCCGCCGCCGCCGTCCCGACGTCACCGCGACGGTGCTGCGCTTCGCGCCGTTCATCGGCTCCACCGCCGACACCACGCTCACCCGCTACTTCTCCCAGCCGGTGGTGCCCACCGTCTTCGGGCGCGACCCACGGTTGCAGTTCGTGCACTTCGACGACGCCCTCGAGGTGCTGCACCGCTCCATCGCCGAGGACCACCCGGGCACCTACAACGTCGCCGGGCCGGGGGTGCTCTCGCTCTCCCAGGCGATCCGCCGGGCCGGTCGGGTCGCCGTACCGGTGCTGGAGCCCGGCCTGTCCGGGGCCGCCGCGCTCGCCCGCAACCTCGGCTTCGGCCGGTACGGCCTCGACCAGGTCGACCTCTTCGTGCACGGTCGGGTGGTCGACACCGGCCGGCTGGAGCGGGAGTACGGCTTCACCCCGCGCTCCACCGCCGCCGCCTTCGAGGACTTCATCCACGCCCACCACGGCGGGGTGGTGGTCACCCGGGACACCCTGGCCGCCGCCGAGCAGCTGGTGCTGGAGAGCATCCGGCAGGTGCGGTCCGCCGTCCGGGACCGGTCGTGAGTCGATCGGAGGAGCGCCCCGACGGCCGGTACGACGTACCGCTGGCCGTGACCGGACCGGACGCGCAGCCGGCGCGGCGCAACGGGCACCGGCCCACCCCGGCCGCCGCCCCGGATCCGGCGGCCCTGGACGAGCCGGACACCTCAGCCACCGACGAGCCGGTCCCGTCCGCTCCCGAGGGGTCGACCCCGTCCGGCACCGACGAGCCGGGCACCGGGGCGCGGGACCGGTCGACCGGCGGTGACGCGGACGAGGCCGGGTGGGTCCCGGCGACCGCGCCGGTCGGGCCGGCGGTGCCGGACCGGCCGGGAGACCAGTGGGACCGCAAGGTCGCGGCCGGCCTGACCTTCCTGCGCCGGCGGCTCTCCGGCGAGTACGAGGTCGACGAGTTCGGCTTCGACCCGGACCTGACCGATTCGGTCTTCCACCCCCTGCTGCGGCTGCTCTACCGGGACTGGTTCCGCACCGAGGTCACCGGGCTGGAACACGTGCCGGCCGACGGGGCGGGCCTGGTCGTCGGCAACCACTCCGGCACGGTGGCGCTGGACGCGCTGATCCTCTCCACCGCGCTGCACGACCAGCACCCGGCGCGCCGCTACCTGCGGCTGCTCGGCGCCGACCTGGTCTTCCGGATGCCGGTCGTCTCCGAGATCGCCCGCAAGACCGGGGGCACGGTCGCCTGCAACCCGGACGCGGAACGGCTGCTCGGCAACGGGGAACTGGTCGGGGTCTTCCCCGAGGGTTTCAAGGGCGTCGGCAAGCTCTACTCCGACCGCTACAAGCTGCAACGCTTCGGCCGGGGCGGCTTCGTCTCGGCGGCGCTGCGCACCGGCACTCCGATCGTGCCGGTCGCCATCGTCGGCGGCGAGGAGACCTACCCGATGCTCGCCGACATCAAGCCGCTCGCGCGGCTGCTCAAACTCCCGTACTTCCCCGTCACGCCGACCTTCCCGTGGCTGGGGCCGCTGGGCATGGTGCCGCTGCCGAGCAAGTGGCTGATCGAGTTCTGCCCGCCGATCCCGACGGCGCACCCCACCGACTCCGCCGACGACCCGCTGGTCGTGTTCAACCTCGCCGACCAGGTCCGCGAGACCATCCAGCACACCCTGCACAAGCTGCTGGAACGCCGCCCCGACCCGTTCGGCCCCTGACCGTTGCAGGTCGCTGGGCCACCGGACGGCGGGCTTACGGCATGCGGCGGCGGCGGTGCAGGGCCAGGCCGGCGCTGACCGCGCCGGCGAGCAGCCCGGCCGCGGCGGTCGACGGTACGGCGATCTTGATCGCCCGGCGCCCGGTGCGGAAGTCCCGGACCTCCCAGCCCCGCTCGCGTGCCTGCCGCAGCAGTGCCGCGTCCGGGTTGATCGCCACCGCCCGCCCGACCGCGGTGAGCATCGGCAGGTCGTTGGCCGAGTCGCTGTAGGCCGCGCAGCGGCTGAGGTCCAGCCCCTCGACCGCGGCGAGCTGGCCGACCGCGTCCGCCTTGGTCGGACCGTGCATCAGGTCGCCGACCAGCCGGCCGGTGTACGCGCCGTCGACCACCTCGGCCACCGTACCGATCGCGCCGGTCAGGCCGAGTCGGGTGGCGATCACCCGGCCGATCTCCACCGGGGCGGCGCTGACCAGCCAGACCCGCTCGCCGGCATCGAGGTGCCGCTGGGCGAGTCGGCGGGTACCGGCCCAGATCCGGGGGGCCATCAGCTCGTCGAAGATCTCCTCGGCGAGCCGTTCGATCTCGTCCACCCGCCAGCCCTCGATGAAGGCCAGCGCGGCCTCCTTGGCCTGGGACATGTCGACGGCGTTCTCGGTGGCCAGCAGCCGGAACCGGGCCTGCTGCCAGGCGAACCGGGCCAGGTCGCCGGTGGTGAAGTACTTGCGGGCGGCGAGCCCGCGGGCGAACCAGTAGATCGACGCGCCCTGCATCATCGTGTTGTCCACGTCGAAGAAGGCCGCGGCAGTGGGGTCGGGCTTTCCGGGGACGGGTGGGTCGGCCTCCGCGTCGGCCCACCCGGCGGTGTGCCCGTGGACGTCGGTGCTGACCGTGACCTTGCGGGTGCGGGCCATGCGACCTCCCTCCCTCGACGACCGCGAGTGCCTGCGCCCCTGAGCCTAGTCGGGGGTCGGTCACGGGCGATCGCCCGAATGCGCAACTGTGGCGTGAACGGCCTCGCCGCTCAGCGGTCGCTCGGGCAGGCGGTCGGCGCCGGGCCGAGGGCGTCGCTGCCGACCGGCGCGGGCAGGCCGCAGGCGATGGCGTCGCGCAGCGCCTCGGAGCGCGTGTGGATCGCGTCCAGCAGGGCCAGCGAGCGCCGGGTCCGGTCCCGCTCGGCGCGGGTGGCCCCGTCGAGCAGCCCACCGACCGCCTTCCGCTGCCCGGTCACGAAGGTGTTCACCGCGTCCAGCCCGGCCGGGTCGGAGCGCTGGGCGGCGGTGGTGGTGAGCAGCCGTACGCCCTGCCGGGTGTCGGCGTCCATGTCGTCCATCACCGCGCCGAACCCGGCCAGGTCGCCGCGGAGCGCACCGGCCTCGTTCAGCCGGGTGCGGGCGAAATCGAGGAAGAGCTGGCCCCGGCTGAGGTCCGAGCTGGCCAGGGCGAGCTGGGCGCGTTCGGTGGAGCGCTTCATGCCGTACAGCGCGTCGCCGGGGACCGCGTCCTCGCTGGCGGCGGAGATGCCCGACACGGCGACGGCGCCGGCGGCGATGCCGACCAGGATGGCACCCCGGGCGCGGACCTGCCGCGCGGTCACCGCGCCCAGCAGCGAGCCGCGCGCGGCGGCCTCGGTCCCGCCGGCCGGTGTGGTCCCGGCCGCCGCGTCCATGCCCTGCCGCTCCGCGGTCGCCACCAGCATGGCGCGGAGCCCGGTGCGGAACTTGGCGTCGACCTCGACGGCCGGCCGCTCGGCGACGAGCCGCTGGCCGACCGCCACCAGGGCGGTGAGCTGGTCGTCGGCGCGGGACCGGACGTGGTGACGCCGGGCGCCGTTCGCCTCGTCGAGAAGCTGTGCGAAACGTGCGGCCCGACGACGGGAGAAGAGGTCACTGTCCACCGCAGGCACCCCCTCTCGCTGATCACGGCCGGTCGGCCGCGGTGGTTCCCAGCGACCGGCGGCGGCGTACGCCGACGGACGAAGGTGTTGGCCGGCCGCGCTGCTCGGACCGGATCGGTCCGGGGGCGCCGGGGCAACCACCGGTCGCACCCGGAGAAACGGTCCGCGCCGGGCACGGGTTACGGGGCGGCCGCAGCCGAAATCACGAAGAGTGATCGTCGTCACCGGGAGATCAGGGCCGGAAACCGTCCGGGAGCAGGCGGGCGAGGGCACGGACGGCGCGGTATTGAAGGGCCTTGATCGCACCCTCGTTCTTGCCCATCGCGCGGGCCGTCTCGGCCACCGAGAAGCCCTGGAGGAAGCGGAGCACGATGCACTCCTGCTGCTCCGGGTTGAGCTGCTTGACCGCGGTGAGCAGCGCGACGTTGGTGATGTGCTCGACCACCGCCGCCTCCGGGCTGCCCTCCGGGCCCCGGTCCTCCCGGTCGGCGTCGAGCACGTCGCCGGTGGCGACCTCCAGCCGGTAGCGGCCGGACTTGAAGTGGTCCGCCACCAGGTTGCGGGCGATGGTGACCAGCCAGGCGCCGAGGTCGCGGCCCTGCCAGGTGAAGCTGCCGATCCGCTTGAGGGCCCGGAGGAACGTGTCCGAGGTGAGGTCCTCCGCCAGTTGGCGGTTGCCGACCCGGAAGTAGACGAAGCGGAAGACGGTGTCGACGTACCGGTCGTAGATCAGGCCGAACGCCTCGGCCTCGCCGGCCTGCGCGCGTTCCACCAGCGCCCAGACCTCGATGGCCGGGTCGGACGGGTCGGGCCGGCTGGGGAAGCCGGTGGCCGGCGTCGGGGTCGCCGGGACCGCGGGCAGGACGGCGGTGTCGGCGGCGGGCACGGCCGGCAGCACCGCGGTCTCGGCGCCGGACGGGTCGGCCACCGCGGGCGGCTCGCCGACCCGCCGGCTCTGCGCCGGCATGGTGGGGCGGGCCGGCGACGCGATCCGGCCACCGGCCGGTTTCGCGTTGCCACCGGGTACGGCCGGCCGGGCCGGGGCCTCGTTGTGCCGGTTGCGCAGCCGATCGGAGCCGAGGCCCGGGTCCAGCCGCTCGTTGGGCGACGTCCGGGGTGTCGGGCCGGTCAGGCCGGCGGGCCGTTCCGCGTAGCCGAAGGTGGTCACCGTGCCTCCCCGGTCCGCTCCGCGGCCGGCCGGGCGGGACGGCGACGGGTTGCCGTGGCGTCGGGTCTGCCCCGGGCGGGCACGGCCGGGTCGGGGTGTGCCGGCGTACGGCAGACCCCCTTGAGGTGCTGGTCCAATGCGCTCACAGGCACGGGGGCCTCCTCGGGCTGAGGGGTGTCGACTCACGGCAAATGGGGTGAGCCGACCCGAGTGATGATAGGGCCAACGTCACCCACGCGTGGCAAGTCCGTTACACAGGGCCGAAGTATTTCCCCCCGCGTCGCACCGATGGCGGACCGGTTGTCCGTCGTGTGCGGTTGACTTTCACGTCGTGACTTGATCCCGAGTGGAAAGTCCTGGTCGGAGTCGAAATACCCCGGCCATCGGCGTGTCGGCGTGTCGCAGGTGGGCGGCGCGTCCGGGCCGCGGGCATGGTCCGCCGGGGTGCCGTTGTGCCAGACTCAGCGACCGTGCAGGACGCCTCCGACAGCTCCGCGCCCGACCTCGCCGACCGGCTCCGCCGCGCGGCCGCCGACCACGGTGACCGCCCCGCGTTGCACTGGCGCGAGGTGACCCTGACCTGGTCCGAACTGGATGCCCGGGTGACCGCCGTGGCCCGCGCCCTGGCCCGCGCGGTGCCGGCCGGCTCGGCCGACCCGCCCGCGCGGGTGGCGATCGCGTGGCCGAACACGCCGGACTTCGTGGTCGCCTACCTGGCCACGCTGCGCGCCGGGCTGGTCGCGGTGCCGGTCAACCCGGGCCTCACCGCCCGGGAGCTGCGGCACGTGCTCGCCGACTCCGGCGCGACGCTGCTCTGCGGCACCGAGGCCGTCCGGGACCGGGTCGCCGGTCTCGCCGACGAGCTGCCGGCGCTCACCGCCGTGCACACCACCCTGCCCGAGGAGGCGGGGGAGCCACCGGCGCGGTCCGGCGGCGACCTCGCGGTGCTGCTCTACACCTCCGGCACCGAGGGGCGGCCCAAGGGCGCGATGCTGCCGCACCGGGCGCTGGCCGCGAACCAGGACCAGGTGGGCCGGATCTGTCCGCCGGTGGTCGGCCCCGGCGACACCGTGCTGCTCGCGTTGCCGCTGTTCCACGCGTACGGGTTGAACTCGGGGCTGGGGGCGGTGGTCCACCATGGCGCGACCGGGGTGCTCGTCGACGAGCCCGGCCCGGGCTGCGCGCTCGACGAGATCGCCCGGCACCGGGTCAGCGTGCTGGTCGGCGTACCGTCGATGTTTCTCGCCTGGTCCACGGCGGACGCCGGCGCGGTCGCCGCGGCCATGGCGTCGGTCCGGGTCGCGGTCTGCGGCGCGGCGCCGCTCGACCCGGCCACCGCGGCGCGCTTCACCGAGGTCACCGGCCGTCCGGTCCACGTCGGGTACGGGCTGACCGAGACCGCCCCGGTGCTCACCTCCACCCTGGTCGGCGGCGAGCCGAAGCCCGGGTCGATCGGCCGGCCGCTGCCCGGCGTCGAGCTGCGCCTGGTCGGCGGCGACGGGGGCGACCTGTGGCGGGACGGCGTCGCAGAGCCGGACGACGACCCCGACGACGACCCCTGGCTCGTCGACTCCTCGCCCGGCACCGACCCCGGCGAGATCGTGGTACGCGGGGCGAACCTGTTCGCCGGCTACTGGCCGGACGGCCGGGACGGCCCGGACGCGGACGGCTGGTGGGCCACCGGCGACGTCGCCTACGCCGACGACGACGGGGACCTCTTCCTGGTCGACCGGCTGGGCGAGCTGATCCTGGTCAACGGCTTCAACGTCTACCCGCGCGAGGTCGAGCTGGTGCTCGACGCGCACCCGGGGGTGGCCGGCTCGGCCGTCCTGGGTACGCCGCACCCGCGCACGGGCGAGACTGTGCGGGCGTACGTGGTGCCGGCGCCGGGGCATCCGGTCACCCGCGAGGAACTGCTCGCCCACTGCGCGCGTAACCTGGCCCGGTTCAAGTGCCCGACCGCCGTCGAGTTCGTCGACGAGCTGCCGTACTCGGTGATCGGGAAGGTACGCAAGACCCAGCTGCGGTCGGCGCCGTCCCCGGCGGCGCCGCCCCGGCCCCGACGCGCGGAGGTCCCCGATGTCCAGTGACGCCCGGCTCGCCCTGATCACCCGGCCCGGCTGCCACCTCTGCGAGGACGCCAAGGCCGCGCTGGACCGGGTGGTGGCGGTCACCGGCGACCGGTGGGTGGAGAAGGACGTCACCGGCGACGTCGAGCTGGAGCGGGAGTACGGCGACCGGCTGCCGGTGGTGCTGCTCGACGGCAAGGAGCACGGCTACTGGCGGGTCGAGGAGGAGCGGCTGCTGCGGGACCTGACCACCCCGCAGCTGTGACCGGGCTTATTGTGCTGCGATGACCCCTGCGCGCGACCACCTGGTGTGGGACTGGAACGGCACCCTGCTCAACGACCTCAGCCTGGTGGTGGAGGCCACCAACGTGGCCTTCGCCAGCGTCGGCGGCCCGTCGGTGACCGCCGAGGAGCACCGGGTGCGCTTCCGTCGGCCGATCGTCGACTACTACGCCGAGATGCTGGGGCGGGCGGTCGACGCCGAGGCGTTCGGCGCGCTCGACCGGATCTTCCACGACGCTTACCGGGCCGGGCTGACCAGCTGCGGGCTGGCCGACGACGCGCTGGCGGCGATCGCCGCCTGGCCGGGCAGCCAGTCGCTGCTGTCCATGTGGTTCCACGACGAGCTGGTGCCGACCGTGCACACCTACGGCCTGACCCCGCACTTCGACCGGGTGGACGGGCTGCGCGCCACGGTCGGCGGGGGGCACAAGGCGCAGTGGCTGGAGAAACACCTGGCCGAGCTGGGGCTGGCCGGCGACTCGGTGGTGCTCATCGGCGACTCGGTCGACGACGCCGACGCCGCGGAGAGCGTCGGCGCCCGCTGCGTCCTCTACACCGGCGGCCTCTCCGACCCCGCCGCCCTCCGCGCCACCGCCCATCCCACCGCCGACACCCTCGCCGAGGCGGTGATCCTCGCCACCATCCTCCGCTGACCTCCCGGGGCCCTGCTCCCGTCGATCATGAGGTGGACGGCGCTGCCGAACCCTCCCACCGGTGCGGGTGCGGGCGAGTGGGCGGTCAGGCGCGGAGGTGGGTGAGGACGGCGAGGACCCGGCGGTGGTGGTCGGTGTCGGGGGGCAGGTGGAGCTTGGTGAAGATGTTGCGGACGTGCTTCTCCACCGCGCCGTCCGTGACCACGAGCGACTTCGCGATGGCGGTGTTGGAGCGGCCCTCGGCCATCAGCGCCAGCACCTCCCGCTCGCGCGGGGTCAGCTCGCGCAGCGGCTCGTCCCGGCGGCGGCGGACCAGCAGCTGGCCGACCACCTCCGGGTCGAGCACGGTGCCGCCGGCGGCCACCCGGGCCAGCGCGTCGAGGAACTCGTCGATCGCGGCCACCCGCTCCTTGAGCAGGTAGCCGATCCCGCCGCCGCCCCCGCCCGCGGTGCTCAGCAGGTCGTCGGCGTACGACACCTCGACGTACTGGGAGAGCACCAGGATCGGCGTACGGGGGACCAGTTGGCGGGCCCGTACGGCCGCGCGCAGTCCCTCGTCGGTGTGCGTGGGCGGCATCCGTACGTCCACGATCGAGACGTCCGGCCGGTGCGCCACCACCTCGTCCACCAGCGCCTCGCCGTCCCCGACGGCGGCCACCACCTCGTGTCCCTGCTCGGTGAGCAGCCGGACCAGGCCCTCCCGGAGCAGTACGGCGTCGTCGGCGATCAGTACTCGCATGCTGCGGTGTCTACCACGTCCGGGCGCCTACCGGGTCACAGCGGCAGCACGGCCCGCACCGTGGTCGGCCCGCCGACCGGGCTGTCCACGTGGAGCAGGCCGCCGGCGGCGCGTACCCGGTCGGCGATGCCGGCGAGACCGTGCCCCTTCGCCACGTGCGCGCCACCGGCCCCGTCGTCACCGACGGTGACCTCGAGCCGGTCGTCACCGCGCAGCACGGTCACCGCGCAGCCGGTCGCGCCGCTGTGCTTGGCCACGTTGGTCAGCGCCTCGGCGACCACGAAGTAGGCGGTGCTCTCCACCAGCGGGTCGAGCCGGCCCTTCGGGTTGCCCAGCCGGTCGTCGAGGGTCAGGTCGACCGGCACCAGGCTCCGGCCGGCCAGGGCGGCGACGGCGCTGGGCAGGCCCCGGTCGACCAGCACCGGCGGCGCGATGCCCCGGGAGAGCGCCCGCAGCTCGGCCAGCGTGTCCCGGGTCTGGGCGATCGCCTCGTCCAAGGTCCGGGCGGCGGCCTGCGGGTCGGTGGCGAGCTGCTGCCGGGCCCGGCTCAGGTCCATCGCCAGCCGGACCAGTCGCTGCTGGGGGCCGTCGTGGATGTCCCGCTCCAGCCGGCGCAGCGCGGCCGCCTCGGCCGACACCGCCGCCCGCTTCTGCTCCTCCAGCACGGTGATCCGGTCCCGCATCTCGGCCACCCCGGTCAGCAGGCCGCGCGCGAAGCCGGCCTGGAGCAGCGCGCTGCCACGGACCACGATCGGCAGGGTGAGCAGGAAGATCAGGCCGATCGCGGTGTTCAGGCCGATCCGGGCGACGGGCCCGCCGCCGAGGCCGAGCAGTTCGGCGAGGCTGCGGTTGTCGGGGACGTACGCCAGGGCCCAGTCGTACGCGGGGTAGAGGGTGCCGGCCAGCGCGAAGGCCCACCAGGTGACGGTGCTCCCGAACGTGACGACCGCCACCACCGACCGGGAGATGCCGTGCGCCAGGTCGAGCCAGGACTGCCCGTCCCGGATCGGGGTGAAGATCCGCCGCCAGGCACCGGCCGCCGGGGGTGGGGTCAGGTAGCGGGGGCGGATCCGGGGCATCCGGAGCACCGTGGGCAGCCGCAGCCGCTCCACGTCGGCCAGGCCGCGGGCGGTGTACAGGGTGCCGGTCATGATCGGCAGGCCCACCACCAGCACCGCCAGCCCGACGCCCAGCGCGAGTCCTGCCGTCAGGACCACCAGGCCGAACAGCGCCAGGGGGAGACCGAGCAGGACGTACCCGGTGTCGCGCAGCAGTTGCCGGCTGACGCTCGGCGCCGGCGTGGCCGAGGCGACGGTGGCGGTGGTCATGCTCTGAGGCTAGGGACGCCGGGCCCCGGACGCCCATCCGGCGGGCCGCACTCTCGCCGGTCGGGTTGGCCCTACCGCCCGCCGGGCCGCGCCCGGGCCGCGCCGGGCCGCGCCGCGCCGCGCCGCTCAGCCAGGCCGTCCCGGATCCGGCGGAGCCCTCGCGGCGGCTGGTGAGGGGGGTACGCCACGTGTCCGCCGGGCCTCGCGTGATTGGTCAGAGAAGTCGGAATTGAGTAATAATCGCCGTGCGGCGCCGGCGGCGGCCGCCGGATCGATCTTGCGGAATGGAGGGCCTGGTGGGGCGGCGTCGCAGGTCAGCAAGATCGCGATTTGTGCACGTCTTCACAAGCGCCTACTCTGTAGTTCCGACGCGCCCTGCTAGCACGACCGGCACTCTCGGTTGCCAGCGGGGGTCCCGACACGGCCGGGCACCGGAGCTGGCCGAGGATCGCACCGCACGGAGTCTCATGAGTCAGCACCGTCACCCTGGCGCGCCCAAGCGCGCCGGTGCCGTACCGGCGCTCCCGGATCTCCCGGAGGCGACCGTCGCGCGGCTCCCCGAGTACCTCCGGGCGCTGCACAATCTCGCCGAAAGCGGTCACGAGACGGTCTCCAGCGAGGGGCTGGCCAGCGCCGCCGGGGTCAACTCGGCCAAGCTCCGCAAGGACCTCTCCCACCTCGGCTCGTACGGCACCCGGGGCGTCGGCTACGACGTCGCGCTGCTGGTCGACCACATCGAGTACGTGCTCGGGCTCACCCAGGGCCGGGCCGTCGCCCTGGTCGGGGTGGGTAATCTCGGTCACGCCCTGGCCGGCTACGACGGCTTCGCCAGCCGGGGCTTCCGGATCGCCGCGCTCTTCGACGCGGACCCGTCCCGGGTCGGCGAGGTGATCAACGGCCTGATCGTGCAGCACGTCGACGACCTGGCCCGGGTGGCCGCCGAGGAGTTGATCTCGATCGGCCTGATCGCCACCCCGGCCTCGGCCGCCCAGCCGGTCGCCGACCAACTCGTCGCCGTCGGCGTGACGAGCATCCTGAACTTCGCTCCGTGCGTACTCTCGGTGCCGGAGGGGGTCGACGTGCGCAAGGTCGACCTCGCCATCGAGCTGCAGATCCTGTCCTTCCACGAGCACCGCAAGGCGTCGCTGACCGCGCTTCCCGCCACCGGCGGGTCCGCCCTCACCGCTCTGCCCGGCGGGCTCGCGGCCACCGACACCCAGGAGGCGATCGGCACGTGAAACTGCTCGCCGTCGGCGCGTCCTACCGCACCGCTCCCGTCGCCACCCTGGAGCAGTTGGCGGTCGCCCCCGCCGACCTCACCCGCATCCTGGACCGCCTGGTCGCCCAGCCGTACGTCTCCGAGGCGGTGCTGGTCTCCACCTGCAACCGGGTGGAGGTCTACGCCGCCGTGTCCGGTTTCCACGGTGGGCTCGGCGACATCTGCGCCGTCCTCGCCGAGCAGGCCGGCACCCCGCCGGCTGCGCTCGCCAAGCACCTCTACGTGCACTACGACGCCGCCGCGGTCGACCACGTCTTCCGGGTCGCCGCCGGGCTGGACTCGATGGTGGTCGGCGAGTCGCAGATCCTCGGCCAGCTGCGGGACGCGTACCACTGGACCACCGGGGCAGACTCGGCCGGGCGGCTGCTGCACGAGCTGATGCAGCAGGCGCTGCGGGTGGGCAAGCGGGCGCACGCCGAGACCAACATCGACCGCGCCGGGCAGAGTGTGGTCACCGCCGCGCTGGACCTGGCCGCCGGTCACCTCGACGGCGACCTCTCCGGCCGCCCCGCCATGGTGGTCGGCGCGGGCGCGATGGGCGCGCTCGGCGTGGCGACGCTGTCCCGGCTGGGCGCCGGGCCGCTCACCGTCACCAACCGCGGGGCCGACCGGGCCGTACGTCTGGCCGAGTCGTACGGGGCGAGCGCCGTGCCGATGGCCGAACTCGTCGACGCGCTATCCACAGTGGACATCGTAGTGGCCGCCACCGCGGCCACCGAACCGGTCCTCACCCTCGACGTGGTGACCCGGGCGCTCGCCGGCCGCGACGCCGACCGGGGCCCGCTGGTCCTGCTCGACCTCGCCGTGCCGCGCGACGTCGAGCCCGGGGTGGCCGAACTGCCCGGCGTCGAGGTGATCGACATCGGCCGGATGGCGGCGCTGCTCGCCGGCGGCCCGGCCGCCGCGGACGCCACCGAGGTCACCAGGATCGTCACCGGCGAGGTCGAGACGTTCCTGAGCTGGCTGCGCGGGGCCGACGTGGCACCCACCGTGGCCGCGCTGCGGGGCCGCGCCGACGACGTGGTCAGCGCCGAGCTGCGCCGGCTCGCCCAGCGCCGCCCCGACCTCGACGACGACCAGCGCGCCGAGGTCGCCCGGACGGTGCACCGGGTCGTGCAGCGGCTGCTGCACCAGCCCACCGTGCGGGTCCGCCAGCTCGCCGCGGAGCCCGGCGGCGACCAGTACGCGGCCCTGCTGCGGGAGCTGTTCGACCTCCAGGTGCCGCAGACCTCCCCGGTCGACACCGTCCCCGACGTCGTCGGGAACGCCGACGGCCGGCCGTCCTTCGACGTCGTCGACGTCCCGTCCACCGGAGGTGAGCGATGAGCACGCCCCTGCGCCTCGGTACCCGGGGCAGCGCCCTGGCGATGGCCCAGTCCGGCCACGTCGCCGAGGCCCTGACCGCGGCCACCGGCCGCGAGGTCGAGCTGGTCGAGGTGGTCACCGCCGGGGACCGCTCGGCGGCTCCCGTGCACCGGCTCGGCGTCGGCGTCTTCGTCTCCGCCCTGCGGGACGCGCTGACCGCCGGCACCATCGACCTCGCGGTGCACTCGTACAAGGACCTGCCCACCGCCGGGGCGGCCGGGCTGCACATCGCGGCGGTGCCGGCCCGGCAGGACCCGCGCGACGCGCTGGTCGCCACGGGTGGCCGTACCCTCGCCGAGCTGCCGCCGGGTGCCGTGGTCGGCACCGGCGCGCTGCGCCGGATCGCCCAGCTGCACGCCCTCGGGTTGCAGCTGGAGGTCACCCCGATCCGGGGCAACGTGGACAGCCGCCTGCGCCGGGTGCTCGGCCCGGACGCCGATCTCGACGCCGTCGTCCTGGCCCGGGCCGGCCTGGCCCGGCTGGACCGGACCGACGTGATCACCGAGACGCTCGACCCGATGCTGATGCTGCCCGCGCCCGCTCAGGGCGCGCTGGCGGTGGAGTGCCGGGCCGACGACCCGGACCTGGTCGAGCTGCTCGCGGTGCTCGACCACGCACCGTCCCGGGCTGCGGTCACCGCGGAACGGGCGTTGCTGGCCACCCTGGAGGCCGGATGTTCCGCTCCGGTCGCCGCCTACGCCGTCGTCGCCGAAGGCGAGCCGACCGGCTCGGGTGCCGAGGGCGATGTTGTTCAGGAGATCTACCTGCGCGGGGCGGTGATCAGCCCGGACGGCACCCGAGACCTCCGGCTGTCCCGCACCGGTACGCCCGCCGACGCGGCGGAGATCGGCAAGGCACTCGCCGCCGAACTCCTCGAACTCGGCGCCGACTCGATCCTCGGCCACGAAGGACACACCGGCCCGGGGACCCAGCAATTTGGGAGCACAGAATGACCCGCACCCGTAAGCCCGTAGGCCGTATCGCGTTCGTCGGGGCCGGTCCCGGCGACCCGGGCCTGCTGACCCGTCGGGCCCACGACGCCCTGGTCGATGCCGACCAGGTGGTGTACGACCGGGGTGTCCCCGAGTCGCTGCTCACCGCCGTCCGCGCCCAGGCCAGGTCCGACGCCCAGTTCACGCCCGCCGAGGGTGTGCCGGGCGACGTGGCCAAGGTGCTCATCTCCGCCGCCCGTTCCGGGCTGAACGCGGTGCACCTGGTCGCCGGCGACCCGTTCGGCCACGACTCGGTGGTCAAGGAGGTGCAGGCGGTGGCGCGTACCGCCGCGCACTTCGAGGTGGTCCCCGGGGTCGGGCAGGCCGAGGGCGTGGCCACCTACGCCGGGGTGCCGCTGCCGGGCGTACGCACCGCCGCCGACGTCGAGGACGTCAGCACGCTGGACTTCGACGCGCTCGCCGCAGCCGTCGGCCGGGGCTCGCTGGCGCTCGCGGTGGACGCGGGCGACCTGGCCGCCGTCCGGGACGGCCTGCTGGCCGCCGGGGTGGACGGCACCACCGGCGTCGGGGTGACCGGCGACGGCACCGGCGAGACGCAGTACACCACCACGTCGACCGTCGACTCCTTCGTCGCGGCGGCGCTCGGCTTCACCGGCCGGGTGGTGCTCACGGTCGGTGAGGGCGTCGGCCAGCGCGAGAAGCTGAGCTGGTGGGAGAACCGCCCGCTGTACGGCTGGAAGGTGCTGGTGCCCCGCACCAAGGAGCAGGCCGGCGTGATGAGCGCCCGGCTGCGCGCGTACGGGGCGATCCCGTGCGAGGTGCCGACCATCGCGGTCGAGCCGCCGCGCACCCCGGCGCAGATGGAGCGGGCGGTCAAGGGCCTGGTCGACGGCCGGTACGCCTGGGTGATCTTCACCTCGGTCAACGCCGTCCGGGCGGTCTGGGAGAAGTTCGCCGAGCACGGCCTGGACGCCCGCCACTTCGGCGGCGTCAAGATCGCCTGCATCGGCGAGGCGACCGCCGACGCGGTCCGCGCCTTCGGCATCCAGCCGGAGCTGATCCCGTCCGGTGAGCAGTCCTCCGAGGGCCTGCTGGCCGAGTTCTCGCCGCACGACGAGATCCTCGACCCGGTGGGCCGGGTGCTGCTGCCGCGCGCCGACATCGCCACCGAGACGCTCGCCGCCGGGCTCACCGAGCGTGGCTGGGAGGTCGACGACGTGACCGCGTACCGGACCGTCCGGGCCGCCCCGCCGCCCGCCGAGATCCGGGACGCGATCAAGTCGGGCGGGTTCGACGCGGTGCTCTTCACCTCGTCCTCCACCGTCCGGAACCTGGTCGGCATCGCCGGGAAGCCGCACGCGCGTACCGTTGTCGCAGTCATCGGGCCCAAGACGGCGGAGACCGCGACGGAGTTCGGCCTGCGGGTCGACGTGCAGCCTGCGCACGCCTCGGTGCCCGATCTGGTGGAGGCGCTCGCCGCCTACGCCGTCGAGTTGCGCGAGAGGCTCGCCGCCATGCCGGCCAAGCAGCGCCGCGGCTCGAAGGTGCAGGGGCCGACCGCCCTGAGGTTCCGCTGACAGGAGGCTCCCGTGCCGTACCCCGACATCCGGCCCCGCCGGCTGCGTCGTAACGCGGCCGTGCGGCGGCTGGTCTCCGAGACCCGCGTCGACCCGGCCGAGCTGGTCGTGCCGATGTTCGTCAAGGAGGGGCTGACCGAGCCACGGGCCGTCGCGTCGCTCCCGGGGGTGCTCCAGCACTCCCGGGACTCGCTGCGCAAGGCCGCCGTCGAGGCGGTCCAGGCCGGGGTGGGCGGGATCATGCTCTTCGGGGTGCCGGCCTCGCGGGACGCCACCGGCTCCGGCGGCATCGACCCGGACGGCATCCTCAACGTCGCCATCCGGGACGTCGTCTCTGAGGTGGGCGACGCCACCGTGGTGATGAGCGACCTCTGCCTGGACGAGTTCACCTCGCACGGGCACTGCGGCCTGCTCACCCCGGACGGCGGCGTCGACAACGACGCCACCCTGGCCGCGTACGCCGAGATGGCGGTGGCCCAGGCCGTCGCCGGGGTCGGCGTGGTCGGGCCGTCCGGGATGATGGACGGCCAGGTCGGCGTGGTACGCCGGGCGCTCGACGCCGCCGGTCACCAGGACGTGGCGGTGCTGGCGTATGCGGTCAAGTACGCCTCGGCCTTCTACGGCCCGTTCCGCGACGCCGTGGAGTCGGCGCTGGAGGGCGACCGGCGCACCTACCAGCAGGACCCGGCCAACCTGCGCGAGTCGCTGCGCGAGGTCGAGCTAGACATCGCCGAGGGCGCCGACATGGTGATGGTCAAGCCGGCGCTGCCCTACCTCGACGTGGTGTCGGCGGTCCGGGCCGCGGTGGACGTCCCGGTCGCCGCCTACCAGGTCTCCGGCGAGTACGCGACGGTCGAGGCGGCCGCCGCGAACGGCTGGATCGACCGCGAGCGAGTCATCCTGGAGACGCTCACCTCGATCCGCCGGGCCGGCGCGCAGATCATCCTCACCTATTGGGCGGTCGAGGCCGCCCAGCTGCTCCGCCAGAGCTACTGAGCGGCGGCGGGCAGCGCAGCACCCCGCCGCACCTGCTCCACCCGGTGGCCGTGACCGGCGGCACCGCGTGGCACCGTCGCGCTGTGCCGCCGCGAGGTGCCGTGGCGCTGTGTCCCCGCGAGGTGCCGTGGCGCTGTGTCCCCGCGCTGTGTCGCCGCGAGATGCCACCGTCGGCCGCCCCCCAGATGCCTGTCCCGCACGCTTTGCGCTGCTGCTGCCCAGGCAACGATGGAGCGCTTCCAGTGTTGCCGTCGCCGCAGCAGAGCAAAGCGTGCGGGACAGAGTGGGTCGGGTCACGCTTCCACCACAGCTGGGGCGGGTTTTCCACAGGGCTGTCCACAGGGATTGCCGACGGTGGAGGACGGCGGGCAGGCTGCCGGCATGGCTTCCGCGCTCGACCCGCCACCCACCGGCCCGACCGTCGGCCAGTTTCCGATCGCCGGGCTGGTCCGGAAGGCGCGGCGTATCGCCGGCCTGGGGCAGCGGCAGATGGCCCGGTTCGCGAAGGTCTCCCCGTCGACCGTGGGCCGGGTGGAGACGGGCGAGATGACACCCAGCCTCGCGGTGCTGGAACGGCTGCTCGGCGTGGCTGGCCTCTATCTGGCCGTGGTCGACCCCGACGGCCGGGTCATCCAGCCGATGGCGGACTGGGACGACACCCGCGACGGCGCGGGGCGGCGCTACCCCTCGCACCTGGACACCATTCTCGACCCCGAGCCCGGGGAGTGGTGGGGGGACATCTACGGCCTGGCCCGGCCGCCGGAGACCTTCCACCGCTGCCCCGTCGACCGGGAGGCCCGCCGGCGCCGTAGCCAGTGGGAGGTGCGGGTGGCGCAGCACCGCCACCTGCCGCCGCCGAAGGACATGCGGGAACGGTACTGAGACGGCCCGCCGCCCCGGGGAGAACCCGGGCCGGCGGGCCGTCGTCCGTACCTCGAACGATCAGTCGTCGTTCGTGATGGTGCCGATCGCCAGCGGGTCGGCGAACCGCAGGTCCAGCGGGCCGGCGACCGCGAACGCGATCGTCTCGTCCGCCTCGACCTTCCGGTCACCGCGCACGGTCACCGGGAAGACCAGCGAGGTCTGCCCGGCGGGCAGGACCCGGCAGCCGACGTACGGCTCGAAGTCCGAATCGGCCGTGGCGGTCAGGCCCACCGTGGCCGCGCAGATCGTCGTCGGCACGAAGAGCGGCCGCGAGACGGTCGCGGTGAACGTCAGCGTGCGGGTGCCCTTGTCGCCCTCGACCACCGAGGCGTCGCCGACGCGCAGCGACGGCTGGGCACGGAACCGGGCGACCTGCGGGTCGTGGTCGCTGGAACCGCGCGACCCGTCACCGGTGAACTCGGCCGGCCAGTCGGCGTTGATGTGCGCCGCCCGCACCTGCACCAGGTCGTCGTGGAGCCTGCCGTTGACGAAGAGGTGGTCCAGCGTCTGCGCCTGCCCGCTGAAGCTGTACGAGTACGCGGACGCCGGGACGTCGGCGACCAGGTCGTCCCACAGGTTGTGCAGGCCGGCCTCGTAGAGCGGGGCGAGCTGGTCCGACGGCGTCGGATCCCCGCCGGTGGCGATCGGGTCGTCCGGGCGGGGGAAGACGTTCAGGTCCCCGCCGTAGACCACCCGGGCGTCCGGGTCGGACTTCTCGATCGCCGTGACGATCGCGGCCCCGTACGCGGCCTGCTCGGTGCGCTGCCCGATCCGGCTGTCCGGGCCGGAGGAGTAGTGGTTGCTCAGCGCGTACAGGGTGAACTGCTCGGTCGCGCCCGGCGCGGCCTTCACCACGAACTTGCCCAGCTGGGGCGCGCGGGTGAAGACGTTGTCGCCGTCCTTGCCGGTGGAGGTGTCCGTGTCGGCCGGCAGCACCGCGTTGAGCGCCTTCGGGTTCTGCACGTCCGCGTTGGACGCCAGCCCCGCCGACCGGTACTGCACTGTCGGCGCCGCGCCGAACAGCGGGTCGGTGGCGGTCACCCCGGCCAGCGACAGCCGGTCGGTGCGGTAGAGGAACGCCGCGGTGATGCCGCGCGCGTCCGCGCCGGTGCGGTCGTACGCGGCGGCGTACTCCTGGCCGCCGGCAGCCGCGACGGCCAGGGCCAGCTCCTGGATGGTGTCCGGGGCGCCATCGGCGTCGTCGGTGTCACCGCAGACCAGTTCGGTGCCGCTGACCGAGCAGATGTCCTGGTCCTCGGCCTCCTGCACCAGGATCAGGTCCGGGCCGTGCAGGTCCTTCGCGATCTGGTCGGCGAGCGAGGTCAGGTGCAGCCGGTAGTCCTGCTCGGAGGAGGGCACGTAGTCGAACGGCGGCCGGACCCCGGTGCAACCGGGGTTGCCGGCGAAGTCGCAGCCGTCGAACGGGTCGTCCCGGTAGTCGTACAGGTTCTCCACGTTGTAGGTCGCGACCGCGACCTCCCGCGACCGGTCGGCCGGCTGCGGCGGGTTGTTCTTCGACGGGTCGGCCCCGGCGGCGAACTCGGCCGACTCGACCTGCACGCCGTACTTGGAGAAGGAGTACCCGACCGCGCCGTACGCGTCCGCGCTCAGCGTGTCGAAGGTGTGCGCCGGTGGCAGCATCGCGGCGCTGTCGCCGGTGCGGCCCTTGACGCCCGTGCTGCCCAGCAGGACGCGCTGGCCGTTGCCGTCGTCGAAGGGGCGGCTCGGGTCGTTGTCCAGCGGGTGCGTGTCCCGGAACACCCGGCGGGCGTACGGGTCGGCGCGGTCCAGCAGCGGGTCGTCCCGGTCGACGACCCAGGTCTCCGCGTCGGCCGTGGAGGAGAAGACGTCCCGGCCGCTCACCGCGCCGCTGCCGGCTCGGACCTTCAGCCGGGCGCCCTCGTGCCGCTCCCACCAGCGCTGCGCCTCGACCAGGTCGGCCGGCGGCGCCGCGACGGCCACCTCGACCTCGCTGTCGACGTCCAGGCCGGAGGCCACCTTGCGCACCAGCGAGGCGCTGGACAGCTGGGTGGAGTTGAAGTACTCGGAGACCCGGGCGCGGAGCACCACCTCGTCGCCGACGGTCGGCGGGTAGCCGCCGATCAGCGTGCTGAACGAGCCGGTGAAGACGAAGATGCCGTCTGAGCTGGTCGGGTCGCCGTCGGTGGCGCCCACGCGGCTCTGCAGCCAGAAGCCCCGCTGCTCGGCGCCGGCCGAGGTGAGCGACAGCGACAGCTGGGTGATCACGCCGCGCACGTCGTACAGGGCGCTGCTGGTGCCGTTGCCGGAGGCGGGGGCCAGCGGCGAGCGGTCGGCCGGGCCGGACTCGGCGTCCGTGGTGGGGCCCTGCACCTCGCCGACGGTCAGCTCGCGGGTCACCTGCACGGCCAGCGTGCAGGTGGCGGTGCCGCCCTCGGCGTCGGTCGCGGTCAGCGTCACCGTGTACGCGCCGGCGGGCAGGTCGGCGCTCGCCGTCACGGTGGCCCGGGCGGTGCCGCCCACCGCGTCGGCCGGGGTGAACGCCGTACGGCTGACCGAGCCGGCGGCGGGCGCGGGGGTGACCGCGGTGACGGCCAGGTCCACGACGGTGTCGTCGGTGTCGGTGGCGGTGACCTCGCGGCTCACCGCGGTGCCGGCCGTGGTGGTCAGGGCGCCGCCGCAGTTCAGCGTGGCGGGCTGGTCGACCGGGCCGCCGCCGTCGACGGTGTGCGTGCCCAGGCCGTCGAAGGTGTCGGTCGGGAAGCCCGCCCACTGGGCGGCCGGGTCGAACGCGTCGGACGGGTCGGTGTCCCCGATGGAGATCGACGGCAGTCGCCGCAGGGTGTTGTCGGCGGTGCTGGTCAGCCCGGTGCCCCACTCGGTGCCCGGGTCGACGCCGACCTGGCCGATCGAGTCGAGCACCGTGCCGGCCCTGCGCAGCACGATCGCGTCGTCGCCGTTGAACAGCGACGCGCCGGTGGTCTGGTCGGCCTGGGCGAGCACCGCCGGGGCGGCCGTGGAGGCGGCGAAGACGAAGACGTCGCCGGCGGCGACGGTGCCGCTCAGCGCGATGTTCGTCGGCGTGGTGGAGCCGTTGAAGTAGAGCTGCAGCTGGTAGCCGCCGGCCGTGAGGTCGACCGGGGAGCCGGTGCCGTTGAACAGCTCGATCGCCTTGTTGTTCGACGAGCCTTCGACGTACTCGGAGATGAACAGGTCGGTGGGCGCGGCGCTGGCCGCGGTGGGTGCGACGCCGATGACCGGAAGGGTGACGGCGGCGGCGGTTGCGAGCGCGGCGTATCTGCGGCGCGGGCGCATGGGGCCTCCACGATGGGTGGACGTGAACTAACGCACGTTAAGGGTCGTTGCTGGCCCCCGTCCATCCCTTGGTAGGCCGGATGGTGAATTCGAGGGTCAGCGGGTGGCGTCCAGCCGGTGCACCAGCTCGGCGACATCCACGCTGTATTCGCACCATTCCCGGTCGGGTCGGTAGCCCAGCTCGGCGTTCACCTTGAGCATCGCCTCGTTGGCCTGGGCGTTCCAGGTCTGCACCTCGGTCAGGGTCGGCTCGGCCGAGCGCAGCTCCAGCAGCATCCGGGCCTTGATCGCCCGGTCGATGCCGTAGCCGCGGTGGTCCTGCACCACGATCGTGTCGTACTGGTCGGCCCGGGTGGGGTGCTGCGCGGGCACCACCACCTCGGTCAGCCCGGCGACCTCGCCGGAGTGCTCGTGCAGGGCCAGCACGATGTAGGGCTTCATGCCCCGCCGGTGCAGCGTGTCCAGGCTGTCCCGCAGCCGCTGCGGGTCGTACGAGCTGGGGCGCAGCTCGCCGTCGTCAACGTCGCGCACCTCGGCCTTGGCCCGCGCGTACGCCTCGATCAGGTCGTCCGGCGGCCCGCCCGGGCAGAACTCCAGGTGGTACCCGGCACTCACACCGGTGGACGTCTCGGCCAGCGTCGGCCACTCCACCGCGCGCAGGTCGAGCACGCTGCGGGTCTCGACGTACTCCCGGGTGAACCCGAGCGATTCGTAGAAGGCGATGGCCGGGGTGTCCCCGACCACCTCGACGCCGATCGACTGGAAGCCCTCCTGGTAGACCCGGCGGGCGGCGGTCAGCACCAGCTCGCGGCCCAGCCCGGTGCGCCGGACCGCGGGGTGCACCAGCACCTCCAGCACGCCGATGTCACCGAGCAGCAGCGCGTGCACGTGACCGAGGATCGGGCCGGGCCGGCCGTCCTGCCCCGGCTCGGCCTGGGCCACCCAGGAGATCCGCCGCTCGCCCGGCATCACCTCGGAGAGGTATTCCCGCAGGGAACTCTCCCGCCAGGGCGGGTCCTGGGGGAGATCAGCCGCCAGAACCGCGTTCAGCGTGTCCAGCACGGACGCGACCTCGTCGGACGACGCGGTCCGGGGATCCCACTCGCGCACCATCACCCGTCTAGCTTGCCGTCAACGGCTGCCCGGGGGAAGTGTCTGGTCCGGGAATGTATGCGGACGATCACTTCACGTACGGCTGGCCGTCCCGTACTGGTTGGCCTTGTCGAAGACGTCCTGGGCGTAGCGGCGCACGTCGTTGTAGGAGAGGATGGCGCCCCACCAGTCGCCCGGGATGGTCATGTTCCGGCCGCCCTTGCAGAGGTACCGTGCGGCGGCGAGCGCCGCGTCGTTCAGGTTGTGCGGGTCCTTGCGGCCGTCGTTGTCGGCGTCGACGCCGATCTCCTGCCAGGTGGTCGGGATGAACTGCATCGGCCCGATGGCCCGGTCGTAGACGGTGTCCCGGTCGAAGAGCCCCCGGTCGGTGTCGGTGATCCGGGACCGGCCGCCCTGCCCGTCGAGCGGGTCGCCGATGATCTCCGGCTCGGCCCGCCCGGTGGACTGGAGGCTGGCACCGTTGGCCTGCCCGTGCCGGGACTCGACGTACCCGATCGCGGCGAGCGTGGTCCAGCTCAGCTGGCAGCTCCGGTTGGTCTCGGCGAGCACCAGCTCGGCGTAGCCGTACGCCTGCATGGCCACCGGCGAGATGCCGACCCGCGCGCCGGTGGTCTGCGCCCAGGCGGCCAGGGCGTCCGCCGGGCGGCCGGTGACGGGCGGGGCGACCGGACCGGTCGGCGTCACGCCGCCGGGCAGCGCGGTGGCGGGCGGCAGCGCGGTCGCACCGGGCATCACCGGCAGCGCGGTCGCGTCGGGCAGCGCACCCGGCGCCGGCACGACGACGCCGCCCTCGGTCGCGTCCACGGCGACCGGCTTCGGCGACCGGACGGCAGACGGGACCACCACGGCGCCCACCGCCGCGGTGGCGGCGACCAGCGCGAACAGGAACACCCCGGGCAGGGTCAGCCGGCCGCTCGGACGTCGGGACCAGGCCCGGGTGGCCCGGGCCGCGCCGACCACCGCCTGCCGGGGCAGGGGGAGCCGGACAGCGTGTGCGAACGGCACCCGCCGCCGCCGTCCCGGCCGGGCCGCCGCGTCGGCGGTCTGCCCGGTTCCTGTCGAGTCGGCCGTCGCCCTGTCGCCCTCTTGCGCGTCGGCCTTGTCCGGGCCGTCCTTTGCCGGCCCGGCCGTTGTCGCGCTGTCCGCCGCGGGCTCGGCCTGCGGCGCGCCGGCGTTGCTCTCGACCGTCGTCGGGTCGCTGTCGGACCTCGTCGCCCCGGTGCCGGCGGCCTCGTCGGCGGCCGAGGGTGCGGCGGACGGTGCCGCCGCGCTGCCGTCGGTCGGTTCCACCGTGGCCGGAGCGCCCGGCCCGGCGCCGGCGGCGGTCGTGGTCGCCGGCTCGGCGGCGGCCCGCGCCCGGGCGAGGAAGGGGCGCCGGGGACGGGGGACCGGGGTCGGCTCCGGCGCGGCGCCGGAGCTGCCGAGCGGCCCGTCGGGCGGCGTCGCCGGTCGCAGGGGCCGTACCGTTGATCGTTCCTCGCCGCTCACCACCCGTCGAGTATCACCCATCCCCGTGCGGTCGTCAGGCCCGGCCGTACGCTGGGAGCATGCCCCGGTACGAGTTCCGCTGCCGCGCCTGCGGCGACACCTTCGAGGTCAACCGCCCGATGGCCCGGGCCGGTGATCCGGCATCCTGCCCCCAGGGGCACGCCGACACGGTCAAGCTGCTCTCCACCGTCGCGGTGACCGGCCGCAGCGGCGGTGGCCCGGCGGGTGGCGCCCTGGCGGCGCCGGCCGGCGGCTGCTGTGGCGGTGGCGGCTGCTGCTGAGCGGCCGGCCTCTTCGGCGGCGCGGAACTCGCCGGTGACCGGTGGGCGAGTGGCACCTTGGGTCGGACGCCGCCCGTCCGTTCTCACGATGCGTGACGGCTCGACCATAGGGCAGCATGGAGCCGACGTCAGGGGCGGAGGTTCCACGCATGTCGCCACGGATCCACCTCCCGAGCGGGTGGGTGACCTTCGTGTTCACCGACATCGAGGGTTCGACCCGGCTGGCCCAGCTGCTCGGGTCGGGCTACCGCCCCGTGCTGCGGGAGCACCGCAGGCTGCTCCGGGACACCCTCGCCGGCACCGACGGCGCGGAGCTGCTGACCGAGGGCGACTCGTTCTTCCTCGCCTTTCCCGACGCGGCGGCGGCGCTGACCGCGTGCCTGACCGCCCAGCGGGCGCTGTCCACCCACGACTGGCCCACCCCGGAGGCCACCCCCCGGGTCCGGATGGGACTGCACACCGGCTACGCGGAGCCGCGTGACGGCGAGTACGCCAGCCCCGAGGTGCACCGGGCCGCCCGGGTGGCCGCCGCCGCCCATGGCGGGCAGGTGCTCTGCTCGGCGTCGACCGCCCGGCACGCCGATCCGCTGCCGGGCGGTGCGTCCCTGCTCGACCTCGGCCTGCACCGGCTGCGCGGCTTCGACGACCGGGAGCGGCTCTTCCAGCTGGTCGCGCCCGGCCTGGAACGGCAGTTCCCCCGGCCGCGCACGGCCGACGCGGTGGCGCACAACCTGCCCACCCAGGTCACCTCCTTCATCGGCCGGGAGACCGAGCGGGCGGAGCTGCACCTGCTGGTACGCCGGCACCGGCTGGTCACCGTCCTCGGCGCGGGGGGCGCCGGCAAGACCCGGATGGCCGTTGAGCTGGCCTCCGGGATGGTCGAGGCGTACCCGGACGGGGTGTGGTTCGTCGACATCGCCACGGTCACCGACCCGGGTCTGGTGGCGTTCGCGGTCGCCGCGGTGCTCGGGCTGCGTCCCGAGCCGGGCCGCCCGATGCTGGACACCCTGGTCGAGTACGCCGCCGCCCGGCGGATGCTGGTGGTGCTGGACACCTGCGACGCCCAGCCCGCCGCGTGCGCGGCGGTGATCTCCCGGTTGCTCGCCGGCGGGGGCGGGGTGCGGGTGCTGGCCACCAGCCGGGAGTCGTTCGGCCTGCCCGGCGAGGTGGTCTGGCGCATCCCGCCGCTCTCGGTGGACCCGCAGCCGGGGCGTACCGAGAGCGACGCGGTGGCGCTGCTGCTCGACCGCACGTCGGCGGCGCGGGGCGGCCGGCCGCCGGACGGGGCGGAGGCCGGTGACCTGTGCAGGGTGGTGCAGCGGCTGGACGGCCTGCCGCTGGCGATCGAGCTGGCCGCCGCCCGGCTCCGGGTGCTCTCCGCCGGCCAGCTCGCCGCCCGCCTCGACGACATGCTCGGCACTCTCGACGCGGGGCGGGCCGAGCCGGGGCCGCCAACGGAGGGGGGCTGGACGGGCAACCAGCAGGACACCGTGGACCTGGCCGCCGCGGCGGCGGGGGCCGTGCCCCCGTCCCCGGCGCACCGGGCGGTGCAGCGCTCCGCCACCGAGCGGCACCGCACCATGCAGGCGACGGTCACCTGGTCGTACCGGACGTTGGGGGCGCGCGCGTCCCGGCTGCTGCGCTGGCTGGTGGTCTTCGCCGGGCCGGTGGAGCTGTCCACGGTGGAGTGGCTGCTCGACGACGACCCGCTCGACCCGCTGTCGGTGCTGGTGGACAAGTCGATGGTGCTGGCCGAGCCGCGCGCCGCGGGCAGCACCTACCGGATGCTCGACCCGATCCGGGCGTACGCGGCCCGCCGGCTGGTGGAGACCGGCGAGGAGCAGGTCGCGCGGGACCGGCACGTCGCCTGGTCGGCGCACGCGCTGGAGCAGGCCCACCTGGGGCCGGACGGGCACCCGGTGACCCTCTCGCTGTACGTGCTCGACCCGCTCGCCGGGGAGCTGCGGGCCGCCCTGCGCTGGTGTGCCACCGGGGGCAGCGCCCGGGCCGGGTTGCAGCTGGCCGGCGGGCTGGACCAGTGGTGGCGGGAGCGGGGGCTGTCCCGGGAGGCGCGGCTGTGGCTGTTCCGGCTCTACGGCCGGATCGCCGAGACCGGCGAGGTGATCCCGGAGGCGGAGCTGGCGGCGGCGTACCACCTGCACTCGTTGCACGCCGGCGCGGACGGCGAGTTCGCCGAGGAGCTGCGCTACTCGCAGCGGGCGGAGGCGGCGGCCCGGCAGGCGGGTGACGCCGGGCTGCTTGTCCGGGTGCTCGCCGGGCGGGCCGCGCCGCTGGTCGACATGGGGCAGTTCGCCGAGGCGGAGCGGGTCTGCCGGGAGGTCATCGACTGGGCGCAGGAGCAGCAGGTGACCGGCGACGCGCTCTTCGCCGTCTACAACCTGGCCGAGCTGCTGTGGCGGCGCGGCGCGCTGGACGAGGCGGCGGAGCTGCTCGGCGCGGCCCGCCCGGTGGAGGCGGCTCGGCCGGTCGAGCGGGGCCGGCGGTCGGTGGACATGCTCCTCGGCATGGTCGCGCTGGCCCGGGACGACCTGGTCGCCGCGCACGAGCACCTGCTGGTGGCGCTGCGGTCCCGGATGAGTCACGGCTACCACGGCCGGGCCTGCGACACGGTCAACGCGGTGGCGGTGCGCTGCGCCGCCGGTGGGGACCTGGCCACCGCCGCCCGGCTCTTCGGCGCGGCGCAGGCGACCCGGGCGCAGCTGCGGGCCACCCCGGGCATCTACGGCAGCTACTGGCTGGAGCGGCAGGCCGAGCTGCGTCGGGTGCTCGGTGACGCGGCCTTCGACGCCGCGTACGGCGAGGGGGGCGAGCTGGGCCTGGAGGAGGCGGCGGCGCTGGCGCTGGCGGTGGAGCACCCCGACCTGGGGGCGGACTCGGTCCGGTTCGGCGCCGCGGGCGCCTCGGCGCCCCGGCAGGGCGGTGCTGGCGCCTCGGCGCCCCGGCAGGGCGGTGCTGGCGCCTCGGCGCCCCGGCAGGGCGGTGCTGGCGCCTCGGCGCCCCGGCAGGGCGGTCCGGGCCGGCAGGAGCTGGACCGCCGGGAGCGGGCCTGACGCCGCCGGGCGCCCCGGTCGGGGGCACCCGGCGGATTCGATCGCGGTGGGGTCAGCCGCGCAGGGCGGCGCGGTGCTCGGCGGTGGCCTTCATCCGGGCGGCCCGGTCGATGTCGGACTGCTGGACGGCGGCGACGGAGCCGAAGATGCTGACCGCCTCGTAGTACGTCCAGGCCAGGCTGTAGCAGGCCGGCCGGACGACGATGTTGTACGTGGCGCAGACCCGCTTCAGGTCCTCGTAGAAGGCGCTGTCGAGGCGGGACTTGTTGGCCGAGAACTGGCCCATCGCCTTGTAGTTGCGGTACCCGAAGTCGTGCCGGGCGCAGGAGAGGGTGAACTTGAAGCCGAGCGGGTTGTCCGGGCTGGACGAGCAGTAGTCGGTGGACCAGTCGAAGTTGTAGTCGGACCAGGCGGCCTTGTTCAGCCGGGCGGAGTTCCAGGCGTTGTAGCTGCTGGCGCTGGTCTGGGTCCAGCTGGAGAGCACCGAGAGCTTCTGCGTCGTGGTCACCGCGAACGCGGGCGAGCTCACCCCGAGCATGGCGAGCAGTGCGAACGCGCCGGCGGCGAAGAGGGTGGCGAGTCGTCTGGGCATTCGGGTTCCTCCGAGGGGATGACGTACGGCCGGCGACCGGTGGATCACCAGGTGTCGGAACAGTCTCAATCAATCGCCGCACTTCGATGTGAGACTCGCGTGAAGTATTGATGACATGCGTTGAAACAGACGAATGCCCCGGGCGGTGACCGCCCGGGGCATTCGCGGCTGATTCAGCGCACCACCCGCGCGGGGCTGGCCGGTCCCTCGTTCCAGAGCCGGTCCAGCGCGGTCACGTGGTACGTGTACGTCCGGCCCGGCTCGGCCGTGGCGTCCACGAAGGACTGTTCGGCCGTGGCGTCCACGAAGGACTGCACGGCGGCGGCGGCGTCGGCGCGCAGCGTGCCGACCAGGTGGGACGCGTCGGCGAAGCCGCAGGGGTCCACCGGTGAGGCCCCGTCGAACCGGTACACCGCGTACGAGGTGGCCTCGCCGAACGGGCCCCGGCCGTCGGCCGGCTGCCGCCAGCTCAGCCGCACCCCGTCGTCGGACCGCTCCGCCCGCGTCACCACCGGGTGCAGCAGCGGCTTGGCGGGCAGGTGCGGCATCGCCGGCACCAGCGCCGGCCGGGAGTAGTGCTCGGCGGCGTAGATGTCGGTGGCGCCGAGCCGGTTGGCCTTGACCTGCACGGCCGAGAAGTGCACGTTGCCGAGCACCTCCGGGTGCGACCGGTTGAGCGTCAGGTGGTCCGACAGCTCGCGCGGGTTCTGCCAGAACGGCCCGTACGCCGGGTCACCGCTCTTGTAGTCCGCCTGGCCGATGTAGAGCTGTACCCGGGTGCCGCGCACCGTCTCGGCCCACCACGGCACGAGGCGGGAGTAGTCGGCGGCCGGGTACTGGCCGATGTACCAGTAGAGCTGCGGCACCACGTAGTCGATCCACTCCTGCTTGACCCACTTGCGGGTGTCGGCGGAGATGATGTCGTACGACTGGCTGCCGGTGGTGTCCGAGCCGAGCGGGTCGGCCGAGGCGTTGCGCCAGATGCCGAACGGGCTGACCCCGAACTTCACCCACGGCTTGGCCGCCTTGATCTTGCCGTTCATTTCCTGGATCAGCAGGCTGATGTTGTCCCGCCGCCAGTCGGCCTTGCTGGTGAAGCCCCGGTTGTGGGCCGCGAAGGTGGCGTCGTCCGGCACCTGGTGCGTGCCGCTCGGGTAGGGGTAGAAGTAGTCGTCGAAGTGCACGCCGTCGATGTCGTACCGGTTGACCGCGTCCATCATCGCGGTCTGGACGAACTCGCGGACCTCGGGGATGCCGGGGTTGTAGTAGAGCCGGCTGCCGGCCACGTTGGCCGGCGGGTAGGCGAAGGTCCACTCCGGGTGCTGCCGCGCCGGGTGGTCCGGCGCGAGCTTGGCGAGGTCCGCGCCGGCGCCCGGGGCCGGCATCGAGATCCGGTACGGGTTGAACCAGGCGTGGAACTCCAGGTTCCGCTTGTGCGACTCGGCGACGAGGAACTTCAGCGGGTCCCAGCCGGGGTCCTGGCCGCGCACCCCGGTGAGGTACTCCGACCACGGCTCGTACGGCGAGGGCCAGAACGCGTCGGCGGTCGGCCGGACCTGGACGACCACGGCGTTGTGGTGCAGCTTCTGCGCCTGGTCGAGCCAGCCGAGGTATTCGGCCTGCTGTGCCGCGACCCGGTCGGGTGCGGTATGGGAGGCCTTGCTGGGCCAGTCGATATTGACCACGGAGGAGATCCACATCGCGCGGAACTGGCGCTTGGGGGTGGCCGGGTCGGTGCTGCAGTCGGTGGTGGATCCGGCGGCGGCCGTGTCCGGAGCGGCGCTCGCGGGCGTGCCGGCGACCAGCGCGCCGAGCAGTGCCACGGCCAGCCCGGCGGCTCGGAGCCGAGTTGCCTTCATGCGGTGTGTCCCTTCGTCGGGCTCCCGGTTGTCGCGGCGTCCGTGGCAAGATTCGCCATCAGCTATTTACCGCTGGTAGGAAATTTTCACATCTGGTGGGCTTCCGCAAGGGTCCGACCCGGGACGACGACCCCACGGGGAGGGACGGGACCGTGCGACACCGGCTCAAGGACGTGGCCGAGCGGGCCGGGCTGTCGGTCAAGACGTGCCCACCCTGACCACCGTCGCGCCGACAAGGAGCGCATCGCCCGGCTCGCGGTCGAGCTGCTGGCCGCCCGCGTCGACGGCGACCGCGAGACCCCGCCCCGCGACCTCACCGCCCCCTACCGCCTCGCCCCCCGCGAGAGCACCCGCCCCCGCTGACCCCCGGCCTGCCCCGCCCCGCCTCCGTTGATCAAGAAGTCTGCGTCGGGACGGCGGGGGATCCCGACGCGAAACCTCTTGATCTACTCGCGGTGGGGCGGGCAGGCTCCGGTGCGCGGGCGGGTGGGGGTGCGGGTCAGGCGAAGAAGCGGGCGAGGTGGGAGTGGGTCGGCGGCGGCGCGTCGGGCGGGAGCGGGGTCAGGTCGGCGAAGATCGAGGCGCCGTCACAGCCGGCGTGCAGCGGGTACCAGCGCGGGGTGCCTGGTGGACGCTGCCCGCAGATGCCCTTGACGGTCTGCACGTCGAGCAGGCGTACGTGGGTCGGGTCGGCGACCGCGTTGACGTGCCCCCACCAGGGACTCATCACGTGCAGCACGCCGCCCGGACGGAGTACCCGGTGGCACTCGTCCACCAGCGGCAGGAAGTCGATCAGGTGCTCCAGGATGTGCACCGCGAAGAGCACGTCGACCGAGTCGTCGGCCAGCGGCAGCGAGCCGGACAGGTCCGCCACCGCGTCCACCCCCGGCGCCGGGTAGATGTCCAGCCCCAGGTTGGTCGGGTACTGCTTCTGGCCGCCGCAGCCCAGGTCCACCACCACCGGCTCGCGGCCGTCCACGCCGACCCGGCACCAGACGCCGTACACCCCGGCCAGCCGGCCGACCAGGTCGCGGACCAGCCGCAGCTCCTCCGGCCCGGCCACCTCACCGGTCAGGTGGGCGACCCCCCGGTCGAACCGCACGTCCACGGCGAGCCCCCGCAGCCGTTCGTCGTGCCGGACCTGGTCGGCCCAGGCCTCGGCGAGGAATCCGTCGATTGCCCGCAGCCGCTCGGCCGAGGGCGGCGTCTGAGCCAGCGCGACCATGGCCACCTCCCGCCGGCCGTTACCCACATCGCCGCCCGGTATGCGTGGCCGACGCCCGGTTCAGCCGGAGCTGGTCCGCCGGGCGGTCGGCGGATCAATCCTCGGCGATCCGTCCCGCGTCCACCCGCAGCCGCCGGTTGACGCTCACCGCGTCCAGCATCCGCCGGTCGTGGGTGACCAGCAGCAGGGTCCCGGGGTAACCGGCCAGCGCCGACTCCAACTGCTCGATCGCCGGCAGGTCCAGGTGGTTGGTCGGCTCGTCCAGCACCAGCAGGTTCACCCCGCGCCCCTGCAACAGCGCCAGCGCCGCCCGGGTCCGCTCGCCGGGGGAGAGGGTCGCCGCCGGCCGCAGCACGTGCTCCGCGCGCAGGCCGAACTTGGCCAGCAGCGTCCGCACGTCCGCCGGGGCCAGCTCAGGTACGGCGGCGCCGAACGCGTCCACCAGTGGCTGGTCGCCGAGGAAGAGCCCCCGGGCCTGGTCGACCTCGCCGACCACCACGCCCGGGCCGAGCGCGGCGTGCCCGGCGTCCAGCGGCAGCCGGCCCAGCAGCGCGGCGAGCAGGGTGCTCTTGCCGGAGCCGTTCGCCCCGGTGATCGCCACCCGGTCCGCCCAGTCGACCTGGAGGTCCACCGGGCCGAGGGTGAAGCCGCCCCGGCGGACGACCGCGCCGCGCAGCGAGGCCACGACTGCGCCGGCGCGAGGCGCGGCGGCGATCTCCATCCGCAGCTCCCACTCCCTCCTCGGCTCGTCAACAGGCTCGAGCCGCTCGATCAGCCGCTCGGTCTGCTTCGCCTTCGCCGCCTGCTTCTCGGTCGACTCGGCCCGGAACTTGCGGCCGATCTTGTCGTTGTCGGTGGCCTTGCGCCGGGCGTTCTTCACGCCCTTCTCCATCCAGGCGCGCTGGGTGCGGGCCCGGGCCTCCAGCGCCGCGCGGGTGTCGGCGTACTCCTCGTAGCCGGCGCGGGCGTGCCGGCGGGCCACCTCCCGCTCCTCCAGGTAGGCCGCGTACCCGCCGCCGTAGTGCCGGACCTGCTGCTGGGCCAGGTCCAGCTCCAGCACCCGGGTCACCGTCCGGGTCAGGAACTCGCGGTCGTGGCTGACCAGCACTGTGCCGGCGCGCAGCCCGGTGACGAACCGCTCCAGCCGTTCCAGGCCGGCCAGGTCCAGGTCGTTGGTGGGTTCGTCGAGCAGGAAGACGTCGTACCGGCTGAGCAGCAGCGAGGCCAGCCCGGCCCGGGCCGCCTGGCCGCCGGAGAGACCGGTCATCGGATGGTTCAGGTCGACCGTCAGCCCCAGCTCCGCGGCGACCTGCTCCGCGCGTTCCTCCAGGTCCGCGCCGCCGAGGCCGAGCCAGCGCTCCAGCGCCTCCGCGTACGCGTCGTCCGCGCCGGGCCCGCCCGCGGTCAGCGCCTCGGTGGCCGCGTCGAGCGCGGCCTGCGCCGCGGTGACCCCGGTACGCCGGGCCAGGAAGTCGCGGACCGCCTCGCCCGGCCGGCGCTCGGGCTCCTGCGGCAGGTAGCCGACGGTTGCGGTGGGCGGGTTCAGCGAGACGCTGCCCAGCTCCACCGGCAGCAGCCCGGCCAGGGTGCGCAGCAGGGTGGACTTGCCGGCCCCGTTGACCCCGACCAGCCCGACCACGTCGCCGGGGGCGACCACCAGCTCCAGGTCGGAGAAGAGCAGCCGGTCACCGTGCCCGGCGGCGAGATTCTTGACGATCAGCGTGGCGCTCATGAGGAGCCGAGCGTACCGTCGCCGCCGCGCGTGGCGGATCGGGCGACCCGCGGTACGCGGGCGCGGAACCCGAGGCAGACTCACTCCCGTGATGACCACACTGGCGATCGACTGCGGCGGTGGCGGCATCAAGGCCAGCGTGCTGGATGCCGCCGGCACGATGCGCGCCCGGCCGCTGCGGGTGCCCACGCCGTACCCCCTGCCGCCGGCGCTCTTCGTCAAGACGCTGCTGGAACTCGGCGGGCGGCTGCCGGCGGCGGACCGGGTGACCGTCGGGATGCCCGGCATGATCCGGCACGGTGTGGTGGTCGCCACCCCGCATTACGTCACCCGATCCGGGCCGCGCAGCCGCGTGGACGCGGACCTGGTCGCCGAGTGGTCCGGGTACGACGCCCGCAGCGCGCTCGCCGACGCCTTCGGGGTGCCGGCGCTGGTGCTCAACGACGCGGAGGTGCACGGGGCCGGGGTGGTCGCCGGCACCGGCTGCGAGTTGGTGCTGACCCTCGGCACCGGGCTGGGCAGCGCGCTCTTCGACGGCGGGCTGCTCGCCCCGCACCTGGAGCTGTCGCACGCCCCGGTGCGCTGGGGCACCACCTACGACACGTACGTGGGGGAGCCGGAGCGGCGTCGGCTCGGCGACGCGTTCTGGTCCCGCCGGATCCGGCAGGTGGTGGAGGGGCTGCGGCCGGTGTTCCGCTGGGACCGGCTCTATCTGGGCGGGGGCAACTCGCGGCTGATCCGGCCGGAGCAGCTGGCCCGGATGGGCGAGGATGTCGTGGTCGTCCCGAACACGGCCGGGATCGTGGGCGGTGTCCGGGCCTGGGACCTGGTCGCCGGCCGGTACGACCCGGCCCCGTGAGCGCGATTCCCGACCAAGGAACATTCGCGGCGCGGTCGGTGTTGTGTCAGCGTCGGACGAGATGCGGCTCGACACGAGGAGGTGGGTCGGGATGGATCTTCTGGCGGAGTACCGGCGGGCGACCATGTTCTTCGAGGCGGGTGACCCGAACGGCGCGGCCCAGCTGCTGGAGCCGATCGTGGCGGCCGAGCCTGGCAACTCCTCGGTACGCCAGCTGCTGGCCCGGGCGTACTTCCAGTCGGCCCAGCTCAGCCGGGCCGAGGAGCAGCTGCGCGAGCTGGTCGAGCGGGACCCGAGCGACCACTACGCGCACCACGTGCTGGGGCGCACGCTGGAGCGGCTGAACCAGCACGCGGACGCGCTGCGGCACCTGCGGATCGCCGCGGCGATGCACTCGACCAACAACGACTACGCGACCGCGCTGCGCCGGGTGGAGACCCGGGTGGGGCTCGGACGCTGATCCCGACCCGCCGGGCGGGCGGGACGCACGGACGGGGCAGCCCCGCGGGGCTGCCCCGATGCGTGTCCGCGGGCCCGGCGGCCGGCCCGCCTACCATTGCGGGCATGGGAGCTGACCTGGCGGTGGGCGCGGCATGAAGCTGAAGCTGGACCTGCACGAGATCTTCAACAAGGGTCACGACATCGACCGGGCGCTGCGCGGGATCATGGACGAGGCGGTGGCGAAGAAGGCCACCCTCGTGGAGATCATCCCGGGCAAGGGCTCCGGTCAGCTCAAGAAGCGGGTGCTGCGGTTCCTCGACCAGAAGGACGTCAAGCAGCTCTACCACCGGGTCGAGAAGGACTCGAAGAACTTCGGCCGGCTGTTCGTGCACTTTCGGTGGAAGTAAGAGCCCCGACTCTCCGACCTCCCGCGCTACCGCCGGCATGGCTCTTGACCTGCCAAAACGCCTTCGGTCGGTTTCCAGCATCTTCCGCCGTTACCCGCGCTCACTTGTGCCGGTGATCATGACGACCTAGTACGGCAGCCGCCATTTGCTATCTGACCAGGGCGTAGTCGCGGTTGAGTCGTGTGTGTTGGTGGAACCAGCGGGCGCGGGCCTGGTGGCGGCGTCGCCAGGTGAGCCAGCGGGTGGCGTGACCGGGAGGTGTCGGATGGTGGAGGGCGTCGGCGAGTAGCCGTTTGACCTCGTGCACGGTCAGCGGGATCAGTCCGGGCTCGGGCGGTGGTGGCTGGTCGGGTGTGCTCGGTGGTGGGGCCTGGCTGTCGGTGCGGTCGCGGAGGTGGACGGCGGTGACCGCGCAGACCGCGAGGGCGGCCCTGACCAGTACGGTGTGCTGGGCGATCGCGGTGTGGAGGCGGGCCTGGCACTGGTCCAGGCCGAAGTGGTCCTTGCCGAACTCGAAGCACTCCTCGACCAGCCAGCGCAGTCCGGCGGCGCGGATCAGTCTCGTCTTGGTCACCGGTTGCCCTTCGGGCAGGTGGCAGTAGTGGAAGGCCAGCTCGCCGGTACGCAGGTGGCGGCGCACGAGCAGGTGATGCCGCGGTGAGGCGGTGGTGATCCACGCCCAGGCGTACGCGTGTCCGGTCCGCTCGCGCACATATGACAGGTGCGCGGTGTTGATCCCGTTGGCGACCCGACCCGCGCACCCCATGTACTGCCGCTTCACCCCACACGTCGCGACACCCTGCTTGGCCTGGCCCGTCTCGTCCAACGCGCCGACGACCAACCCACGCCGCCGCCGGTGCGTGGCCGCCGCGTCCAGACCAGCGACCACGAACCGCCGAACGTGACCCATCGCAGCCGTCGTGTCCCACACCGCCCGGTTCAACAACCGCTGCGTGCGGTCCGGCGTGGCGTCCCCGACCTGCTCGGCGATGCTCCACCCGTTGCGCTTCGGTACCCGACTGACCAGCGCCGAGATGTACCGGCCCGCGTGCTGCCACGTCTGCGTCCGCACGAAACACGACCGCAGCTCCTCCAACAGCTCGGCCCGTGCCCGCACCGCACGCCTGGCCGCTACCCTGGCAGCAGCAGCCGCCTTCGATCTTGTAGTCCTCACAAACACATGATCGACAGGCGGCTGCGTCCACTTCGCACGCCCCCACCGCATCCCGCCAGGTCAGACCGCCAATGGCGGCTGCCGTACTAGCGAGCGTGTCCGGGCGGGCGGCGGGCGAGCCACCACGCGCAGGCCGGCCACCACGCGCAGGCCGGCCACCACGCGCAGGCCGGCCACCACGCGCAGGCCGGCCACCACGCGCAGGCCGGCCACCCCCCTCATGGGTAACGGGTGCGGCCTCCCTGAATCGGGGCCTGATCAAATTTGCCATGGAGGAGATAGCGGCGCCCCGACACGATAAATTGTGGGGTAACGACCTGACCTGCGAATTCGGTGCTCCCATGAGCCCACACCTGCCCGAGCCAGCATTGTTCGCACGCAGCACGGCGGCACTCTATAGCTCCCGGCTGTGGCGGTTCCCCGGCCTCGTCGGCGGCGGGGGCCAACGGCTTCGTCCTGTTCCTGCTCCACTGGGAGGTGCGGATGCAGCCGTTCGCTGCACCCATCCCGGCGGCCGAGGTGGCCGTCACACACACCTACCTGCCCAACGAGTTGTGAATGTCCGGTTCGCGGGGAGGTCTGGCAGTTACTGAAGTTCAACCTTACGTCGTGAGCGCCCTGCTGCTGGCCGTCGACTTCGCTGCAAGCACGAAGTGGATTCGGGGAGGCGTATTCAATGCAGTTTTTGCTTGGTTTCGTGGTACTGGTGTCCACCCTGCTCAGCGTTCAGGCTGCGTACGCGCTTTACACGATGGTCTATGCATGGAGGAAGCCCGACCTGGACGATCTCGGCCGGGCGCCAGACCAACTTGCCGCCCCAGCCCTTTCCTTCACTGCCATCCTGCCTGCACGCCACGAAGAGGCGGTCATCGCGAGGACCCTGGACCGAGTCGTTCACAGCAACTACCCTGCGCAACTTCTGCAAGTCATCGTCGTCTGCTCCGCGGACGACAACGGGACCATCGACCAGACTGCCCGGAGGATCGCTGATCTCAAGGCGAACGGCATCACGAGCGTAAGGCTGGTGGTTTTCGACGACGGCCCGATCAGCAAGCCGCACGCTCTGAACTACGCACTTCAATACGCGAACTCCGACGTCGTCGCCGTCTTCGATGCCGAGGACGAGATCCACCCGGACATCGTGAACATCGTCAACACGGTGATGGTGAACGAGGGAGTCAAGGTCGTCCAGGCCGGCGTTCAGCTCATGAACTTCTGGTCCAGCTGGTATTCCGCCTTCAACGTCCTCGAGTACTTCTTCTGGTTCAAGAGCCGCCTCCACCATCAAGCTCGGCTCGGTTTCTTACCGCTCGGCGGGAACACGGTGTTCTTCTCTCGCGAGTTGCTGGATCGGATCGGCGGCTGGGACGAGTCCAACCTCACTGAGGACGCGGAGATCAGCCTCCGGATAAGTAGCATAGGCGAACGCATCCGGGTGATCTACGACGACCGCTACGTCACCAAGGAGGAGACGCCGCCGACATTCCGCCAGTTCATCACGCAGCGGACCCGGTGGAGCCAGGGTTTTATGCAGACTCTGCGCAAGGGCGTTTGGAAGCAGTTGCCGACCAGGCGGCAGCGCGCACTGGCGCTTTATACCCTCGCGTTTCCGCACGCCCAGGCGTGGCTCGCGCTGTATCTGCCGTTGGCGCTGTGCATGGTGTTCGTGGTGGACGCGCCGATGCCGGTGGCGATGCTGTCAGTCGTGCCGATCCTGTTCCTGGTCGCGCACTTTCTGGTCGGGGTCGTGGGGTTGTACGAGTTCGCCGACGCCCACCAGATGAAGGTGACGCCGTGGACCGTGGTGAAGATGGCCGTCACCTGGCTGCCATACCAGCTGGTCCTCTCGTACGCAGCGCTTCGGGCCTTCCGGCGGCAGGTGGCTCGCCGAGGGGAATGGGAGAAGACCGAGCACGTAGGCGCCCACCGGACGGGCTCCGACACTGCCGTAGCCGGCCCGGCCAAGGAGGCCGAGGATGTTCCGTAGGTGGCGTTCCTCGGTCGGTGGTCCGGCCGCCGCGGCCCTGCTGGTGGTCTCCCTCGTCAGCGGCCTGTTCACGCACGCCTACAACCTCTCCCAGTACCCGCTGTTCCTCACCGACGAGGGCATCTACGTCCAGCAGGCATGGTCACTGGTCAACGATGGCCGGTTGTCTCCCTACACGTACTTCTATGATCACGCACCCGGCGGATGGATAGTAATGGCCGGATGGGCAGGCGTCCTGCCCGGAGGGTTCCACGCTTTCGGCAATGAGGTCGGCACCATGCGGATCCTGATGCTGGTGGCGCATGTGGCAAGTGTCGGGCTCCTGTTCGGCATCGTCCGGACAGTTACGAACAGCGCTGCGGGCGCGTTCATCGCCGCGTTCATCGTCAATTTCTCGCCGCTCGCGATCTACTACCAGCGAATGGTTCTGCTCGACAACCTGATGGTCTTTTGGCTGCTGCTGGCCATCTACCTGCTGATTAACGCGAGAGGACGTATCGGGACGGCGATGATCGCGGGGTTCGCGTTCGGCGTTTCGGTCATCACCAAGGAAAACGCCATCTTCTTCGTCCCCGCCCTCGGCTATCTGGCGCACCGACAAGTCAAGGGGCAGCAGAATCGACGTTTCGTGACGAGCTTCTGGTGGATCGCGGTGACGGTTCCGGTGGCTGCGTATGTTCTGTTCGCGCTATTCAACCATGAGTTTTTCCCCACCCGTTTGAACTTCGACCGCCACAACCCGCCGGCTGACCACGTCTCGCTGCTCTACAGCATCTGGTGGCAACTGAACCGCACCTCCCCGAAGGGGCACAGCGTGTTCCTCGAAATGATGCAGGGTAGCTGGTTACCCAAGGACCCTATGCTCCTGATCGGCGGAAGCGCTGCGGTCCTAGCCGTACTGTGGCTGTGGTTTCGGGACCGGGCGCACCGCCCCGGCTACCTGGTCGCCGCGTTGCTCGTACTGGGGTACGCCTTCTACCTGGTGCGCGGGAGCCAGCTGCTGGACTTCTACGTCGCGCCGATACTGCCGCTCCTCGCCCTCAATGTAGGTGTCCTATTTGGGCATCTCGCCTCCCGGGTGGCGGTGCCGGTCCGGGCCGGCGCGGCCGCGAGTTTGGTCGTGGCGGCACTGCTCGTCCCGGGTGCCTACGTGTTGCACCACGACACCCATGGACGCGTGCAGTTCCAGGACCTATACCATCTGCAGCTGACGACCATGCAGGAACGGCAGATCGACTTTGTCCGGGCCAACATTTCGCCGGATGCCCGGATCATCATGGACGACGACATCTGGACCGCGCTACACGACCGACAGCCAGTGTTTCCGAATGCGCACTCTCACTTCAAGGCATCGTCGGACCCGTATGTACGCGACAAGCTGTTCCGGTCGGATTGGCGGAACATCGACTACGTCGTGATGTCCAACCGTATGCATCAGTCGATGGTGGACAACAATGCCGGCGGCCGCGAGTCATGGATCCTCGAGGCGGTCGACAAACACAGCGAACAAGTCTGGCACGCCAAACGGGGCAACGTTCAACTCGGCGTCTACAAGATCCATACGCAAGATCAATAGGCGTACTCGCTGAGCAGTGACGACATCGGGGCGGGAGAACAACATGCACGAGCCAGGGCAGAAGAAGCCATTCTGGAAGCAGCCACGGCTGCCGAGACTGACCTGGAAGCGCGCCGCGTTGACGGCGGCGGGCTGTTGGTCGTCCTCCCGGTCGCGCGTGCTGTGATCGGCGGCGGGCCGTGGACTGCCCGCTCCTCTGCCATGGCGGGATGGAACCCCGGCCCGACCAGCGCACCCGCGGCCAGGGCCGAACCGTCGCGGGCCCCGAGGGCCCAGGCCTGCCCGGCCCCACCGGATGCGACGTGATGACGCCGCCGCGGCTTGGCCAAAACGACGCGTGGGCGACCCCGCTCGGGGCCGCCCACGCGTCGTGTCATGAGATTGGAGTTACCGGGCATCGGTCGCCTCGAGCCGAGGCGCCTGGTACTGCTTCATCACGTCCAGCTTCGCTTGGTCGATGGTGTTCCAGTCGTCCTGCAGCACGCCACCCGTGTCGCCGGAGTCGGGGTTCCACGACCAGTAGGTGTAGCTCATCCCGTGCTCCTTGAGGTAGCTGAACAGCTTGCGCTGCCAGATGCCCTCGGTGGTGCTGGGATCGATGGACTTCCCGCCGAACTCGCCGAGCAGGACCGGGGCGATGCCTTCGGTGTTCAGGTAGGCCCAGTGCTTGTTCCACAGATCAGGCATGTTCTCGGGGAAGTTGGGTGCGTCGAACCAATTCTGCCGGTACACCCCTGGGCCGTAGTCGTGCGCGGAGTAGACGAGCTTGTCGGGCTGGGATAGTCGCACCGGGTTGTCCTTGGCGCCCATCAGGTTGCCACCCCACCAGTACTGGTCGTCGCCGACCTTCTCGACGCCCTCGACAATGACCAGCCAGTCGGGATTCGCCTTGAGCACCGCGTTGCCGGCACGCTCGGCCGCCAGCCGCCAGTCTGTCTTCTCGTTACCGTCGCCCCACGTCGCCTGGCCGCGCGGCTCGTTGTGCAGGTCCGCGCCGATCACCAACGGGTTGCCCCGGTAGTGGGTTGCCAGCATGGTCCAGTCGTCGATCCACTGCTGCTCGCTGAGGGTGCTGGTGTACCACAGTTCGCTCTGGCCATTCGAGTCCGGGCGGTGCTGGTCAAGCAGCACCATCAGGCCGCGATCGGTAGCACCGTTGACGATGCGGTCCATCAGGTCGCGCCCGTACAGGCCCTTGAGGTCCGGATTCTTGTCGTAGTCGATGCCCTCGGTCGGCGGGGCGGTCTGCGTGAAGAGTTCGTTCGAGTATGGCAGCCGGATCGTGTTGAACCCAGATGCCTTGATCTGGTCAAGCATGCTCTCCCAGTTGCGTGTCCACAGCCCATGGGGCGCGAACGTGCCTGTCTCGAACCCGAACCAGTTCACCCCGGTGAGGGTGACCTTATCGCCATGCGCGTCGACCAGGTTCGCGCCCTCGGTGTGCAGGGGTCCGTTGCGCAGGGGTCCGTCCGGTGTCTTGCCAGCGCTGGCCACGATACCGGCAAGTGACACCATGGCGACCATCAGCACAGAAACGAGGATAACGACGACCCGGCGGGGCCGGGGGGTATTTCGGAATCGAGTGCTAAGCCACGTAGACATGATCCCCCAAAAGAATCAAAAGTAGATCAGAGATGCCGGAACCCTTGCGGGCGTGGTTGTGAAATCCGACACCGAGGTGTAACGGACCCTCGCCCCGTCGTGGTAGCTCGACAATGCGATCAGTCGGCTCTTGGATTAGAAAAGGTCGACTTCGTGAGCGATCAGCTCCATGAGTTCTGGATTGCTGTCGACGACGATCGGGCTACCTACAATATCTCCTCCAGAGTCTCGACGGGTGTGCTCAAATTCAACGGCCAGACATCATGCAGCCGTGCCACCTATCCAGGGCACAGCATCAGCCAGGCTCCGCGGGGGTGGGCGACAGGAGCACCACCAGCCGACCCGCTTAAGGGATGTAACCAACTCGGGCCTGGCACTAATCCCGCCTACGACCCTCACCCAACCGTCACCGCACAACCGCACCATTCAACGCCCCAAGCGGCCCTAATCTGGGACGATCTCTCGCATCAGAGCGGCAGCCCTTCGATGTCGCCGTCGACGGGCCGCCCGCGCCGGGAGAGCTCGTCGGCCCTGCACTTCGAGGCGTTCGCCCAGCTGGTGAATCTAGGCGGAGGCCAGGGCGTGTTCAGATCGGCTGTGTAAGTGGTGGTGGCCTGATTCTGAGTCGTGATCGACTCGGGAAGGGACCACGTGATGACCGACACTAAGACCGTGCCCCGGCGACTCCGATCGAGAGCCGGCGTCGAAACCGCCGCCGGTGGACGAGTCGCTCGCCGATGAGCTGTTAGGCGGCGTCTGCCGCGCGATCACTACGTGCGGCTGGACTCCTGCGACTACTCGGTGCACCCCGCAGCGGTCGGGCACCGGGTCGAGGTCACCGCCGACCTGCACACGGTGGCCATCCGCCGCGATGCGGAAGGTATACCAGGCTCCCCGCCCCCGCGCTGGGGACGAGGTGGCCCGTCGGGACCTGACCGACTACGACCGCCTGTTCGGCATCACCGACGAGCAGCAGGCCGAGTGGGCGGAGGTGGCCTGATGCGGCAGACACCACCGCCCAGCCCCACACCGGCCACCACGGCTGGTGGGCTGCTGGCCGCCGCCGGGTTACTGGCCGCGGTCGACCTGATGGCAGGCCATGCCGCACGGGTGTCGGTCACCGTCGACACCGAGCGTGCCGCAGCCGTTCACCATCGCCGGTGACCGCCGGGTCGCGGCCGCGCGTGGTGCTGCGGTTCTGCCGGAAGTCCGCGCCCGCGATGTCCGCCAGCGCCAGCAGGCCGCCGGCGACCACCCGCGGGGTACGCACGACACCGGCGTAGAAGGTCCGTTCGTCTGCCTGATCCGGCGCAGACGCGGCGAGGGTCAGGTTGCCGTCGAAAAGTCCGGAGGCATGGCGGTAGATCCGGGTATCCACGACTTGCGCCGTCGCGCTCAGATCGCTGGTCCTTCCGGAAGTATCGCTCAACGTCCCGCGGATCGTGCCACGCGACGTTCCGGTCCGCGGTCCCTTGTGGTCGGTCGACGTCGCCGGATCGGCGGGCTGCCTGAATCGTCTGTGACATCAGCTCCAAAGAGCCTGACCGGCAGACCCGGCCCTCCCGCCGGCCGAGGGGCTACAGCGGACCGGCCGAGGGGACTACAGCGGATACGTGCGGGCCACCGCCAGCATCTCCGAGCTGTGCGAGCCGACCACGCCGACGTCCGCCGGGCGCGGCCGGAAGCCGGGCAGTCCGTCCAGGCCGTCGCTGGCGTCCATTGCCCGCAGGAGCACCTGGCCGCCACGCGGGTCCAGGGTGAGGGCGATCTCCACGCCCTCCGGCGGCGGTGCGTGGAACACGACGCCCCACCAGCGGTCGTCCAGGTGCCGCTCCTCGATCTCCACCGGCTTCCCGGCCACCGTCGCCGCCTCGATGCCGGCGCCGCCCAGACCGGCGGTCTCCACGTGCAGCGAGGCCAGCCGGACCGACCGCTGCGGCACCAGGCGCAGCCGCAGGGTGCGCTGCTGGCCGATGGTGGTGTCGGAGAGGACGTCCAGCTTCGGCGCCGGCAGGTCCGCCGCCGGGGCGGGGCCGGCGCGCAGCTCGGCGTCACCGAGCCCGGGAAAGTCGTCGGACACGTCGGCGACCCCGTCCACGTACCCGTCGGTCCAGGGCTGCGGGTCCTCCTCGTGGCTGAGCCAGCGGGCCTGGCCGGTGCCGGCGTCCAGGGCGTACATCAGGTGGGTGGGCACCGGGTGCGCGGCGTCGAAGCGGTCCACGCGCAGCCCGACCCCGGCGAGCACCACCGCCGCGAGCCCGGCGGCGACGGCCGGCAGCGCGCCCAGCCGGCGGGCGCGCAGGGCGACCATCCCGCGCTGGCCGCCGGCGGCCGGGTGCAGCAGGTCCAGCACGGGCAGCGCGGCCAGGCCGAGCAGCACCGCGAAGAGCGCGGCGACGCCACCCATCGCCATGCCGAGCGCCGGGAAGAGCAGCACCACCGTCGGCAGCAGGGTCACCACGGCGACCGCGCCGGCCAGGGTCACCGCCAGCACCGGCCACGGGCCGTCGACCCGGGTGCGCAGGGCGACCAGGCCGGCCACCGCGCCGGCCAGGGCCGGCAGGGTCGCCAGGTACGCCCCGCCGGGCACCAGCGCGGCCAGCAGCACCCCGAGCAGGGCCAGCCAGCCCAGCCCGCCGATGGCCAGCGCCGCCGGACCGGCCCACCGACGGGTCAGCGCGTACCAGGCGGTGAGGATCGCGGCGGCGAGCGCCACCACGGCGAGCCGGTACCAGGTCGGCCGGTACGGATCGAGCAGTTCGGCGTAGCCGGGGCGCAGCGTGGTGATCCCGGCCCAGAGCAGTTGGGCGGCGAGCGGCGCGGCCACGATCGGCGTCAGCGCCAGCCCGAAGCCGGCGGCGAGCCGGCCGGTGCCGACCCTTCCCCGCCGCCGGGCCAGCCAGGCCAGCGCCAGCACCGCCACCACCGCCAGCGCGGCCAGCGGCCAGGTCAGCCAACCCGGGTAGCGGACCAGCCCGCCGGGGACCGGGAAGTAGGTGGCGTCGTGATCGGCGCGCAGGGCCCTCAGGTCGGTGCGGCCGAACTCCCGGGCCAGCCCGAGCGCGTTGTCCCCGTGCTGCTGGAGGCTGCCCCGGTCCATCGCGGCGGGGGTGTCCAGCGGGGTGTGGTAGATCGCGCCCCCGTCGATGTACGCCGAGTTCAACCCGACGAAGTCGGCGTCCAGGAAAGCGGTGAAGTCGGTGTCGTTGGGCAGCGCCCGGTAGATCTCCACCGCGAACGAGGTGCCCACCGGGTGCGGGGCCGCGCGGCCGAAGACGTCGATCAGCCGCGCGTTGTCCCGCGAGGTCTCGAACATGATCACCGGGCCGGTGGCGCCCCGCGCCTCCAGGTTGAGCACCACCCCGCCGTCCGCGGCCAGCGGGTGGCTGGACGCGAACGCCTGCGCGCCGCACAGGCACGCCTCCTCGGCGTCGGTGAGCAGGAAGATGATGTCGTTGCGCGGGCGGGGGCCGTTGGTCAGCGCCCGGGCCACCTCCAGGACGGTCGAGGTGCCGGCGCCGTCGTCGTTGCCGCCCGGCCCGGACTGCACCGAGTCGTAGTGCGCCACCAGGAAGACCCGCCCGGTGGAGGCGGTCCCGGGCAGCCGGGCCACCACGTTACGCACCCGGGCCAGGGTCGTGCCGCCGGCGGCCCCGCTGAGCTGGCCCGCCTCCTCGGCGACGGTGTCCTGCACCTCGGTCTCCAGCCCCAGGCCGCGCAGCGCGCCGACCAGGTGCTCGCGTACCTGGTCGTTGGCCGGGCTGCCGGCGACGTGCGGCCGGGCCGCGACGGTCTGCACGGTCCGGTACGCCCGGGCGGCGCTGAACTCGCCGGCCGGGGCGTCCGCCGGTCGGGGTGCCGGGGTGCGCAGGTCGACCAGGACGGCGGCGCCGACCGCGAGCAGCGCGACCAGCGCGGCGACGGCGGCGACCGGCCGGCGGCGCGGCCGGGCCAGCGCACGCTCGGCGGCGGGGACTCCGGGTGCGTCCACGGCGGACTCCTCGGGGTGGGGCGGAGGGTGGGCACCATCCTGCACCGGACCCGGGTGAGCCGCGACACCCCGGGACTGATCCGTGACTCTCGCCCCCGCCCGACCGCTTACCGGATGACGGCCTTGTCCGGGTACGCCCGTGCCGCTGCGGCCGTGTTGTGTGCGACCGTTGTCTGATACAGGATCAGCGGGGCACTCGGAAGGAGCCCGACATCACCAGCGAACTCCCGCGTCTCGCGGCGGTGACCTGGCCGCACCGGGGGTCCGGCGTGGCCGGTCCCTCCGTGGTGCCGTACCCGCAGGGGGGCCTCGGGCCGAACCCCAACCTGCCGCCGGGCGAGCGGCTGCGGGTCCTGCTGGTCGAGGACGACGAGGGCGACGCCTTCCTGGTCGGCGAGCTGCTCGCCGAGACCAATTCCATGATCGACCTGCTGGTCGCCACCAGCCTCAGCGAGGCGCGGCAGCGAGTGGCCGGCGTCGACTGCGTGCTGCTCGACCTCGGGCTGCCCGACGCCCAGGGCCTGGACGGGCTGCGCAAGGTGCTGGAGATGTCCAGCGGCGCGGCGGTCTGCGTGCTGACCGGCCGCTCCGACGAGCACCTGGGCACCGTCGCGGTCGCCGAGGGTGCCCAGGACTACCTGGTCAAGGGCCAGGTCGACGGGGTACTGCTGACCCGGGCGCTGCGCTACGCGGTGGAACGCAAGCGAGCCGACGAGAACGCCCGCCGGCTGCGCGAGGTGGAGCTGCGCCAGGCCGAGTCCGCCCGCCTGGAGCGCGGCCTGCTGCCCCAGCCGCTGATGAGCACCGACGAGGTGGCGGTGCACACCTTCTACCGCCCCGGCCGGCACGCGGCCCTGATCGGCGGGGACTTCTTCGACGTCGTGCAGACCCGGCCCGACCGGGTCGACCTGATCGTCGGCGACGTCTGCGGGCACGGCGTCGACGAAGCCGCGCTCGGCGTCGAACTGCGGGTCGCCTGGCGGGCGCTGATCCTGGCCAGGGTCGCCGACGACGACGTGCTGCCCGCCCTGGAGCAGGTGCTGATGAGCGAGCGCCGGCTCCAGGAGATCTTCGCCACCGTCGCCACGATCCGGCTTGACCTGCACGGCAACCGGGCCACCGTCCGGCTGGCCGGGCACCCGCCGCCGCTGCTGCTCTCCGGGGGCAAGGTCGCGCCGGTCCCGGCGCCCGGTGGCCTGCTTCTCGGGGTACGACCCCGCCGGCCCGTGGCGTTCGACCTTGAGTTCGACACCGATGACTGGTCCCTGTTGATGTACACCGACGGTCTGATCGAGGGACGGGTGGGCAACGGCGACGACCGGTTGGACGTGCCGGGGCTGGTCGGTCTGCTGGAGGAACCGGCCAACCAGGCGGTGCCGCTGGCCGAGCTGCCGGCCTGGCTGGTCGGCCGGGCCGAGGCGATTAACGGCGGGCCGCTCGCCGACGACGTCGCCATGCTGCTGGTCACCCGGGGCGGTGGCTGGTGAACTCGTACCGTCAGGGCTGGACCCTGCGGCGGCGGGTGAGCGTGCTGCTCACCGTGGTCGTGGCGCTGCTGCTCGGGCTCGCCGGGGCCGAGGCCGCGCTCGCCGCCAAGACCCGGCAGAACATGGACGCGGTGCTGGTGAAGACCGGTCCGTTGCGGGTGCAGGGCCAGGAACTGCTCAACGCCCTGCTCGACCAGGAGACCGCTGTCCGGGGGTACGTGGTCAGCGCCGACCGCGCCGACCTGGCCCCGTACGAGAGCGGCGTCCAGCAGGAGCGGGACACCGTCGGCAGGATGAACGAGCTGATCGGTGACTATCCGGACGTCCAGCGGGCGCTGCGGGTCGTGGAGCAGCAGGCGGCCGACTGGCGCACTGCCGTCGCCCAGCCGGTGATCACCACGACCGAGCGGGACGGCACGGCGGCCGGCCAGGCGCTGATCACCGATCAGGCCCGGCAGCAGTTCGAGCAGATCCGTGCCTCCGCCGACGCGCTCCAGACCGAGATCCTGGCCGAGCGGGAGCGCAGCGCCGACAAGGTCTACCAGAGCAGCAACATGCTGGTGGTCCTGTTGATCGTCGCGGCGGTGGTGGTGGCGGTGGCCGGCTCGGTGCTGCTGCTCTCCCTGGACCGGATGGTGATCAGGCCGCTCACCGGGCTGGCGGAGCAGGTGCGGGAGGTCGCCGAGGGTGACTACCAGCACCACATCGCCGGTTCCGGCCCGCCGGAGTTCCAGCGGCTCGCCGGCGACGTGGACGCGATGCGGCAGAAGATCGCCCGGGAGCTCGCCGAGGTGCGCGAGGCGCGCGAGAGCATCGAGTGGGTCAACAGCCAGCTGCAGAAGCAGGCCGAGGAACTGACCCGCTCCAACCGCGACCTGGAGCAGTTCGCGTACGTGGCCTCGCACGACCTCCAGGAGCCGCTGCGCAAGGTGGCGAGCTTCTGCCAGCTGCTCCAGCGCCGCTACGCCGGGCAGCTCGACGAGCGCGCCGACCAGTACATCGCCTTCGCCGTCGACGGCGCGCAGCGGATGCAGCGCCTGATCAACGACCTGCTGGCCTTCTCCCGGATCGGCCGGCTCACCACCGGTTTCACCGAGGTCGACCTCAACAAGGTGATGGGCGACGTGGCCGGGCAGACCGAGGCCGCCCGCCAGTACGCCGACGCCGAGCTGACCTGGGACGACCTGCCGGTGATCCGCGGCGAGGAGCCGCTGCTGAGCAACCTGCTGGCCAACCTCGTCAGCAACTCGATCAAGTTCCGCCGCCCGGACGTCACGCCGAAGGTGCACGTCTCGGCCCGGCTGGTCGACGACGAGTGGGAGATCACCTGCAAGGACAACGGCATCGGGATCGAGCCGGAGTTCGCCGACAAGATCTTCGTGATCTTCCAGCGGCTGCACGCGAAGGACGCCTACCCGGGCACCGGCATCGGCCTGGCGATCGTCAAGAAGATCGTCGAGTACCACGGTGGCCGGGTCTGGGTGGACACCGACACCGCCGAGGGCACCGCGATCCGCTTCACCCTGCCGGCGGACGTCGAGGCGGCCACGGCGGAGGCCGGCGCGGCAACCGGCGAGGAGCCGGCCGGCGTCGAGCCGACCGGGGACGCCTCGACCACGGTGACCGACGCCGGTGATCCGGAGACCGCCGCGCCGACGGTGGGCCGGCAGCCGGACGGGCCACCGGGCACAGCTGCGCCCGGGGCGGCGCCGGAGCACGCTACAACGGGTGGCATGAAGGAGACGGCGAGATGACCGCGCCAGCGGACGGCAAGAGCCCGATCGAGGTCCTGCTGGTCGAGGACGACCCGGGTGACGTGCTGATGACCCAGGAGGCGTTCGAGGAGCACAAGCTGCGCAACCGGCTCACCGTCGTCTCCGACGGCGCGGAGGCGCTGGCCTACCTGCGCCGCGAGGGCCGGTACGCCGACGCCGTGACGCCGGACCTGATCCTGCTCGATCTGAACCTGCCTCGCCGGGACGGCCGGGAGGTGCTGGAGGAGATCAAGGAGGACGAGCAGCTCCGCCCCATCCCGGTCGTGGTGCTCACCACCTCCCAGGCCGACGAGGACATCCTGCGCAGCTACCAGCTGCACGCCAACGCCTACGTGACCAAGCCGGTCGACTTCGAGCGCTTCATCTCGGTGGTCCGGCAGATCGACGAGTTCTTCGTCAGCGTGGTCAAGCTCCCGCCGCGTGGCTGACCAGCTGCGGGACGACGTCGGCGACCTGCTGCGGGAGACCGCGGCGCAGGTCGTGCTGCCCCTGTTCCGCCGGTTGGACGACGCCGACGTCACCGAGAAGGCCCCCGGTGACCTGGTCACGGTGGCCGACCGGCGGGCGGAGGAGAAGATCTCCGACGCGCTGCGCCGGCTGCGGCCCGGCTCGGTGGTGGTCGGTGAGGAGGCGGTCGCCGACGACTCGTCCCTGCTGCGCCACCTGCGCGACGACGGCGACGTCTGGCTGGTCGACCCGGTCGACGGCACTGGCAACTTCGCCGCCGGTCGGCGCCCGTTCGCGCTGATGGTCGCGCTGCTCACCGACGGGGAGCTGGCGGCCGCCTGGGTGCTCGACCCGTTGGCGGAGACGCTGGCGGCGGCCGTCGCCGGGGAGGGCACCCGGCTCGACGGCCGGCCGGTGCGCATCGCCGATGTTGTGCCGCCGCTCGGCGCGCTGCGCGGCACCGCGATGACCTGGTTCTTGCCGCCGGCGACGCGGCGGGCCGCCGAGGCGGGCGGGGAACGGATCGGTGAGCTGCTGTCCGGGCAGCACTGCGCGGGCCGGGAGTACCTCGACCTGCTCACCGGCGACCAGCAGTTCGTGCTCTTCTGGCGGACCCTGCCCTGGGACCACGCCCCGGGGGTGCTGCTGGTGCGCGAGGCCGGCGGGGTGGCCCGCCGGTTCGACGGCACCGAGTACCACCCCGCCGACGACGACGAGGGCCTGCTGGTCGCCGCCGACGAGCGGACCTGGCACGAGGTCCGCGACGCCCTGCTCGGCGGCTGAGCCCCGCCCGCCGCGCCGCGGCGGCTGAACTCTCGCGGCGCTGCGCGACCGGGCCGGCACGCTGTGTCGACGATCTATGCCTCCGGTGGTCGCGAGCCTGGTCAACCGGTCTGAGTCCGGTATCGTGTCCGGCGGTCGCCGCCCGCAGGCCCGTCAACCGGGGCCGGCGGGGCCGCCGCCGCGCCGCCGTCCACCGGTGACCGGCGGCCGAGGGAAGGACACTGTCGTGCCGAGGACCAGCCTCACCCGGCCGCGCGCCCGCCGGCCGCTGATCGTGCTGCTCGCCGCCGTGGCGCTGCTGCTCGGCGCCGGCGTCGCGCCGGCCGCCGCGGAGCCCAACGAGGGGGGCACCAAGAAGCTCCGCGAGGCGCTGGAGGCCGCCGCCAAGGGTCACATCGAGGCCAAGGCCAAGCTGGACAACTCCAAGCGCCGCCAGATCGCCCTGACCAGCGAGCTGAAGGTGGTCGAGGGGCGGCTGGTCGGGCTGAACGCCCAGGTCGGCGAGGTCGCCGCGCAGTCGTACCGGCTGGGTCGGCTCACCGCGGCCTCGGCGCTGCTCAACAGCGCCAGCCCGGAGGTGTTCCTGCAACGCGCCGCCGAGCTGGACGTGATGGGCCAGCGGGACGCCAGGCGGCTGCGCGAGCTCACCGAGGCCAAGCAGACCGCTGCGCAGGCCAAGGCGGCCATCGACAACGAGGTGCGCGAGCAGCAGAAGCAGCTCGCCGCGCTGGCCAAGCGGAAGCGGGACGCCGAGCGGGCGCTCGCCACGGTCAGCTCCGGCGCGAGCGCCGGCTTCAGCGGCGGGTCGCGTTCGGCGAGCCCGGCGCCGCGCAACTCGGACGGGTCCTGGCCGTCGGAGTCCTGCTCGGTCAGCGACCCCACCACAAGCGGCTGCATCACCCCGCGCACTCTGCACGCCCTCAAGCAGGCCCAGGCCGCCGGCTACAAGCGGCACGTCTCCTGCTTCCGCAGCGGCGGCGACGGTGAACACCCCAAGGGTCGGGCCTGCGACTTCTCCGCCGCCACCGGCGGATTCGAGGACGTCTCGGCCACCGGCGGGGACAAGGCGTACGGCGACAGCCTGGCCAACTACCTCAAGAACAACGCCAGCCGGCTCGGTGTGATGTACGTGATCTGGTACCGGCAGATCTGGATGCCGAACACCGGCTGGCGGTCGTACAGCGGGGGTGGCAGCCCGGCCGCCGACCACACAAACCATGTTCATCTTTCGATGTACTGACCGGAACGCCGGGAACGCTGCGTAGCATCGCGACGGTGAGCAGCTCATCGTCCGACGTCGCGGTCACCCGGGCGCCCGCCGCGCCGGCCACCGTCCGCGCGCTGCCCAATGGGCTCGCCGCGTTCCTGGTCTTCCTCTCCAGCGGCGCCGTGCTGGTGCTGGAGACGGTCTCGCTCCGCCTGGTCGGCCCGTACGTCGGGGTGACCCTCCAGGTCACCAGCTCGGTGATCGGCATCGCGCTGGCCGCCATCGCGTACGGGGCGTGGACCGGCGGCTGGCTGGCCGACCGGCGGGACCCGCGCGGCCTGCTGGCCCCGGCGCTGGTGCTGGCCGGCATCGCCTCGGCGGTCACCCTGCCGGTGGTCCGATATGCCGGTGAGGTGCTGCGCGGCGGCGCGACCAGCGGCATCCTGCTGCTCACCGCGCTCGCCGTCTTCGTCCCGGCGGCCCTGCTCGCGGCGGTCACCCCGCTGGTGGTGAAGCTTCAGCTGGCCGACCTGCGCCGCACCGGGCAGGTGGTTGGGCGGCTCTCCGGTATCGGCACGCTGGGCGGCATCACCGCCACCCTGGGCACCGGCTTCGTGCTGGTGGCAGCGCTGCCCAGCACGGTCATCCTGATCGCGCTGGCGGCGCTGCTCGGGGTCACCGGCCTCGCGCTCGGGCTGTACCTGCGCCGGCGGGAGGGCACCGGGCTGCCCGGCGCGACCCGCACGAAGGCGACGCTGGCGGTGCTCGGGTTGGTCGGGGCCGGGCTCGGCGCGGTCGCCCCGAACCCGTGCGACGTGGAGACCGCGTACCACTGCGCGCGGGTGGCCGACGACCCGTCCCGCGCCAGCGGACGGGTGCTCTACCTGAACTCCGCCCAGCACTCGTACGTGGACCTCGCCGACCCGACCCATCTGGAATACGCGTACACGCAGTGGATCGGCGCGGCGGCGGACGTGGCCGCGCCGGCGGGGCGGCGGCTGGACGCGCTGCACCTCGGCGGCGGCGGCTTCACCATGCCGCGCTACCTGAGCGCCACCCGCCCGGGCACCGACAACGTGGTGTTCGAGATCGACGGTGAGCTGGTCGAGCTGGACCGGCGGCTGCTGGGCGTCCGGCCGGGGCCGGGGCTGCGGGCGGTGGTGGGCGACGCCCGGATGCTGGTCGGCGGCGAGGCCACCGACAGCCGCGACCTCGTCGTCGGGGACGCCTTCGGCCACCTGGTGGTGCCCTGGCACCTGGCCACCCGGGAGATGGCCGCCGAGGTCCGCCGGGTGCTCCGGCCCGGCGGGATGTACGTGCAGAACGTCATCGACTACCCGCCGGACCGTTTCATCCGCAGCGAACTCGCCACGGTCGCCGCCGAGTTCCGCCACGTCGCGCTGGTCGCCCCGCCCGGCGCGATCGCCGGCCAGCAGGGTTCCAACTTCCTCATCGTCGCCTCGGACGCGCCGCTGCCGCTGGACGCGCTCACCCAGCGGCTGGGCCGCCTCGACGCGGTGCCGGACCTGCTCGCCGGAGCCGAGCTGGCCGCGTTCGTCGACGACGCGCTGGTCCTCACCGACGACTACGCCCCGGTGGACCAACTGCTCGCGACCGCCTGAACGGGTGACTTTGCTGACCGATTTCGACCAGCCAGGTGTAGCCGGGGCAGTCCGGGGCAACACGTCCGACCATGGGTGGAGGAATCCGGAACGGCGCACAGCTGCTGGGTGAGCGGTACCGGTTGATCGAGCAGCTCGGCGCGGGTGGCATGTCCGTGGTGTGGCGGGGCTACGACGAGGTGCTCGGCCGGCAGGTCGCGGTGAAGGTGCTCGCCTCCCGGCTCGCCAGCGACAAGGCGTTCCGGCACCGGATCCGGATCGAGGCCCAGGCGGCGGCCCGGCTGTGCCACCCCAACATCACCAACGTGTACGACTACGGCGAGTCCGAGCAGGCCGGGCTGACCGTGCCGTACGTCGTGATGGAGCTGGTCGACGGCGGCCCGCTGACCGCCCGGCTCGGCCGGGACTGGAAGCTGCCCTGGCGCGAGGCGGTGGCCATCGCGGCCGAGGTCACCTCGGCGCTGACCACCGCGCACACCCGTGGCGTGGTCCATCGGGACGTCACCCCCGGCAACGTGATGCTGACCCCGACCGGGGTGAAGGTCGTCGACTTCGGCATCTCCGCGCTGGTCGGGGAGAGCGAGAAGGGCCCGGACGGCACGCTGCTCGGCACCCCCGCCTATCTGGCGCCGGAGCGGCTGGACAACGGCCAGGTCTCCCCGGCCACCGACGTGTACGCCGTCGGCCTGCTGCTCTACCGGATGTTGACCGGCCGGCTGCCCTGGCAGGCCAGCACCACCACGGAGATGCTGCGGGCGCACATGTACAACGACCCGGAGCCGATGCCCGAGGTGCCGGGGCTGCCCGCCGAGGTGACCGAACTGGCGCACCGCTGCCTCGCCAAGCGTCCGGCGGACCGGCCGACCACCGCCGAGCTGGCCCGTACCCTGGCCGAGGCGGCCGGGATGATCGCGGCCGTGCGGGTGTCCCCGGCGCCGGGCACGCTCGACCCGGCGCTGCTGGCCTGTGCCGGCACCACGATCCTGCCCTGGTCGGCCGACACCGACTCGCTGCCCTTCTCCGGCCGGACCCGCACCCGGCGGGCGGCGACCCGGCGGCGTCGGGTGGAGGCCGGGGTGGCCGCCGCCGGCCTGGTCGCGGTCACCGCGGCGATGTGGGGGGTGACCTCCAGGACCCCGGCCAGCGGTGGCGTCGACCATCCCACCGAGGCCCGGATGGGTCTGGCGAAGCCGAGCCCCTGCGCGGTCGAGTACGCGTTGCGCAGCGACTCCGGCAAGGACTTCGCCGCCCAGCTCACCCTCACCAACACCGGCGCCCACGAGCTCCGCGGCTGGATCATGAGCTTCGCCTTCCCCGGCCAGCAGACCGTCACCACCGCCGGCCCGACGGTGCGACAGGACGGCCGGACGGTGCGGGTGGGCCCGGCCGTGGGCCGGGAGTCGCTGGCGCCGGGGGCGTCCGAGAAGATCGCCCTGTCCGGCCGGTACACCGGGGGCAACCCGCTGCCGCTGGAGTTCAAGGTCGGCGAGGACGCTTGCGGGGTACGGGTCTCCGGGGTGGCCGGGGCGACGCCGGGCACCGCCCCGGCCGCGAAGGCGCCGGCCACGAAGGCCCCGACGAAGAAGGCCCCGCCGAAGAAGGTCCCGGCGAAGACCACGGCGAAGTCCGGCAAGGGCAAGGGCAAGTGAGCCCTCAGCCGAGGGCGGCGAACGACTGCACCTGGGCGATCGCGCCCTCGACGATGAGCACGCTCTGCGCGCTGATCACGGTGTCCGGGGTGGCGTACCGGAAGCGTTCCCCGGGCAGCTTCGCGCCGACCACCATCACGCCGTAGCGTTCGGGCACGGTCAGCTCGCGCAGCGACCGGCCGACCAGGGACGGCGGCACCGGCACCTTGGCGATGGCGAAGTCGTCGCCGAACTCGATGAAGTCGAGCATCCGGCTGACGATCAGATGTGCCACCCGTTCCCCGGTCTCCGCCTCGGGGAAGATCACGTGGTGGGCGCCGACCGAGCCCAGGATCTTGGCGTGCTTGTTCGAGGTGGCCCGGGCCCAGATCTGCGGCACGCCGACCTCGGTCAGCGCCAGTACGGTGAGGATGCTCGCCTCCACCGAGGCGCCGATCGCGACCACCACCCGGCGGAAGTCGTTCACGCCCAGTTGGCGCAGCGCGGCCTCCTCGGTCGCGTCCGCCTGCACCACCCGGTCCAGGTACGGCGCCCAGCGCTGGACCTGGTCCGGGTTCCGGTCCACGGCGAGCACCTGATGGTCGAGCCGGGTCAGCGCCTCGGCCAGGTGGCAGCCGAACCGGCCCAACCCGATTACCGCGACGTCCCCGTCGCCCGCGTCTCTAGCCGACAAGGGGTTGCTCCTTCGGGTAGCGGTACAGCCGACGTCGGGTGTTCAACGCGAGCGCCGAGCCGAGGGTGAGTGGCCCGACCCGGCCGATGTACATCAGGATGGTCAGCACGTACTGGCCGGGCTCGGGCAGCCGCGGGGCGAGCCCCACCGAGAGGCCGGTGGTGCTGAACGCCGAGGTCACCTCGAAGAGTGAGTCCCTGAACCGCACCCCCTCGGTGATCACGATCAGCCCGACCGTGCCGACGACCACCAGCGCGACGCTGAGCAGCGCCACGGTGAGCGCCTGGCGCTGGCTGGCCTCGGCGACCCGACGGTGGCCGACGGTGACGTCCGGCTCGCCGCGCAGCTCCGTCCAGATGACGAAGGCGAGCAGGAAAAAGGTGGAGACCTTGATCCCGCCGGCGGTGCTGGCGCTGCCGCCGCCGATGAACATCAGCCCGGTGAGCAGGGGATAGCTCTCCTCGGTCAACGACTCGGTGTTGATCACATCAAAGCCGCCGGTGCGGCTGAGCGCGATCTGCGTGAACGTGGCGAGCAGTTTGCCGGGCGCGCCGTACGTGCCGATGGTGCGGGGGTTCGTCCACTCGGTGGCCAGCAGGGCGGCGAAGCCGCCGGACAGCAGCACCACGCTGCCCCAGATGGTCAGCTTGGTGGCGATGGCCCAGCGCCCCGGACGGCGCCAGTGCCGTACCGCCTCGAAGAGGGCCGGGAAGCCGAGGCCGCCGATGATCGCGCCGAACGCCAGTGGCAACGCCACCCATGGGTCCCGGGAGAAGCCGAGCAGACCGTCGGAGTAGAGGGTGAAGCCACCGTTGTTGAAGGCCTGGACGGAGTGGAAGGTGCCGGACCAGAGCGCCCGGCCGGGCGGGTAGCCGTAGGCCAGCCAGAGCCGCCCGCTGGTGACCAGGATCATCAGCGCCTCGGTGACGACCACCGTGGTGGCGATGCGCACCAGTAGCCAGCGGACGTCGCCGACGCCGTACTCGGCGGTCTCGGCCTGGACCAGCAGCCGGTTGCGCAGCCCGAGCTGCCGGGACACCGCGAGGGTGACCAGGGCCGCGCCGGTGAGGATGCCGAGGCCGCCGAGCTGGGTGAGCACGGTGATCATGGCGAGCCCGAAGTCGTTCCAGTAGTGCGGGGTGTCGTTGACCGCCATGCCGGTGACCGACACCGCGGAGGTGGCGGTGAACAGCGCGGTGGCCAGCGGGGTGTAGCGGTGCTCGCTGGTCGCCCAGGGCAGCATCAGCAGGCCGGTGCCGATCGCGATCGCCACCAGGAAGCCGAACGGCACCAGCCGGACGGGATGGCGGAGGAACCGGCGCACCAGACAATCTTCCGTTTTCCGGCATCGTCCGGTCGGTGAATCGCGTATCCCGGAGGGTTCATCCGCTGGCCAGCCGCCGACCAACTGGTGGTCAGCCGGGGCCGGTCTGCTGGGCGCGACCCATCGACGACAGGAGACGGCGTTGCGACGTACCCTTTCCGCTCTCGGCCTGGCCGGCACGCTGCTCGCGGTGGCGGTGGCCGTGCCCGGCTCGGCATCCGCCCGGGAGGACGACGCGGACCGCGCGGACCGGGCCACCCACCGGCCCATCGTGATCGCCCACCGCGGCGCGAGCGGCTACCGCCCGGAGCACACCCTGGAGGCCTACCGGCTGGCGATCCGGATGGGCGCCGACTACATCGAGCCGGACCTGGTCTCGACGAAGGACGGCGTGCTGGTCGCCCGGCACGAGAACGAGATCTCGGGTACGACCGACGTGGCGGCCCGGCCGGAGTTCACCGCCCGCAAGGTGACGAAGACCATCGACGGGGTGTCGGTCACCGGCTGGTTCACCGAGGACTTCACCCTGGCCGAGCTGAAGACCCTGCGGGCGAAGGAGCGGCTGCCGCAGGTGCGGGTGGCCAACACCGCCTTCGACGGCCGGTTCGAGGTGCCGACCTTCCAGGAGGTCATCGACCTGGCCCGCACCGAGAGCCGCCAGCGGGGCCGCACCATCGGTGTCTACCCGGAGACCAAGCACCCCAGTTACTTCGCCGCCATCGGGCTGGCGCTGGAGGAGCCGCTGGTGGCGGTGCTCCGGAAGAACAAGCTGACGCACCGGCACGACCCGGTGTTCGTCCAGTCCTTCGAGACCGCCAACCTGCGCAAGCTCGACACGATGATCGACGTGCCGCTGGTCCAGCTCATGGACGCCGCCGGCCGCCCGTACGACTTCGCCGCCGCCGGCGACACCCGCACCTACGCCGACCTGGCCACCTCGGCCGGGCTGGCGTGGATCGCCGACTACGCCGACGGCGTCGGCCTGAACAAGAACCTGATCGTCCCCCGGGACGCCACCGGCAAGCTGGCCGCGCCGACCACGGTGATCCGGGACGCGCACCGCGAGCGCCTGGTGGTGCACGCCTGGACGTTCCGCGCCGAGAACCAGTTCCTGCCGGCCGACTTCCGGATCGGCGCCGACCCGAACGCCCGCGGCGACATCACCGCCGAGTACGAGCTCTTCTACGGGCTCGGTCTGGACGGCGTCTTCGCCGACCAGCCCGACACCGCCGTCGCCACACGCGCGGGCCTCGCCGCCCGCTGACCCCAGCGCCGCGTCGGGCCGGCACGGCTCGCGGTGGCTGAAGACCGACCGCGAGTACGCGGAACGGGGGTGTCCGGTCTCCGGGCACCCCCGTTCCGGCGCAACGGAGTCGATCAGCCGGGGCCGGGACCGGGCAGTGTGGTCGGAGTCCTTTGGAGCTGATGTCGTAAACGATTCAGCACGTCGCATCAAGCGCGGCAGGGCGGCGGGATCATCGGAGATCGTGCTCGTTCCTGGAAGTAGTGGTCTCACCGGCCGCCGAGGCCACTACTTCCAGGAACCAGCGTGATCTCGGGGTGGCCGCGTCGGACCCGATGGCCTGAGTCGTTCACGTCATCAGCTCCAAAGCGTCGGAGCTCCCTACTGGGCTGGGCGCTCGGCGACGTAGGTGCCGCGCCCCTGCTGGCCGACGATGAGCCCGCGGTCGTGCAGGATGACGAGCGCTGGTTGGGCGGTGTTGCTGCTGACGCGGCGATGGTGGGGGGCGACACAGCGTGGAGTCGGAGGGTGGCGGCGACAGCCATCGTGGACCGGTGTCGCGGGCGGACCCGCCCGGTGATTGTCACGGACGGCCACCCGGTCCGTATCACTTGTGTGTCGGCACCACATAGCCCGTGCGTGACGTCACTTCTAGCGTGAGCCGACACATGCATACTGTCCTCCTCACCTGGAGTCGCGATGACGGTCCGGCACACGCGGCGGGCGTTCCTCTCCGCCGCCACGATGATGGCCGCGGCGCTCGCCGCCACGGCCTGCGGCAGCCCGCAGGACACCGCCTCCGGCGGCGGTGACTCCGCCGCCCCGGTCAAGGTCGGCCTGGTGTACTCCCAGTCCGGCCCGCTGGCCAGCTACGGCAAGCAGTACATCGAGGGGTTCAAGGCCGGCCTCGACCACGCCACCAAGGGCACCGGCAAGGTCGGTGACCGCAAGATCGAGGTGACCGAGGTCGACGACGCGGGTGACCCGGCCAAGGCGGTCTCCGCGGCCAAGGACCTGATCGGCAAGGGTACGAAGATCATCGCTGGGTCGACCGCGTCCGGCGTGGCGCTCCAGGTCGCCCCGATCGCCGCGCAGAACAAGGTGCTCTTCATTTCCGGCCCGGCCGCCACCGACGCGATCACCGGCGCCAACAAGTACACGTTCCGCTCGGGCCGGCAGTCCTACCAGGACGTGGTGACCGCCAAGTCGTTCATCGGCGACCCGTCCGGCAAGAAGGTGGTCGTCTTCGCCCAGGACGGCGCGTTCGGCGACGCCAACGAGGCCGCGGTCAAGGCCGTCATCGGCGGCGCCGGGGCCAGCGTCAGCAGCGTCCGGGCCCCGGCCAGCGCCACCGAGTTCACCCCGTTCGCCAGCCAGATCAAGGCCGCCAAGCCGGACCTGCTCTTCGTCGCCTGGGCCGGCACCACCGCCCCGGCCATGTGGCAGACCCTGGACCAGCAGGGCGTGCTCGCCTCCACCACCGTCGTCACCGGCCTGGACATCCGCGCCTCCTGGCCGACCTTCGGCGCCGCCGGCAGCAAGATCTCCTTCCTGTCGCACTACTTCGACGGGGCCAGCGACACCGAGGCCGCGAAGGCCGCCAAGGCGAAGATCCCCGGCGGGACGCTCGACCTGTTCCACCCGGACGGGTTCGCCGCCGCGCAGATGGTCGTCCGCGCCGCGCAGGAGGGCGGCGACGACGTCGACAAGATGATCAAGGCCCTCGAAGGCTGGACGTTCGACGGGGTGAAGGGGCCGATGAGCATCCGCGCCGCCGACCACGCCCTGCTCCAGCCGATGTACCAGGCCAAGCTCTCCGGCAGCGGCACCGAGTTCACCGCCGCCGCCCAGAAGAGCCTGACCGGTGACGAGACCGCGCCGCCGGTCACCCAGATGAAGGGCTGAACCGTGCTCGCCACCCGCGGTCTGACCTGGCGGATCGGAGAGGTCGCCATTGTCGACAGCGTCTACCTCGACCTGGCGCCCGGGGAGTTTCTGGGCGTGATCGGGCCGAACGGCGCCGGCAAGACCTCCCTGTTCAACCTGATCACCGGCCTGCGCCGGCCGACCGAGGGCCGCATCCTGCTGGACGGGGAGGACGTCACCGCCCTCCCGCCGCACCGGCGGGCCCGCCTCGGGCTGGGACGCACCTTCCAGGCGTCCTCGGTCTTCGGCTCGCTCACCGTGCGGGAGAACGTCCGGCTTGCGGTGCAGGCGTACCGCGGGGGCTCGATGAAGCTGTGGCGGCGGGCGGCGGCCGACCGGGAGGTGGCCGCCGCCGCCGACGCGGCGCTCGACCGCGTCGGCCTCCACCACCGGGGTACGGCGCTCGCCGGCACCCTCGCCCACGGCGAGAAGCGCAAGCTGGAGATCGCCCTGCTGCTCGCCGGGGAGCCCCGGGTGATGCTGCTGGACGAGCCGATGGCCGGCGTCAGCGCCGAGGACGTGCCCGAGCTGGTCGCGGTGATCAAGTCGTTGACCGGCGACAGCAGCCGGGCGGTGCTGATGGTCGAACACCACATGGATGTGATCCTGGAACTCGCCGACCGGATCGCCGTGATGCACCACGGCGCGCTGCTGGCCTGCGACACCCCGGACACCGTGATGGCCAACGCCACCGTCCAGGAGGCGTACCTGGGGGAGTCGCTATGAGTGAACCGGTGCTCAGCGTCGAGAACCTGTCGGTGCGGATCGCCGGGCTGCACATCCTCCAGGGCGTGTCGTTCACGGTCGCGCCGACCGGGGTCACCGTGCTGCTCGGCCGCAACGGCGTCGGCAAGACCACCACGCTACGCGCGATCGTCGGCCTGACGCCGCCGGGCGGCGAGGTCCGGGGTGCCATCCGGATGGGCGCGCAGAGCCTGCTCGCCCGCCCCACCCACCGGCTGGTCGGCGGCGGGCTCGGCTACGTGCCGGAGGACCGCTGCGTCTTCGCCGGCCTCACCGTCGCGGAGAACCTGCGGCTCGCCGAACGGCGGGGCACCACCCCGGCGTACGACAAGGTCTTCGCGCTCTTCCCGGAGCTGGACCGGCGCGGACGGCAACGGGCCGGCTCGCTCTCCGGCGGGCAGCAGCAGATGCTCGCCATCGGCCGGGTGCTGCTCAACGACAACCGGCTGCTGCTGGTCGACGAGCCGACCAAGGGGTTGGCGCCGAAGGTGGTGACCGAGGTGGCCGAGGTGCTGGAACGGGTGGCCGAGTCCGTGCCGGTGCTGCTGGTCGAGCAGAACCTGGCCGTGGTCCGGCGGCTGGCCCGGGACGCGGTGGTGCTCGCCGCCGGCCAGGTGGCCTGGAGCGGGGACGCGAAGGAGCTGCTGCTGGAGACCGGGCTGACGAAGTCGCTGCTCGGGGTCGGCTCCGGCGGCGGACACGAGGCCGCACCCGCCCCGGCGGCGGCGAAGGAAGGGCGCTGATGGACACGGTCATTCTGCTGACGCTGACCGGGCTCGGCCTGGCGGCGCTCTACTTCCTGGTCGCCTCCGGGCTCTCCCTGGTCTTCGGCCTGGCCGACGTGCTCAACTTCGCGCACGGGCTCTTTCTCGGCGTCGGCGCGTACGCCACCTGGTGGGCCGCGGGCAACCTGCCCGGCGCCGGCCCCGACGGGTTCGGGTTCGTGGTGGCTGTCGCCTTCGGCGTGCTCGCCGGGGCGCTCGTCGCGGTGCTGGTGGAGCTGGTGCTGATCCGGCCGCTCTACTCCCGCACCATCGAGCAGGTGCTGGTCACCGTCGGCCTGTCACTGGCCGGGGTGGCGCTGCTCCAGGCGACGTGGGGCGCCGACGCCCGCCCGTTCCCGCGCCCCGAGTGGACCCGTCAGGTGACCTCGATCCTCGGCGCGAACGTGCCCAACGGCGGGCTGCTGCTGATCGTCGCCGCGGTGGTGGTGCTCGGCGCGCTGCTCGCCTTCCTCCGCTGGACCCGCTACGGCCTGGTGATCCGGGCCGGCGTGGAGAACCGGGAGATGGTGACCGCGCTCGGCATCGACGTGCGCAAGGCGTTCACCCTGGTCTTCGCGATCGGCGGGGCGGCCGCCGCGCTGGCCGGCGCCCTGGGCAGCACCTTCTACGGCACGGTCTCGCCGGGCCAGGGCGGCTCGCTGCTGATCTTCGCGTTCATCGTGGTGGTGATCGGCGGGATGGGCTCGGTGCTCGGGTCCGCGTACGCGGCGGTCGCGGTGGGGCTGCTGCAACAGTTCGTCAACTACTACGGCACGTCCGGGCTGGGCGACATCTGCGTGGTCGGCCTGCTCGCCGTGGTGCTGCTGCTGCGTCCGCAGGGCTTCGCCGGAAAGGTGGCACACGCATGACCGACTCCATGGTCGACGCGCCCCCGGCGCGGGTCCCCGCCGAGCTGATCCCGCAGCCCCGGCGCTGGCACGCGGTGCGGCCGTGGCTGCCGCTGGTGGCGCTGGCGGTGGCGGCGATCCTGCCGTACTCGACGCTCACCCTGCCGGGGATCTTCGAGGGGCCGCTGAACTCGCCGGGCACCCTGCAACTGCTCGCCGTCTGCCTGGTCTTCGGCGGGCTGGCGGCCGGGTACGACCTGCTCTTCGGCCGGACCGGGATGCTCTCCTTCGGGCACGCGCTCTACTTCGCCGCCGGCGTGTACGGCACCGACATCCTGGTCACCCGGGCCGACCTGCCGCTCTGGCAGGCGGCGCTGCTCACCGTCACCGGGGCGACGACCCTGGCCGCGCTGCTCGGCGCGATCGCGCTGCGTACCGTCGGAATCGCCTTCGCCATGGTGACGCTCGCCTTTGCCCAGGTCGGGGCGATCCTGGTGGCCCGCGACTTCGGCGGGTGGACCGGCGGCGAGGAGGGGCTGCCGCTGGACGTCTCCGGGCTGCCGCCGGCCCTGGTCGGGGTCACCAACACGGTTAACCTGTACTGGCTGGCGCTGGCGTACCTGGCGGTGGTGGTCTTCGTGGTGCACCGGGTCTCCTGCTCACCCACCGGCCGCGTGCTGGCCGGGCTGCGCGACGACGAGCGGCGGATCGGGGTGCTCGGGCTCGACCCGTACCGGTTCAAGCTGGTGGCGTTCACGCTGGCCGGCGGCCTCGCCGCGGCCGGCGGGGCGGTCTACTGCCTGATCGTCGGTGGCGCCTCGCCGCACATCACCTCCTCGGAGCTGACCCTGTCGCTGCTGGTGATGGTGGTGCTCGGCGGCCCCGGCACCCGCTGGGGTCCGGTGCTCGGCGGCATCCTCTACATGTACCTGGACCACCGGCTCACCGCCTTCGGCACCAGCGACGCCGTGGAGAGCCTCCCGGCCTTCCTCAGCCGCCCCCTGAGCCAGCCCCTGTTCGTCCTCGGCACGATGTTCATCCTGGCCGTCTACTTCTTCCCCGGCGGCCTGGCCAGCCTCCGCTCCCGCGTGACCCCCCTCCTGACCGCCCTCCGCCCCGGCCGCTCCCCGCACCCACCCCGTTGATCATGAAGCTGGCGGGGCGACACGCCGACGTGACCGCCGCTAACCTCATGATCGACGGGGTCTGAGCAAGGGAGTGTGGCGTGGGCGAGCGGTTGGCCGTGGTGAGCGGGGGAGGGACCGGGATCGGGGCGGCGGTGGCGCTGGGGCTGGCCGGGGACGGGTGCGACGTGCTCGTCGTGGGGCGGCGGGCGGGAGTGCTCGCCGAGGCCGCCGGGCGGATCGACGCCGCCGTGGGGCGGGCCGGGGCGGTCACGCCGCTGGTCGCCGACCTCACGGACCCGGAGCAGCTCGACCGGGTCCGCGCGGCCGTGGGGGAGCGGGCGGTCGACGTGCTGGTCAACAACGCCGGGGGCTACCTCGGCGGGGACACCGACACGCTGGCCGGGGTCGCGGCGCACTGGCGCGCCAACCTCGACGCCAACGTGCTCACCGCCGTGCTGCTGACCGAAGCGCTGCGACCGGCGCTGCGCCGCCCCGGCGGCCGGGTGATCCTGGTCAGCTCGATCGCCGCTCAGCGGGGCGGCGGCGGGGCGTACTCGGCGGCGAAGGCGGCACTGCACGGCTGGGCGTACGACCTGGCCACCCAGCTCGGGCCGGAGCAGGTCACGGTCAACGTGGTCAGCCCCGGCTACGTCGCCGACACCGAGTTCTTCGGTGACCGGATGACCCCCGAGGGGCACGCCAAGCGGGTCGCGGCCACCCTGGTCGGGCGGGCCGGCGAGCCGGACGACATCGCCGGGGCGGTCCGCTACCTGGCCGGCCCCTCGGCCGGGTACGTCACCGGGCAGGTGCTCGGGGTCAACGGCGGGTCCGTGCTCGGCCGCTGACCCACCGCGCGAACGCGGGCGGGGACGCGGTTCCCCGTGTGGCCGCGTCCCCGCCCATCGTCCGCGATCAGTCCCGTCCCGCCCGCCCCGGCCCCGTCGACCGCGCCACCGTGACCGGGAGAACCGCCCGGCGGTTCGGCGGTGTCCGGCGGCGCTGGTAGAAATGCCGGATGAGCCAGGATCGGGCGGCGGTACGGGAGCGGGCCGAGGCGGTGCTGCGCCGGCTGGCCGGCGAGCACGCCCGACTCCGCGAGGACCAGTGGCGGGCGATCGAGGCGCTGGTGGTGGACCGGCGTCGGGTGCTCTGCGTGCAACGCACCGGCTGGGGCAAGTCGGCGGTGTACTTCGTGGCCACCGCCCTGCTGCGGGAGCACGGTGAACACGGGCCGACCGTGATCGTCTCGCCGCTGCTGGCGCTGATGCGCAACCAGGTGGAGTCGGCGGCCCGGGCCGGCATCCGGGCCCGCACCATCAACTCCGCCAACCTCGACGAGTGGGACGAGATCACCGCCGAGATCCACGCCGGGGCGGTGGACGTGCTGCTGATCAGCCCGGAACGGCTCAACAACCCGGACTTCCGGGACACCGTGCTGCCGAAGCTGGCCGCCACCACCGGGCTGCTGGTGGTGGACGAGGCGCACTGCGTCTCCGACTGGGGGCACGACTTCCGGCCGGACTACCGCCGGCTGCGGACCTTCCTCGGCAACCTGCCGGAGCGCACCCCGGTGCTGGCCACCACCGCCACCGCCAACGAGCGGGTGACGGCCGACGTCGCCGAGCAGTTGGGCGACGCCCTGGTGCTGCGCGGCACCCTCGACCGCGAGTCGCTGCGGGTGGGCGTACTTGACCTGCCGAGCCCGGCGCACCGGCTGGCCTGGCTCGCCGACCACCTGGACCGGCTGCCCGGCTCCGGGATCGTCTACACGCTGACCGTGGCGGCGGCGGGGGAGACCGCCGAGTTCCTCCGTTCGCGCGGCTGGTCGGTGGCCTCCTACACCGGGCAGGCCGACGACGCCGACCGCCGCGCCGCCGAGCAGGACCTGCTGGACAACAAGATCAAGGCGCTGGTCGCCACCTCCGCGCTGGGCATGGGCTTCGACAAGCCGGACCTCGGCTTCGTGGTGCACCTCGGCGCGCCGCCCTCGCCGATCGCCTACTACCAGCAGGTCGGCCGGGCCGGCCGGGCCGTCGAGCACGCCGAGGTGCTGCTGCTGCCCGGCGTCGAGGACGCGGCCATCTGGCGGTACTTCGCCTCGCTCGCCTTCCCGCCCGAGGAGCAGGTCCGCGCGGTGCTCGCCGCGCTGCACACCGACCGTCCGCTCTCCACCCAGGCCCTCGAACCGATCGTCGACCTGCGTCGGGCCCGGCTGGAGCTGATGCTCAAGGTGCTCGACGTCGACGGCGCGGTCCGCCGGGTCCGCGGCGGCTGGCTCGCCACCGGCGAGCCCTGGGTCTACGACGAGGCCCGGTTGCGTCGCGTCGCCCAGGCGCGCACCGCCGAGCAGCAGGCCATGCGGGAGTACGCGACCACGCCCGGCTGCCGGATGCGCTACCTGCGCGAGTGCCTGGACGACACCGGGGCGGGTGACTGCGGCCGGTGCGACCGGTGCGCCGGGCCGCTGTTCACGCCCCAGGTCTCCGACGCCGCGCTGACCGCCGCGCAGACCTTCCTGGGCCGCCCCGGTGTGGAAATCCCGCCGAAGAAGCTCTGGCCGACCGGGCTGGACGCGGTCGGCGTACCCCTCAAGGGGCGGATTCCGCCCAGTGAGCTGGCGCTGCCCGGGCGGGCCGTGGGACGCCTGTCGGACCTGGGCTGGGGTGGGCGGCTGCGCGGCCTGGTCGGGCCGGAGGCGGCGGACGGCCCAGTCCCCGACGACGTGGCGGCGGCCGTGGTGGAGGTGCTGAAGGCGTGGGCGCACGGCGACGACCCGTGGCCGCGCCGCCCGGTCGGGGTGGTCGCCGTCGGGTCCCGCACGCACCCCGCGCTGGTCGGCTCGCTGGCCGAGCGGATCGCCACGGTGGGCCGGTTGCCGCTGCTCGGCCGGGTGGTCCCTACCGGGTCCGCCGGGGCCGGCGGCCCGCGCGGCAACAGCGCCCAGCGGGTACGCGCGCTGCACGACGCGTTCGCCGTGCCGGACGAGCTGGTCGACGCGCTGGCCGGACTGGACGGGCCGGTGCTGCTCGTCGACGACCTGGTCGACTCCGGCTGGACGCTGACCATGGTGGGCCGGCTGCTGCGCCGGGCCGGCGCCCCGGACGTGCTGCCGATCGCCCTGGCCGTCGCCGGCTGAGCGCTCGCTGCCGGTGCTCGCCACCCGCGGGGCGGGAAAGTTCCCGGCGTGGGCGGAATGCGACCGTCGCCACGGTCGCCGTCCGGGCGGCGGTCGGTATCCGGGTCGGCGGTACCGTGGGGCGCATGGCCGAGGGAACCGTCACGCAGACCTATGCCGTCACCGGGATGACCTGCGAGCACTGCGTGCGCGCGGTCACCGAGGAGTTGTCCGCGCTGTCCGGCGTCGACGAGGTGCGCGTCGACCTGGCCGCCGGCACCGCGACGGTCACCAGCGCCGCGCCGCTGCCGGAGGCGTCGGTCCGGGCCGCCGTGGACGAGGCGGGGTACGAACTGGCCGTCGACGGTGCCTGAGCACCCGCCCACCCCGCCGGTCCACGGGCACCCGGCGGGGGCGGACCGGAGCACGCTGCGGCTGGCGCTGACCGTCGGCGGGCTGGTGCTCGCCGTGCTGCTCGGCTTCGGCCTCGGCCGGGCCAACCCCGGCCCGACCACGCCCTCGGGGACCGGGGCCGCCGCGGCCATCGGCGACCACACCCACGCCCCCGGCACCGGCGCGCACGACCACGGCGCCGGCACCGACCAGGCCGCCGACAGCGGCGCCGGCGGGTTCTCGGTGACCTCCGCCGGCTACACCCTCACCCCGTCGACGGCGGAGTTCGGCGTCGGCCGGGCCGGCGAGTTCCGCTTCCAGGTACGCGACGAGCGGCGGCGGCCGGTCACCCGGTTCGCCGTCGTGCACGACAAGCCGATGCACCTGATCGTGGTGCGCCGGGACCTCACCGGCTACCAGCACCTGCACCCGACGATGGCGGCCGACGGCACCTGGTCCGTACCGCTGACCCTGGCGCAGCCGGGCGTCTGGCGGGCGTACGCCGACTTCGCCGTGGTCGCCGACGACGGCCGGCAGACGGCGGTGACGCTCGGGGTGGACCTGGTCGCGCCCGGCGGGTACACCCCCCGTCCGTTGCCCGCCGCGGCCACCACCACGACCGTGGACGGCTTCACCGTCGGGTACGAGGGCTCCCCGGAGGTCGGTCGGGCCCTCCCGCTGCGCTTCCGCGTCAGCGCCGGTGGTGCCCCCGCCGCGCTGGAGCGCTACCTCGGCGCGTACGGCCACCTGGTCGCGCTCCGTGAGGGCGACCTGGGTTACCTGCACGTGCACCCGGTGGCGACACAGGCGGGCGACACGGTCACCTTCTGGGTGACCGCGCCCGGGCCGGGCCGTTACCGGATGTACCTGGACTTCCAGGTGGCGGGCGTGGTGCGGACCGCCGAGTTCACCGTCACCGTGCCCTGACGGCGGTCCGCCCTCCGGTCAGCCGGTGGGGAAGCCGGCGAAGGCGCGCGGCCCCAGTCGGACGATCATGTCGGCGCCCCCCGAAATCCGCGGTTCAGCCGGCTCGGCGGACCGGCCGGCGGGCCAGGTAGCGCAGCAGGTCCCGGATGTGGTGCTTCTCCTCGGCCGGCACGGTCGGGTCGGCCAGCCGTTCCAGGATGACCCGCACGTCCGCCTCGACCGGGGCGTCGTCGGCGCGTCGGCGCGGCGCCGGTCCGGCGTCGGGCAGCCCGAGCGCCCGGAACGCCGCCGCGACGGGAAGGTCGAGCGCGGCGCAGAAGCCGCGCACCTTGGCCAGTTCCGGATAGTCCTGCCAGTCGCCGGCCAGCCACCGGAAGACGGTGGACCGGCCGACCCCGGTGTGCGCCGCCAGGTCGGTCACCGTCCAACCCCGCTCGTCACGGGCGTCGTCGATGGCACGTCGCACGAAGCGTGCGAACGCCATCTGTGGTGATACCTCTGCGGAGCCCATTCCTGCGGGGTCGTCCCTTTCCGGCCGGAGCCCAGATTCGGTGCGCGCTCCCAGGGTAGTACGGCAGGGCGTCGGAGCAATTGACCGACCGACCCGAAGGTCCCGTCCGCGGGACTCGAGGGGTGGGGTGTGCAGGCCCGGGCCGGCGAGCGGTCGGGGCGGGACCGGCGCGGCGACGGGCGCCGCTGACCGACGCCACCGTCAGGTCGTCGGGCGGCCTCGGGCTCAGCCGGTCTCAGGTCGTCGGGCCGGCCCCGGCCAGCAGCGTCTCTAGGCGCGGCGCGATCCGCCACTGGTCGACCAGGTCGCGGTACTCGGCGCGCTGCCCCTCGGTGGGCGCGGTCCCGGTGTGGCGGGCCCGGATCAGCAGGTTGCGCGGGGTGTGCCGGGAGTCGACGAACTCCACCACCTCGGCCCGGTAGCCGTGCAGCCGGAGCAGGCCGGCGCGCAGCGAGTCGGTGAGCACGTCGGCGAAGCGTTCCCGCAGGATGCCCTGCCGGGTCAGCAGCTCGTACGGCGCGGGGGCCGGGTGGGCGCGCAGTTGCGCGGCGAGGTCGTGGTGGCAGCACGGCGCGGCGAGCATCCAACGGGCGTTCCACCGCACCGCGCGGGCCAGTGCCTCGTCGGTGGCGGTGTCGCAGGCGTGCAACGCCAGCACCAGGTCGGGGGCGGGCTCGATCACCGCGTCGGCGATGGTGCCGGCCACGAAGGAGACCCGGTCCGCCCAGCCGAGCCGCTCGGCCAGCTCGGTGTTGCGCCGGCGCTGGTCCTCGCGGACGTCCACGCCGACCAGCTCGACGTCGAGGCCCCGCTGCGTGAGGTAGCGGTGGGCGGCGAAGGTCAGGTACGCGTTGCCGCAGCCCAGGTCCACCACGCGCAGGGGCCCGGTCAGCTCGTCGGGAAGGGTGGCGGCGAGCGCGCGCAGGAACGCGTCGACCTGGCGGCGCTTTGCGGCCGAGCCGCCGATCTCGGCGAAGATCGGGTCGCCCGGGTCCAGCAGGTACTCCTTGGCACGGTCGTGCCCGCCCGGCTCGGCCGCGGGCCGGCTCGCCGCGGCCCGGTGCACCTGCGCCTCGCCGGACTTGGTCACCCGGAGCTGGAGCGTGGCGTCGGCCGTCTCCACGTGCCAGTTGCCGAACGGCTCGGCCAGCAGCGCGTCGACCGCCGCGCCAGCCTCCGCGCCGGGGGCCACGTTGCGGGTGTACGGCCGGGCGCCGTCGGAGGTGGAGATCTGCAACCGGGGGCCGGCCTTGAGGGCGATCGGGCGCAGCTCGGCGCGGACCACCGAGGGGCGCTGCCCCCGGCGGCGGCCGGCGGCGACCGCGCGGGTCAACGCGGGGTCGAGCAGCAGGGTCCGGACCTCGGTCAGGGCGGCGTCCAACGGTTCGGGCATCCCACCATCATCCTTCCTGCTCCGGGCCGCCCGTCGGCAGGCCGCCGCAGGGTGCCGCGCGTCGCTCGCCCACCACGCCGCCGCACCGGCCCCGGCGTGTCGCCCAGCTAGGAAGCACCGGGCGGAGACGCTCGCCCGCCACCGAAAAAGGGGACGTCCCCCGGACCGGTGCTCGGCGCGGGGGACGTCGGGTGTGGCGAAGGTCAGTCGGCGATCGCGTCGGCCGGCGTACCGGCAGCGGAGCCAGCACGGCGGCGCCGGCGGCGGCGCGGCTTCGACGACTCGCCCTCGGCGGCGGCCGTGGCCGGCTCCGGGGAGCCCGCCTCGGTGGCGGCCGCCGCGATCGACTCGCCCGCGACCGTTTCGCCGGCCCGGCGGCGGCGCCGGCGGCGCGGAGTGCGGGTGCCCTCCTCGGCGGCGGCGTCCGCCGGCGCCTCGGCGGCCGGCGTGCCCGCGTCGGCGCGACCGCCGCGTCGGCGCTCGCCCCGGCCCTCACCGCGGCCCTCGCCGCGTCGGGAGCCCCGGCCGGCCTCGCCGCGCCGCGGCCGGCCGCCCAGGTCCTCCTCGACCTCGGCGGAGAGCCCGGCCCGGGTCCGCTCGGCGGTCGGCAGGGTGCCGGAGACCTCGGGGGAGATGTCGAGGTCGGTGTAGAGGTGCGGGGAGGTGTGGTACGTCTCCGGCGGTTCCGGCATCTCCAGGCCGAGCGTCTTGTCGATGATCCGCCAGCGGGGCATGTCGTCCCAGTCGACGAAGGTCACCGCGACGCCCGTGGCCCCGGCCCGGCCGGTACGACCGATGCGGTGGGTGTAGGTGTCCTGGTCCTCGGGGCAGTCGTAGTTGATGACGTGGGTGACGCCGGTGACGTCGAGCCCACGCGCCGCCACGTCGGTGGCGACCAGGATGTCGATCTTGCCGGCGCGGAACGCCCGCAGCGCCCGCTCCCGCGCGCCCTGGCCCAGGTCGCCGTGGACGGCGGCGACCGCGAAACCGCGGAAGTCGAGGTCCTCGGCGACCCGGTCGGCGGCCCGCTTGGTGCGGGTGAAGATCATGGTCAACCCGCGCCCCTCGGCCTGGAGGATCCGGGCCACGATCTCGATCTTGTTCATCGAGTGGGTGCGGTAGACCAGCTGCTGGGTCTGCGGCGACGGGCCGGTCTCGGCGGTGTGCCCGGCGTGGATCGTCACCGGCCGGCGCAGGAAGCGCCGGGACAGCGCGACGATCGGGTCCGGCATGGTGGCCGAGAAGAGCATCGTCTGCCGGTCCTCCGGCAGCATCGCCAGGATCTTCTCGACGTCGTCCAGGAAGCCCAGGTCGAGCATCCGGTCGGCCTCGTCGAGCACCAGCGCGCGCACCCGGTCGAGCCGCAGGTGCTTCTGCTTCTGCAGGTCCATCAGCCGGCCGGGCGTGCCGACCAGGATCTCGACGCCCTTGCGCAGCGCGTCGATCTGCGGCTCGTACGCCACGCCGCCGTAGATCGGCAGCACCCGCACGCCCCGGGTACGGCCCGCGGCGGCGAGGTCCTTGGCGACCTGGATGCCCAGCTCGCGGGTGGGGACGACGACCAGCGCCTGGGGCACGCCGTCGCCGCCCTCGCCGGGCGCGAAGACCCGCTCCAGCAGCGGTACGCCGAAGCCGAGGGTCTTGCCGGTGCCGGTCGGTGCCTGGCCGATCAGGTCGGTGCCGCGCAGCGCGATGGGCAGCGCGTACTCCTGGATCGCGAAGGCGCGGGTGATGCCCGCCGCGGCCAGCGCCTCGACGGTCTCGGGCCGCGCGCCGAGCGCGGCGAAAGTGGGAGCTTCCGGACGGACCGGGGCGGTGGGGACCAGTTCCTGGCCACCCAGCTCTTCGAGAATTTGTTCGCTCATCTGGATCTGGGGGTGCCCTCTCGTGGTGCGCCCCGTCTTGTCCTCAGGGCGCGATCGGTGTGGCGCGGGCCACGCGGTCGGGGGGCGGATCGCCGAGCCGGACCGGGCCGCACGCGCGCCGCAGGCAGGACTTCGATCAGATCGGCGCCCGCGGCAACTGCTCCATCCTACCCGAGCGGCCCTCCACCCGTCCCGGAGCGCGGCGGCCAGGTCTCTCCCGGGGGTAAAAATTGTGACTCACGCCACTACATGTGGGCCTTGGGTGGCCCGGTTTGGGCGGTACCCTGCGCTCGTGTCCGCCCCGACAACACCCGAGGCCGTGGTCGACCTGCTCGGCCTGGTGGCCTACGGCGAGCTGCTCGCCTTCGACCGGCTGGCCGCCGACGCCCGGCTCGCCCCCGACCTGCGCCGCCGGGCCGCGCTGAGCGAGATGGCCGCCGCCGAGATCGGTAACTACCGGCGCCTCGCCGACCGGCTCGCCGCGCTCGGGGCGCTGCCCGACGACGCCATGGCGCCGTACGTCGCGCCGTTGCAGGCGTACCACGACTCGACCGAGCCGAAGGACTGGCTGGAGGCGGTCACCAAGGCGTACGTCGGCGACGCGATCACCGACGACTTTCTCAGCGGGATCGCCGACACGCTCGACGAGCCGGACCGGCAGCTCGTCCTCGACGTGCTGCACGAATCCCGGTACGCCGAGTTCGCCGCGGCCCAGATACGGGCGGCGATCGCGGTCGACCCACGGGTGGCCAACCGGCTCTCCATGTGGGCGCGCCGGCTCGTCGGCGAGGCGCTGTCCCAGGCGGGCCGGGTCGCGGCGGCGGACCGGGGCGCGCTGACCGCGCTGATCGCGCGGGACGGGGCAGACGTGCCGGCGATGTTCCGGCGGCTCACCGCCAACCACACCGCCCGGATGGCCGCCGCCGGGCTGAACAACTGACCGGACCGGCCGGTCCCGGCCCGCGACGGGCGTACCCGCCGCGGGGGCCGGACCGGCTCAGCGGACGGTGAACCCGACCGCCCGTGGGGACGCCTCGGCGATCTCGACGTAGGCGACCTTGTTGACCGGCACGATGACCCGCCGGCCCTTCTCGTCGGTCAGGGACAGCGTCCCCTCGTCCTTGCCGAAGGCGTCGGTCACGATCTGCTCGATCTCGGCCGGCGACTGCGCGCTCTCCAGAACCAGCTCGCGCGGCGCGTACTGCACGCCGATCTTGACCTCCACTGTGCCTCCTCAGGTGGGCGAAAGAGCCGCCGATGGGAAGGCTATCCGATCTCGGGGCCGGATGTTCAGGCTGACTCACCTTGCAGCGGGAAGCTCGCGATCCCGCGCCAGGACAGCGCTGCGACCAGCGCCTCCGCCTCCGCCTTGGGCACCTGGCGACCGCCGGCCAACCAGAACTGGGCGGCGGTCTCGGCCGCCCCGACCAGGCCGGAGGCGAGCAGTTCGGCGTGTGACCGGCTGACGCCGGTGTCCGAGATGATGGTGTCGGTGATCGCCGCTATGCAGCCCTGCTCGACCCGCTCCACCCGCTGGCGGACCGCCGGGTCGTTGCGCAGGTCCGACTCGAAGACGAGGCGGAACGCCTCGCTCTCGTGGTCGACGAAGTCGAAGTACGCGCGCACCGAGGCGCCGACCCGCTCCTTGTTGTCGTTTGTCCCGCGCATCGCGTCGTGCACCTTGGCGACGATGGCGTCGCAGTGCGTGTCGAGCAGCGCGAGGTAGAGCTCCATCTTGCCGGGGAAGTGCTGGTAGAGCACCGGCTTGGAAACCCCGGCCCGCTCGGCGATGTCGTCCATCGCGGCGGCGTGGTAACCCTGCGCGACGAACACTTCCTGCGCCGCCGCGAGCAGCTGCTTACGGCGCGCCGAACGGGGCAGGCGGGTGGGCCGGCCGGCGGTCTGCGCACCGTTGCCCACAGCGGTCATGGGAACCTCCGAGTTTCTTCGTACGAGCCGGCACTTTTACCCCGTACCGGCCGGGTGCATGTACCCCGGTCCCGGAATTGGCCCGCCGCTGTAACTTATCGCCACTGTCACCACACGGTAGCCTCAGCGGGGGCGACCAAGGAGCGCGCGGTGAGTGATTCAGGGCAACCCGGTGCCGCCACCCCGGGAGAGCACGGTGACGGGACGGGTCAGCAGGATGACCTGGCCCGTCCCGGCAGCGGGTGGGTACCCCCGGCGACCGGGTGGTCCGGCGGGGCCGACGCCCCCGCGTACCGGGACCCCGCCGCCGCCTGGCACCGGCCCGACCCGACAACCGGCTGGAACGCCTCCTCCCCGCGCTACGGCGACCTGCCGGCGCCGCTGACCGACCCCGATCCCGCCCCCGCGCCGCGCAACGGGCGGGCGCACCTCAACGGTGTCAGCCACCCGGGTGAGGAGTCGCCGCGCGGCGGGCCGTCCCCGGTGAGCGCCCCGCCCGCCGACGCGCCCCGCTTCGGGGCCGACCTGCGGCGGGACGCCGACGGCGACCGGCTGGTCGTACCGGCGCAGCGGCCGGCGCCCCCGGCCGAGCAGCAGCCCGCGCCGGCCGACCCGGATGCCGCGGCGGGGCACTCCTCCGAGGAGCCGCCCCGGGCGGGCCGCTGGGCGGAGGACGGCTTCCCCACGTCCGCGCCGCCGGCCGTGCAGGTCCCGCCGGTCGGCACCGCCGCCTCCGGCTTCGAGGTCCCGCCGGGCTTCCACGCTCCACCGGCCGACCGGGGCCAGGCTGACCGGGGCCAGGCTGACCGGGGCCAGGCCGACCGGGTTGAGACCGACGGGTTCCCGCCCGAGGCGCCCCGCGCCTGGGCGGACCGTTTCCACCCCGGTTCCCCGACAGAGTCGGCGGGGGCCCGCGGTGGCGACGAGGTGGGGGCCTGGGGAGAGCCGGACCGGCGGGCCGAGGACGCCCCGCACGCCGCCGAGCAGCCCTTCGCCGGTCCGGGCCACCGTCCGACCGACGAACCGGACTGGTCCGGCCCGAGCTGGAACCGCCCGAGCTGGGGCGGTGGCTGGGCACCGCCGTGGGCCCGCGAGGACGAGCCGCCGCCGGGCCGCCGGTCCCGGCCGGACCGGACGCCGGAGTGGTCGGCCGAGCCGGCCCGGCCGTACGAGCCGGTGCGCGCCGAGCCGGCCCGGCCGTACGAGCCGATCCGGGCCGAGCCCGCCCCGCCCTACGGGCCGGTGCCGTCCGAGGTGCCCCGGCCGTACGAGCTGACCCGGGCCGAGCGGGAGGCCCAGGCCGAGCGGGAGGCGTCGACCGGCTCCACCGACCGGCCGGTCCCGGAACGGTCCGCCGCCGCGCCGTCCCCCGTCGCCCCCCGCAGCGCCCCGCCGGCCGCCGCGCCCGCCGCCGCCCCACCGGCCGCCGCGCCGTCCAGCGCCCCGCCCGCCGCCGCGCCGTCCAGCGCGCCGCCGGCCGGCGCGTCCTACGGCGTGGCACCGGCGGGCACCTCGTACGGCGCGGCACCGGCCAGCGGGTCCTACCGCGCGGCACCGAGCACCGCGTCGTACGGCACGGCACCGACCGCCGGGTCACCGGGCACGGCGTCCTATGGCCCCCTGGCCGCCGCGCCGCACAGCCCGCCGCCCGTCCTGACGGAGGAGCCGGCCGCCGACACCGCCCCGACCACCGACCGGGCTGACCGGCCGTTCCGGCTCCGGTCCGTGCCGGTGGAGACCGACGCCGCCCCGGCGGAGCTGCCCGGCTACCCGCCGACCGCCACCGGCCCCGGCGCCGCGACGCACCCCGCCACGAGCGGGCCGAGTCGCCTCGACCGCACCTCGTCCGCGCCCGCCCCGACGAGCGCACCCCCGTACGCGGCCCGCCGCTCCGCCCCCGATCCGGTGCCCCCGGCCGAGCCGGCCGTGGCGGACGGGACGCCGGACACCGGCGAGGCGGTGCTGCCGCAGCGCGTCCCCGCCGAGCCGGACGTGCCCGTCGTGCCGGAGCCGCCAGCCGTGGAGCCACCCGCCGAGACCCCGGAACTCGCCCGCATCGCCACCCATCTGCGCCGCGACGACGAGCCCGCCCCGCTGCGGGAGCGGCCGGAGGGCTTCGACGTCAACGCCATCCTCGACGCCGTGCGGGAGGTGGCCGGCGTGCGGGACGCTGCCCTGCGCCGTACCCCGGCCGGCGCGCACAGCCTCCGACTGGACCTCGCCGACGGGGCCGACCCGGCCGAGGTGAGCCGGGTGGTGGCCCGACTGCTCCAGGAGCGGATGGGGTTGGCCGCGGCCCCGCAAAACCTGCCCGGCACGGTGCCCGCCCCGGCGCCGCTGCGCCGCCGCTCCGCCGAGACCCGCGCGGCCGAGCCGCGGGGCGCCGACCCGCGCCCCGGCGAGGCGGCGGCCCGGGCGCGCGACGCGGAGTCCCGCCCCGCCGACGTCCGCCGGCCGGACCCGGCCGGCCCGCCGAGGCGGTCCCGTCCGACCGACCCGTCGGGCGGTCCGGCCGACCCGTCCGGGCGGGAGAGCCGCGCCACCGGGCGCATCCTCGCCGACCAGCCGCCCGGGGCCGGTCCGGCGGCCGACGCGTCCACCCCCGTTTCCGCGCCCGACCGGGCGGAGGATCCCGGTACGGTCGCCGGGGTGCCGCGCCGTCGCCGGCAGGTCGCCGCGCACCGGGGCCGGGCCAGTGTGGAGGAGGCGAATCTGTCCGCCGCGCCGCCGGCCACCGGCAGCCCGGCCACGCTCGGCACGTCGTACTCCGGCGGGCAGCTGACCACGACGGAGACGGCGCCCTCGCGACCGCTGGACACCGGCGGCGCGCCGGGGCCCCGGGTGGTGATCGACCACGTCCAGGTGAGCACGTTCGGCCTCGACGCCACCGTCGAGGTACGCCTGCTCGCCGGCGGCGAGACTGCGGCCGGGCACTCCACCGGGCCGGCCGTGGACGGGTACGTCCTGCGGCTCGGCGCGGTGGCCGCCGCGGCGGCGGTGGACCAGCTGCTGCGGGGCGCCGAGGGCACCGCGGAGCGCCGGCGCTGCTTCGTCGAGCACGCCGCGGTGGTGCCGTTCGGCAGCTGCGAGGTGGCCACCGTGGTGGTGCTGCTGGTCTGCGACGGCTGGGTCGAGCAGCTCGCCGGCTCCGCGGTGGTCGCCGGTGACCCCCGGCAGGCGGTGGTACGCGCGACGCTGGCCGCCGTCAACCGTCGCCTGGAGGCGTTGCTGGCCTGACCGGGGCGGTGTCGGGGCGGGTCGTGGTGGGCACACTGGGGGCATGAAGCGCGCCACCCTCTGGCCCGACCGTCTGCTGCCCCCGCACCACGTCCCGCCGCCCTGGCCCGGCCGGGAGGTACGCCTCGACGGCACGGTCACCTACGTCCGCGACACCCCGGCCACCGGCCCGGACGCGGAGCCGGCGCTGTACGTGCACGGGCTGGGCGGCTCGTCGCAGAACTGGACGGATCTGGCCGGCCTGCTCGCCCACCGGCTCGACGGGCAGGCCATCGACCTGCCCGGCTTCGGGCGCAGCGAGCCGGGGCGGCGTTACACGATCCCAGCCTTCGCCGGGCGGGTGGTCCGCTGGATCGAGCACTCCGGCCGGGGGCCGGTGCACCTGTTCGGCAACTCGCTCGGTGGGGCGATCGCGGTGCACGTGGCGGGGCTGCGGCCGGAGCTGGTGCGTACCCTCACCCTGGTCTCCCCGGCGCTGCCGTTCCTGGACTTCCGCCGCTCGTTGCAGGGGCGGATGTTGCCACTGCTGGCCATCCCGCGCGGGGAGCGGCTGGCGGCCTGGCGGCTGGCCCAGCTCGCGCCGGAGGTGATGGTCCAGCAGGTGCTGGAGGCGTGCTTCGCCGACCTGAGCCGGATCGGCGAGCAGCGCCGGCAGGAGGCGCTGGAGGAGATCCGGGTGCGCTACGAGGCGGCGCACTACGCCGCCGCGTACGTCCGGACGTTCCGCGGCCTGGTCTCCAGCTTCCTGCGCTCGTACCTGCCGGGGCCGGGGTCGATGTGGCGGATCGCGGCGTCGATCCAGGCCCCGACGCTGGTGGTGGGCGGCATGCAGGACAAGCTGGTGGACGTGCGGGTGGCGCCGCAGGCGGCCCGGGTGATCCCGGACAGCCGGCTGTTGATGCTCGCCGGGGTCGGCCACGTCGCGCAGGTGGAGGTGCCGCGCACGGTGGCACGCGCCGTGCTGCACCTGCTCGCCGACACGGAGGACAGCGCGAGGCGGTCGGACGTGGCAGGATGACGCGGATGCCCCAGGCCCGCCCCCATAGCCACCGGCGCGCCCGTGGCCGCCGCGCGCCCGCCGCCGGCCGTCGGTGGACGGTGCTGCTGCTGGCGATGCTCGCGGTGGTGGTCGGTGCGGGCGGCAGGCTCTCCGCCGGCCGTCCCGGGGCCGACGCGGGCACACTCGCCGCCGACACGCCGGCTCCCGGGCCGACCGCCGCGCCGGCCACCCCGTCGCCGTCGCCGCCGGTCACCCCGAGCCCGTCTGCGCCCAGCCCGGCCCCCGTGCTCCAGCTGGCGGGCCCGGTGCCGTCCGCCGGGCCGGGCAGTTTCGGGTACGACGACCGGCCTGGCCCGGTGCTGGGGCGGGCCGGCACGGTGCAGCGTTACCGGGTGGCGGTGGAGACCGGCTCCGGGGAGGACGTGCACGCCTTCTCCGACGAGGCGCAGGAGGCCCTGGCCGGCCCGGGGAGCTGGGTGGACAGCGGCCGGCTGCGGTTGCGCCGGGTGCCGGCGGGTGAGGCGTACGACTTCACGGTCTACCTGGCCACCGCGACCACGGCGGGGCGGATGTGCCGGGCCGGGGGAGTGGACATCCGGGTGGGCGGCCGGCCGTACACGTCCTGCCGGGCGCCGGGCAAGGTGATCATCAACCTGGACCGGTGGCGGACCTCGGTGCCGCACTTCGTGCGGGGCGGTGTGCCGCTGTCGCTCTACCGCGCGTACGTGGTCAACCACGAGGTGGGCCACCAGCTGGGGCATCACCACGAGCGCTGCCCGGGGCGGGGCCGGCCCGCGCCGGTGATGCAGCAGCAGTCGCTCTTCCTCGACGGCTGCACCGCCAATCCGTGGCCCTACCTCGACGGACGGCGGTACAGCGGCCGTCCGGTCTGAGCCCCGTCGCGCGATCTGAAACATGCTCACGTAAGTCACGGCAAAAGCACTCATTTGCCCGATTGGTCTGCCATGCTGATCGGGTGACCCCGTTCTTCCCGCTCGCCGAGGGCGGCGAACCGGAGCCGGTCGACCGGGCCCGGCCGCCCGCCGGCGAGGCCCGACCGGGACTGGTCCGGATGCGCCGGCGCCGGCGGCGCGCTGTCCTGCTCGGCCTGGTGGCGCTCGGTGCGACCGTCGCCGGCGTCGTCTTCGTCCGGGCCGACGACCCCGTGCTCCCGTCCGCTCGGCTGCCGCAGGCGCACGGGTTCGGCGCCGGCGAGCGGGCCGCGCCGACCGCGTACCCGACCAGCGGCCCCGGCCGCTTCGCCGCCGCCGACGGGCGCTCCCCGGTGCGCGGGTACGACGGCCCGCTGCGCCGCTACCGGGTGGCGGTCGAGGAGGGCGCCGGGCAGGACCCCGACGTCTTCGCCGCCACCGTGGACGAGGTGCTCGCCGACCCGCGCAGCTGGATCGCCTCGGGCGAACTGCGGGTGCAGCGGGTACCCGAGGCCGCCGCCGCCGACTTCACCGTCTACCTGGCCACTCCGGCCACCTCCGAGCGGATGTGCGCCGAGGGCGGGTTGAGCACCGAGCGGTACACCTCCTGCCGGCTGCCCGGCGAGGTGATCATCAACCTGGCCCGCTGGATGGACGCCGTGCCGGACTACGGCGCCCCGCTGGCGGTCTACCGGACGTACGTGGTGAACCACGAGGTCGGGCACGAGTTCGGCGAGGAGCACCAGGCCTGCCCCGGCCCCGGTGAGCCGGCCCCGGTGATGCAGCAACAGACGTACGGCCTGGACGGCTGCGTCGCCAACGCCTGGCCGTACGTCGACGGGATCCGGCACTCCGGCCCGCTCGTCCCCGGTGTCTGAGTTATTCCCGCTCCCGCATGCCGGGCGACGTGTCCCTACTCATGGCCGACCGGCCTCCCGGCGAGCGACAATGGCGCGGTTCGCCACCAGCCGATCCCGGGGAGTCCACCGTGTCGCTGCCCCCGCTCGTCGAGCCCGCCGCCGAGCTGACCGTTGACGAGATCCGCCGCTACTCGCGCCACCTGATCATTCCGGACGTCGGGGTCGAGGGGCAGAAGCGGCTGAAGAACGCCCGGGTGCTCTGCGTCGGCGCCGGCGGTCTCGGCTCGCCGGCCCTGATGTACCTCGCCGCCGCCGGCGTCGGGACGCTCGGCATCATCGACTTCGACACCGTCGACGAGTCCAACCTCCAGCGCCAGATCATCCACGGCGTCTCCGACGTGGGCCGATCCAAGGCCGAGTCCGCAGCGGCCTCGATCCGCGAGATCAACCCGCTGGTCCGCGTGGAGATCCACAACACCGCGCTGGACCGGGAGAACGTCCGCGAGATCTTCTCCGGGTACGACCTGATCGTCGACGGCACCGACAACTTCGCCACCCGCTACCTGGTCAACGACGCGGCGGTGCTGCTCGGCAAGCCGTACGTCTGGGGTTCGATCTACCGCTTCGACGGCCAGGCGTCGGTGTTCTGGGCCGAGCACGGCCCCTGCTACCGCTGCCTCTACCCGGAGCCCCCGCCGCCCGGAATGGTCCCCTCCTGCGCTGAGGGCGGCGTGCTCGGCGTGCTCTGCGCGTCGATCGGCTCGATCCAGGTCAACGAGGCGATCAAGCTCCTCGCCGGCATCGGCGAGCCGCTGGTCGGCCGGCTGATGGTCTACGACGCCCTGGAGATGTCGTACCGCAAGATCAAGGTCCGCAAGGACCCGAACTGCGTGCTCTGCGGCGAGAACCCGACGGTCACCGACCTGCTGGAGGACTACGAGGACTTCTGCGGCGCGGTCTCCGAGGAGGCGCAGGAGGCGGTGGTCGACGCCACCATCACGGCGCTGGAGCTCAAGGAGTGGCAGGACGCCGGCAAGGACGTCTTCCTGGTCGACGTCCGCGAGCCCGCCGAGTACGAGATCGTTCGGATTCCCGGGGCCACGCTGATCCCCAAGGGCGACATCATCTCCGGTGAGGCGCTGGCGAAGCTGCCGCAGGACAAGCAGATCGTGCTGCACTGCAAGTCCGGCGTCCGCTCCGCCGAGGCGCTCGCCGCGCTGAAGGCGGCCGGATTCCGCGACGCGGTGCACGTTCAGGGCGGGGTGCTCTCCTGGATCAAGCAGATCGATCCCTCGCTGCCCGTGTACTGACCGGTCGGCCGGGGTCGGGTGCGGCGACCGCCCCGACCTCGGCCGATTCCCCGAGGCGCGATCACCTTTCCGCAGGTAGCGTGTCCGGCGTGGTGGACATGGACGCCGCTATCGGCTTCGTCGTGGCGCACGGGGACGCGGTGGACCGCGCCCGCCTCTCCCGGCTGCGCACCGGCGCGCCGGTGCCGGCCGGGCTGCTCGACGCCGCCGAGGCCGGGCAGACGCCCGACGGCGGCTGGCCGGCAATCCTCGACGATGCCGTCGGCTCCGTCGACGCGACCTGCTTCCGGCTTGCCGAGTTGGACGACCTCGGCGCCCTCGGCCGCCCGGCGGCCCGGCACGCGCTGGACTGGCTCGCCGCCCGGCAGTTGCCCGACGGCGGCTGGGACGAGGACCCGTCGCTGGCCGGCCTCGCCCCGGAGTGGGCCCGGCCGGGTGATCCGGAGGCCCGCTTCTACCTCACCGCCAACGCCGGCTTCTGGCTGACCGTGGCCGGGCTCGACGCCCGTGCCGCCGGCCCGCTCGACCACCGCGTCGGCGGCGCGTACGCCGGGGTGGTGCAGGCGGCGGCGCAGTCCGTCGCCGCGCAGCTCGGCGGGGACGGCGGTTGGCCGTCCTTCCTGCCCGCCGGCTGGCTGAGCGCGGCGCTGCTGCACCGGCAGGAGATGTACCACGAGTCGGCGCGCATCCAGGCGGTGCTGGCCGAGCGGATCCCGCAGATGTCCCCGGCGGACGTGGCCTGGCTGGCCGCGACGCTGCGCCGGGTCGAGGTGGGCGAGGAGCAGTGGCTGCTGGTCTCGGCCCGCCGCCGGCTCGCCGAGACCCAGCGCAGCGACGGCGGCTGGGACAGCGACGACGGTCACCAGTTCGACGTGCACACCACGCTGCGGGCGATCCGCGCCTGCCGGGCGGCGGTCACTTCAGCTGGCTGATCACCAGCGGCCACCAGCCGTCCGGGGCGAAGGCGGCCCGGTCGATGCTCTCCAGCACGGTGCGCAGCGACTCGGCCCGCTCGGCCCGACCCGCCTTGCCCTCGTCGGCCTCGACGAAGAGCGCGAACTGGTACAGGAACTCGACGAAGGTGCGGAAGTTGCTGTTGACGGCCTGGATGTCCTGCTGGTCCAGGTCGAACTGGAGGATCTCCCCGGTCCGCGGGTCGAGCACGTAGAGCAGCTCGGGGTTGTCGGGCACCGCGCCCACCACGATCAGCCGGACGTCCAGCGAGCCGTCCTCGGTGCTCAACTGGATGGTGTCGTACAGCTCGATGTCGCCCTCGAGGAGTGCGGTGTAGACGACCGCCACGTCGAGCGGGATCTCGTCGCCGCCGGGGAGCATGTCGGGGCTGAAGCCCCCCTCCAGCCACGCCTCGCGCGGGTACGGGATGAGCTCGTCCTCGCTCCACAGTGCCGTGAACCGGGGATCAGCTGCCATGACGGTCCTTCGCGGGTCGACGGTGGGGATCAGGAGGACAGGCCGGCGGCGATCAGCAGGCGCCGCCAGTTGTCGGCGTACTCGCCGGCGTGCGGCCCCTTGCGCAGCCGCCGTTCGGCCACGCCCGGCCCGAGGACGGTCCCGACGAGCGCCGGGTAGCCGGGGCCGAGCACGTGCTCGTCGAAGAACGTGACGACGTCCGGGGCGATGACGGTCAGTTCCGGTTCCTCGTCGGGGTGCTCGTAGAGGAACAGGTAGTCGTCCGGTTCCATCCAGTAGACGTCGAGGTCCTCGGTGTCCAGGTAGATCGGGGCGCCGGCCCGGATCTCGGCACGCAGACGCGGCGGGATGCTGTGCACCTCGTGGCCGACCGGCAGGGGGCTGCCCATCGGGTCGCTCTCGTCCACCGTGCGGCCCGCCCAGGCCGCCGGGCTGACAATCTGCTCCGGGGGCATGAACCGGAAGCTGTCCCCCTCCAGCCGGCCGAAGAGACCGTAGACCTCGGCCACACCGGGCAGCTCGGTCAGCGGTTCCAGCGGCGCCGGCTCGCCGATCACCACACCGAAGCCGCGCTCGGCCTCCAGCCGCCGCAGCAGGTCGAGCTTCTCCCGGATCCGGTCCAGGCCGGCGGCGTGGTCGGCGCTGCTCACGGGATGACCTTCACGATGATCGGCGTGCCCTCGGGGACGTCCCGCAGCGCCACGGAGATGTCGCTGCCGAGCTGCCGGTTCGTATGGGAGTCCATCGGCCTGAGATTATCGTACGTGTCCGTTCCGTCCATTTGGAGCTCGTGGATGTGGTCCGGGTCGTAGCCTTGGCCGCGGGCGTTGATCGGCCCCTTCCCGGCGTAGAGCCGGTCCACCACCGTCTTGTTGGCCAGGTACTTGTTGGTGTCCGGGGTGCCCTTCTGCGAGGTGAGGCGGCCGTCCTTGGTGAGGTTGCGGATCATCCGGTCGCGGTAGATGTTGGTGCGGGTGCGGCGCCTCTTCGTCGCCGGGTCCCAGACCTTGTTGCTGTCCCGGTCCGACGGCGCCTTCTTCAGCCGCCCCTCCTGACCGAGCCGGACCAGGTCCTTCGCCTTGCGGTCGAAGTCCTTCCTGTCGAAGTCGGGCCGGTTCTTCAACACCAGCACCGCCGGCCCGTCGACCTTCTTGCCGGCCGCCTTGGCGGTGCGGAACACGTCGGCGTTCTCCAGGAACGCCGAGACGATCCGGGCCCCCTGGGCCTGGGTCTGCCGCGGCGGGCTGGTCCGCTTTTTAGCCATTGAGCACCGTGTCCACGGCCATCCCGATCAGCTGGTCGACGATCATCCCGGTGATCATCTTGAAGATCGGGATCTCCAGCAGGGACGCGCCGAAGGTGGCCACCGCCGTCGCGATCGCCTGCGCGATCTGGATGGCCAGCAGGATCAGCTGCACGATCACCTGGATCTTCAGCGCCAGCACCACGCCCGCCGCAGCCATCAGCCCGATGGCGATGACGTTCGTCGGGTCGGTGGCGTCGGCGATGTTGCGGGCGGCCGACTCCTTGTCGTTCCACTCGTCGGCGAAAGCGGTGAAACTCTCGCCCCGGTTGGTCTCCAGCACCGTCCGCGCCGCCGTCTCCAGCCGGGCGACCGAGCCGTTGATCCGCTCGGCCATCCCGGTCCACTCGCCGGCGAGCTGGAAGATCGCGGTCTCGTCGGACTCCGGCCAGTCGTACCCGATCATCGAGAGCAGCGACGCGAGCTCGCCCGGAAGCGTCAGACCCATGGCGAATCCTTTCGTACGCGCGGCGCGCTCATCCGCCGAGCTTGCCGAGAATCGACCGGAAGGAGCTGGTGGCGTCGTCCTCGACGGCCCGGTAGCTCTCGGCCATCCCGTGCAGGCCGTCGACGTAGCTCGCCAGCTCGGCGACGTTGGTGCTGACGCACTCGGTCAGCGCGTCCACGCAGGCCTGGTGAGCGACGCCGACCAGCATCCCGATCTCGTCGCCGCCGAACGCCTGCGCATAGCCGCCCACCGCCGCCTGGAACGCCTCAAAGGCCTGCCGGACGTCCTCCTTCGCCCGGTCCAGTTCGTCCGCGCCGTGGCGTATCGCATCGATGTCAACGTCGAGTGGTTCCACGGTCAGCTCCGCTGCTGGATCTTGCGCATGGTCTCGCTGATGGCCTGGCTGATCTCGCGCATCTGCCGCAGGCCCTGGTCCTGCAGGCGCTCGACGGTGGCGGTCATCGCGGCGAGGTCGGGCATCGGCTCAGACGTGGCCGGATCGTCCTGCCCGTCGAGGGCCGCGTTCACCGCCCGGCGCAACTCCTCGGCGAGGTGTTCCGCCCCCTCGCGAAGCACCCGGGGGTCGAGGTCGACGGCGCTGACCCGCCCGTCGGTGCCGAGGGTGACCCGGATCCGCCCGTCGGCGGCCTCGCCCACCGACTCGACCCGTTCCCGGGGTGTCACGCTGCGGCTCACGTCCCGCAGCGCGGTGCGCGCCTGCGCAAGCTGCTCTTCCAGGGCGCTCTCGCCTAGCATGCCGCCTCCCCAGCCGTGCCGAACCGGTCCCAGACTAGCGGCCCCGCGCACCCTCGGGCTGCCCCCGTCCACCAAGGACGGTCATGCGCGCAGGTGCCCGTCCCCGGTGACCACGTACTTCGTCGAGGTCAGCTCGGGCAGCCCCATCGGGCCGCGGGCGTGCAGCTTCTGGGTGGAGATGCCGATCTCGGCGCCGAAGCCGAACTCGCCACCGTCGGTGAACCGGGTCGACGCGTTCACCATCACCGCCGCCGCGTCCACCCGGGCCACGAACTCCCGGGCCGCCGAGGCGGAGTCGGTGAGGATCGCCTCGGTGTGCCCGGTGCCGTAGCGGCGGATGTGCGCGACCGCCGCGTCGAGCGAGTCGACCACGGCGACCGAGATGTCCGCCGAGAGGTACTCGGTGGCGAAGTCCTCGTCGGTGGCCGGCACCACCGCGTCGGAGAACGCGGCCACCCGGGCGTCGCCGTGCACGGTGACCCCGGCCCTGGCGAAGGCGGCCAGCGCCGGCGGCAGGAAGGCGTCCGCGACCGCCGCGTGCACCAGCAGCGACTCAGCGGTGTTGCAGGTGGACAGCCGCTGGGTCTTGGCGTTGAGGGTGACCGCCACCGCCTTCGGCACGTCCGCGGCGGCGTCGACGTAGACGTGGCAGTTGCCCACCCCGGTCTCGATCACCGGCACCGTCGACTCCTCGACCACGGTGCGGATCAGCGACGCGCCGCCGCGCGGGATCAGCACGTCGACCAGGCCGCGCGCCCGCATCAGCTCCTTGACCGAGTCGCGCGAGCTGGCGTCGAGCAGCTGCACCGCGTCCGCCGGCAGGCCGGCCCCGGCGACCGCGTCCCGCAGGACGGCGACCAGCGCCGCGTTCGAGTTCGCCGCCGACGAGGAGCCGCGCAGCAGCGCGGCGTTGCCGGACTTCAGGCAGATCCCGGCGGCGTCCACGGTCACGTTCGGCCGGGCCTCGTAGATGATGCCGACCACCCCGAACGGCACCCGGACCTGGCGCAGCTCCAGCCCGTTGGGCAGGGTCGAGCCGCGGACCACCTCGCCCACCGGGTCGGGCAGCGCGGCCATCTGGCGCAGCGCGTCCGCGATGCCCGCCACCCGGTCCGCGTCGAGGGCGAGCCGGTCCAGCACGGCCGCGCTCAGCCCGGCCGCGCGCCCGGCCGCCAGGTCCGCCGCGTTCGCGGTCAGGATCTCCGGCGTACGCGCCACCAGCGCGTCGGCCATCGCGTGCAACGCGGCGTCCTTGGCGGTACGCGTGGCGACCGCCAGCGCGCCCGCTGCCCCCCGGGCCCGGCGGGCCTGCTCGCTGACGCTCATCGTCCACTCCTCACAGCAGCACGAGATCGTCGCGGTGGACGACCTCCCGTTCGTACGCCGGGCCGAGCGCCGCGGCGAGCTCCCCGGTGGAGCGGCCGAGCAGCCCCGGCAGCTCCACCGCGTCGTAGTTGACCAGCCCCCGGGCCACCGGCGCGCCCTCGGTGTCCACCAGGTCGACCGGGTCCCCGGCGGTGAACGCGCCGTCCACGGCGGTGATCCCGGCCGGCAGCAGCGACTTGCGCCGCCCCACCACCGCCTGCACCGCCCCCGGGTCGAGGTGCAGCCGGCCCCGGGGCGCGGTGGCGTGCGCGAGCCAGAACAGCCGGGCCGTGGGCCGCCGCCGGCTGGGATGGAAGAACGTGCCGACCGGCTCGCCGGCCAGCGCCCCGCCGGCCAGCGGCGCGGCGGTCAGCACCACCGGGATGCCGAAGCCGGTGGCGATCCGGGCCGCCTCGACCTTGGTCACCATGCCGCCGGTGCCGACGCCGGAGCGGCCCGCGCCGCCGACATCGATGCCGGCCAGGTCGCCCTCGCCGCGTACCTCGGTGATCCGGGTGCTGCCCGGCTGGACCGGGTCTCCGGTCCAGAGCGCGTCCACGTCGGAGAGGAGCACCAGCAGGTCGGCGTCGACCAGGGCGGCGACCAGCGCGGCCAGCCGGTCGTTGTCGCCGAAGCGGATCTCGTCGGTGGCGACCGTGTCGTTCTCGTTGACGATCGGCACCGCCCGCAGGTCGAGCAGCTTGCGCAGGGTCCGGTACGCGTTACGGTAGTGCGCCCGCCGGGTCACGTCGTCGACGGTGAGCAGCACCTGGCCGACGGTGAGCCGGTGCCGGGCGAAGCCGGCCGCGTACCGGCCGATGAGCAGGCCCTGCCCGACGCTCGCCGCGGCCTGCTGGGTGGCCAGGTCGCGGGGCCGCCGGGTCAGCCCGAGCGGGGCGAGGCCGGCCGCGATCGCGCCGGAGGAGACCAGCACCACCTCGCGGCCGGAGGCGGCGAGCGCGCCGAGGGTGTCCACCAGGGTGCCCACCCGGGCGTCGTCCAGCCCACCGGCGGCGGTGGTCAGCGAGGAAGAACCGATCTTGACGACGATCCGCCGGGCCGAGGTGACTGCTTCGCGCACCCGCCCATTCTGCGCGGTCGGTCCCGCGCGACCCGGCCGCGTTCCCATATCGTGGCCGGTCGTGACGCCTGAGGAGTACGTGGAGACGGTGCTCGCGTTGGTCGAACGGATCCCGCCAGGCCGGGTGATGTCGTACGGGGCGGTGGCCGACGCCCTCGCCGAGCGCTCCGGCCGGGCCTCGGCCCGGCTGGTCGGCTCGATCATGGCCCGGCACGGCGGAGGGGTGCCCTGGCACCGGGTGGTGACCTCCGCCGGCCGGCTGCCGCCCGGCCACGAGGTCGAGGCGCGGGCCCGGTTGCGGGCCGAGGGCTGCCCGCTGCGCCCCGCCGGGGTGGACATGGCGGCGGCGAGCTGGTGGCCGGGCGAGGGGATGTGACCGCGGCCACAACGTGAGCCCCATGGACGCGCCGCCGGCTCAAGTCGACCCGTCGGTCGCCGGGGCGCCGGACCCGGGCGTGCTCCCGCGCCGGGTGCACGCCGGGTACGCCCTCGGCTCGCTGGCCACCGGCGCGTTCGGCACCGTGCCGGTCGACCCGGTGACGCGGCTGCTGGTGGAGTTCGTCGGGCTGCTGCAACGCCCCGCCTGGTGACCTCCGCCCGCGACAAGGGGGGCACGGAACCGTCCTGGTTCCGTGCCCCCCCCCTTCTCTTAGGTGACACAGGGCGCAAGGGAGATCGTCGGCCGGGCCCCGCGTCCACGGACGATCGCGCTCAGCCCGCCGTGCGCAGGTCGACGCTGTTGTCCTTCGGCTTCAGGTCGCCCCAGTACCGGTCCTGGGAGTCGAAGTGGACGGCCTGCAGGCTCATCTGTCCACTGGTGCGCCCAGGGTCGATCAGGAACCGGAAGGTGTATGTCCGCCGTCCCCCGGCCCGCAGGCCGTCCAGGAGGCAGGCCTCGGGCCCGGACATCTGCGCCATCCGGCACTGCGAGAGGTCGCCTCCGGCCGGCTCCCCGATCGTTCCGAGATCGAAGCCGAGCCGGGGCACGTCTACCGGACCCTTGTTGACCACGGTGATGCTCACCGAGCCGGTCCGCCTGCCACTGGCGTCGGACGGACCGAGGACGAGATCCCCCGCCGTCAGGGTGAGATCGGTCAGCCGGGGGTCCGTCCCGAACTTCGTCGGTCCGGCCGTCTGGATGAAGCGCGTGCCCGTCCAGGCGTACGTCCGCCACTGCTTCTGCGGCCACCAACCCGGCGTACCGCAGCAGGGCTGGATGTCCGCCACCTGGGCCCGGACGCGCCCGTCCGCCTCGACCGTGAAGTCGGTGATGTCATCCATTCCCTCGTGGGTGCCGACGATCCGACCCATGGTGACGATGCGCCCGGCCTCGTCCCGGTCGAAGGCCAGCACCTGCTTTGCCAGGCCCTCGCCGTACCGGCAGGCGACCAGGGCGACCGTCTCGGTGGCGCCGTCGCCGTCCAGGTCGCCGTAGCGGAGGTCGCCCCAGACCTCCGGCCGGTAGTCCTTCTGCGGCTCGCGCAGGCGGACCCGGTCCGTGGTGCAGGTCTTCGGGAGGCCCGGCGGCCAGCTCGGCAGGTCGACGCGGGCGGTGAGGAGCTGGGCCCGGCTGATCCGGCCGTCCGGCGCGGCCGGGGTGGGCCTGGCCGTGCTCGGCGTCGGGGACGGGGTCGGCGAGGGCGTCGTCGCCGACGGGGTCGGGGCGCCGGTCTCGGCCGGTACGGGCGGTGGACCGGAGCGCCGGTCCAGGGCCGCCTCGGCGCCCACCGGGATCGCCACGGCGAGCACCACGGCCGCCGCGGTGGCCACCGCCGTGCGCTGGCGACGACGGCGGACCGTCTCCCGTACGGCGGCCGTTCCAGCCGGCTGGACCGCCGGGGCGTACGCCTCGCGGAACGCGGCGAACTCGCCGCTGAGCAGGATGTCGTCGAAGTCAGTCATGGTCGTTCACCTCGTTGGTGGTGGCCAGTTGCGCGGCCAGTGCCACCCGGCCCCGGTGCAGCCAGGACTTGACCGTGCCCTCCGGCACGCCCTCCTGCACGGCGATCTGGGTGACGGAGAGATCGGCCAGGTAGTGCAGCACCACCGCGCGGCGCTGGCCGGTCGGCAGGTCCGCCAGGGCGGCGGTCAACGCCACCCGGTCCGGCCCCGGCCCCGGCACGTGCTCCTCCCGCTGGCGCCGCAGCCAGGACTGGGCGGTCCGCAGCCGCCGCCAGCGACTGGCGGCCAGGTTCCAGGCGACCCGGCGTACCCAGGCGACCGGGTCGTCGTACCGGGATACCCGCGACCAGCGGGCGAACGCCCGGCAGAAAGCCTCCTGGACCAGGTCCTGCGCCTGCGAAAGGTCACCGCAGTACGCGGCCAGCTGGAGCGTCAGCGACCGGAAGTGCGCATGGTAGAACCGGTCGAAGTCGATACCCCCAGGCCGTTCCGGTCGCTCCGGCCGGTCCGCTGCCCGCTCGGGTGGCGGCTCGCCGAGCCGTGGCTCCCTCGTCATCGTCATCTGATCCTCCCCGTGCAGGGTGACCGCCGCTACGGTCCACGCCGGTCACACGCGTCGACGCCGACCGCGGTTGCGCCGGTGGTCGCCTCCGGCGCTGTGGTTGACTGTCATATCGGGGACACGCGAGGGAGGCCCGAGGTGCAGTTGCCGGCGGTGCTCGGCGAGCCGATCCGGTTCGTGCTGAACTGGGGCCGCCGCTACTCGCTCTGGGTCTTCAACTTCGGCCTGGCCTGCTGCGCGATCGAGTTCATCGCCACCAGCATGGGCCGGCACGACTTCATGCGGCTCGGTGTCATCCCGTTCGCCCACGGCCCCCGCCAGGCCGACCTGATGGTGGTCTCCGGCACGGTCACCGACAAGATGGCCCCGGCGATCAAGCGCCTCTACGACCAGATGCCCGAGCCGAAGTACGTCATCTCGTTCGGCGCCTGCTCCAACTGCGGCGGCCCGTACTGGGACTCGTACTCGGTGACCAAGGGGGTCGACCAGCTCATCCCGGTCGACGTCTACGTGCCCGGCTGCCCGCCGCGGCCGGAGGCACTGCTGCACGGCATCCTCCGTCTCCAGGAGAAGATCGCCGCCGAGCAGGCCGGCATCGGCGGCGTGGCCCGCCCCGACCCGCTCGCCCCGCCGATCGACGCCGCGCCGCACCCGGACGCCGCGCCCCGCTCCGTGGCGTCGCTCACCTCCCCGCCGGTACGCCCGCCGGCGCCCTGAGCCGCCACCGGGGTCCGACCGGCGGCCCACCCGCCGGATCGGCCCGCCGGACCGGCCCGCCGGATCGGCCCGCCGGACCGGCCCGCCGGACCGGCCCGCCGGATCGGCTCGCTCGGACGAGCGCCCCGGCTGGCGGCCGGGGATTAGCCTGCGGTCCATGACCCAGTCCGCGGAGCAGCGTTCCGCCTTCATCATCGACGTGCTGACCGAGGAGTTCGGCGCGTCGATGGCACTCGACCCGGCGGCCTTCCGCCGAAAGTTCCGCAAGATGGCCGCCTCCCCGTTCGCCTTCTACCGGGGCAGCGCGTCCCTGTTCTACGCCGACCAACTCGGCGACTTCGCCGACGAGGCGTTCCTCGACGGGCGGACCAGCCGGGTGTGGATCCACGGCGACCTGCACGCGGAGAACTTCGGCACCTACATGAACGGCTCTGGGCAGTTGGTGTTCAACGTCAACGACTTCGACGAGGCGTACGTCGGGCCGTTCACCTGGGACCTCAAGCGCCTCGCGGCCAGCGTTGCCCTGCTCTGCTACGCCAAGGCCCTCTCCGATCAGGTGATCAGCGACCTGGTCGCCCGGTTCGCCCGGGCGTACCTGACCGAGCTGCGGGCCATCGCGGCGGGCGGGGACGACGCGATCGGCTCGATCACCCTGGACAACGCCGACGGCGTGCTGCGCCGGGTGCTCCAGCAGGCCCGGCTCAACACCCGGGTGGACCTGCTCGCCACGCACACCACCATCGACAACTACGAGCGCCGCTTCTCCCTCGGCGACGGGGTCTTCGAGATCGACCAGGCCACCCGCGAGAAGGTCTGCGCGGCCTTCGAGAGCTATCTGGAGACGTTGCCGGCATCGCGCCCGCGGCTGCGTCCTGTTTCAGCCCACATCAAGGACGTGGTGCTGCGTAAGGGCGTGGGCATCGGCTCGGCCGGGCTGCCGTCGTACAACCTGCTGCTGGAGGGGCACACCCAGGCGCTGGAGAACGACGTCGTGATCTACATGAAGCAGGCGCAGGTGCCCGCGGTGGCCCGGCACATCGACGACGAACGGGTCCGCGGCTACTTCCGGCACCAGGGTCACCGTACGGCCGAGTCGCAGCGGGCCCTGCAGGCGCACGCCGACCCGTGGGTGGGCTTCACCGAGCTGGACGGGGCCGGCCAGCTCGTCGCCGAGGTCTCCCCGTACGCCGCCGACCTGGACTGGGCGGACGTGAACGAGCCGGACGAACTGGCCGGGGTCCTCGGTGACCTGGGCCGGGCGGTGGCCCGGATGCACTCGGTCGCCGACGACGAGTCCAGTCACGACCTGGTGGACTACTCCACCGAGGAGTCGATCGTGGCGGCGGTGGACGCCGACGAGGCGGGTTTCGTGGCCCACCTGGTCGACTTCGCGCACGCGTACGGCGTCCGCACCCGGGAGGACCACCAGCTCTTCGTGGACCTGTTCCGCAACGGCCGCCTCCCCGGCATCTGACCGCTCGGGTCCGTCGGCTCAGGCGGTGAAGTCCAGCACCACCTTGATGTCCCCGCCGGTGTGGGTGTACGCCTCGGCGTACGCCGACACCGGCACCCGGCGGGTGATCAGCGACTTCAGCCAGGACTGGTCGGCCCGGGCCAACGCCTCGGCGGCCAGCTCCCAGTGCCGCCGGTTGGCGTTGACCGAGCCGAAGACCACGTTGTTCTCCAGCACCAGTTCCCGGTTGAGCGCGCCCGCGTCGAAGTCGATGGTCCGGCCGCCGCTGGAGACGCCGGTCAGGCAGACGATGCCGATCGGCCCGGCCTGGCACATCGCGTCCAGCACCACCGCCGGCGCGCCGGTGCACTCGACCACCACGTCCGGTGCGAAGTCCAGCTCGGCTACCGGCACCGTGTGGTACGTCGCGCCGAGCGCCCGGACCAGGTCCGGCTTCGGGCCGGTGGTGTTCCGGTCGAGCACGTGCACCGACAGCCCGCGCTGGATGGCCAGCAGCGCCGCCAGCAGGCCGATCGGGCCGGCGCCGGTGACCAGCACGCTCTGCGGCTTCCACTCGGCGCGGCCGCCGATCCGCTCGATGTGGTCCCAGGCCTTCGCCACCACGCTGGTCGGCTCCAGCAGCATCCCGACCGGAGCGAGGATCGGGTCCAGGCCCACGGCGAACTTCGGTTGCACCCGCCACCGGTCCCGCGCGAAGCCGGGCAGGCCCTTGATCCCGTGCTCGGTGTACTGCCCGTTGCGGCACATGTCCCACTCGTCGACCGCGCAGTTCGGGCAGGGCACCGGGTCGGGGTGCCGGACCACGCCGGCCACCAGGTCGCCGGGTCGCAGGGTGCCGGTGGGGTCCTCCAGCACCCGGCCCAGCGACTCGTGCCCGAGCACCAGCCGCTCCTGCCCGGGCGGGGCCTCCCCGTAATGGCCCGAGATGATCTCCTGATCGGTGCCGCAGATGCCCACCGCCAGCGCCTCGACCAGGATCGCGCCCTCCTCGGGCGGCGGCTCGGGCCAGTCCTCCACCAGTCGCAGCGAGTCGGGCACCCCGGGAGTCACAGTGACAGCGCGCACGGTGACCATCCTCCCCCCTCCGGCGTCCGCCCGCCGGGCAAAGCGGCGAGAAGCCCGCGCCGGGCGGCCTGACACGGCCGCGGGCCGCCGGCCATAGGATCAGCGGCATGACTCCGGAAGAGGTCGGCCAGCGGGTGGTCGCGCTGCTCGCGCCGGTCGAGGCCACCGCGTCGGTCTCCGGCGGTCAGTCCCACGCCCGCGCCACTGTCGACGTACCCCTCGCGAGCTGGGCGGACGCGCTGCGCGCGGCGCGCGACGACGCCGAGTTGGCCTGCGACTTCTTCGACTGGCTGTCCGCCGTCGACGAGCTGGCCGCCGGGTTCGACGTGGTGGTCCACCTCTGGTCGACCACCCGCCGGCACGGGGTGCTGCTGCGCACCCGGGTGCCCCGCGAGTCGCCGACGGTGGCCTCGGTGGTCGACCTCTGGCCGGGCGCTGCCTGGCACGAGCGGGAGACCCACGAGATGTTCGGCATCGACTTCGCCGGCCACCCGGGGCTGGCCCCGCTGCTGCTGCCGCCGGAGTTCGAGGGACGCCCGCTGCGCAAGGAGTTCGTGCTCGCCTCCCGGGTGGCCAAGCCCTGGCCGGGGGCGAAGGAGCCGGGTGAGTCGGAGGCCGGCGGCGGTCGCCGCCCGATCAGGCCGCCGGGCGTACCCGCGCCGGGGGAGTGGGGCACCACGCCGACGCCCGCCGGCGCGGCCGGGGTGGGCGAGGGGCCCCGCGGCGGCACTCCGGCCCGCCCGGCCCGGGAGCGGCCCGCCCGGCCGGCTCCGGGCGCGCGTCCGGCGCGTACCCCGAGGCCCGGGGCGACCGGCGACGGCCCGGCGCCGGCGGACCCGCCGGCGCGCGACGAGGAAGGTACGGCCTGATGCCCACCTGGTTGGAGCTGGTGATCCGGGTCGGCGGCGTGCTGGTTGCCTTCCTCACCCTGCCGCTGGTGGTTGGCCAGGCCGAGCACAAGGTGATGGCGCACATGCAGGGCCGGCTCGGCCCGATGTACGCCGGTGGCTTCCACGGCTGGGCGCAGCTGGTCGCCGACGGGGTGAAGTTCGTCCAGAAGGAGGACGTCACGCCGCGCGAGGCGGACCGCGCCGTGTTCCGGCTCGCCCCGGTGGTGGCCCTGGTGCCCTACCTGCTGGTCCTGCTGGTCATCCCGCTCGGCCCGGACGACCTGGTTGGGCAGCCGCTGGACATCGGCCTCTTCTTCGTCCTCGCCGTGGTCGGCGTCGGCGTGGTCGCGGTGCTGATGTCGGCCTGGGCATCGGCCAACAAGTACAGCCTGCTCGGCGGCCTGCGCGGGGCGGCCCAGCTGCTCGGCTACGAGCTGCCGCTGGTGCTCTCCGCCGCCTCGGTGGCGATGGCGGCGGGCACGCTCAGCCTCTCCGGCATCGTCGAGGCGTGGCAGCCCTGGTGGCTGCTCTGGCAGGCGCCCGCGATGCTCGTCTTCTTCGTGGCCGGGCTGGCCGAGATCCGGCGGCCCCCGTTCGACATGCCGATCGCCGACTCCGAGCTGGTCTTCGGCTACCTCACCGAGTACACCGGCCTGCGCTTCGCCTTCTTCCTGCTCGCCGAGTACGTCGGCATCGTGGTGATCGCCGCGCTGACCACCGTGCTCTTCCTCGGCGGCTGGCAGGGCCCGTTCGCCGACGGCCAGCTCGGCTGGCTGTGGACGCTGCTGAAGGTCTTCGCCGTCTCCTTCGTGATCATCTGGCTGCGGGTGGCGTACCCGCGGCTGCGCGAGGACCAGCTGCAACGGCTCTGCTGGCTGGTGCTGGTGCCGCTCTCCCTGGCCCAGCTGGTCCTCACCGCCGCCGTCCGCGTCGCCCTGTAGCGCCCCTCCCCGCCGGGCCGGCCCGCGCATGATCGACCCCGTTTGCGGCATGTCGCGGCATCTCGAGAACCGAAATACCGCGACATGCCGCGAACGGGGTCGGGACCGGGGGTCAGCGGAGGGGAGTATGGGCGGGGTCGACCGGCTCGGCGGGGGGTGGCGGGGGAGTGCCGTCGCCGAAGGGCCGCCCGCCGAGTTCCTCCCGGCCGTGCGGGGTCAGCCAGTTGGACAGGTCGGGGCCGAGCGGCACCACGCCGGTCGGGTTGATGTCCCGGTGCACCTCGTAGTAGTGCCGCTTGATGTGGTCGAAGTCGACCGTGTCGCCGAAGCCGGGGGTCTGGAACAGGTCCCGCGCGTACGCCCACAGCACCGGCATCTCGGTCAGCTTGCTCCGGTTGCACTTGAAGTGGCCGTGGTAGACCGGGTCGAAGCGGACCAGGGTGGTGAAGAGCCGCACGTCCGCCTCGGTGATGGTGTCGCCGACGAGGTAGCGCTGCCCGGCCAGCCGCTCGGTCAACCAGTCCAGCCGGTCGAAGAGCCGGTGGTACGCCTTGTCGTACGCCTGCTGACTGCCGGCGAAGCCGCACCGGTAGACGCCGTTGTTGACGTCCCGGAACAGCACCGCGCTCACCTCGTCGATCTCGTCGCGTAGCCGCTCCGGGTAGAGCTGCGGCGCGCCCTGGCGGTGGTACGCCGTCCACTCGGTGGACAGGTCGAGGCTCATCTGCCCGTAGTCGTTGGTGACCACCTGCCCGGTCGGCACGTCCACCATCGCCGGCACGGTGATGCCCCGCTCGTAGCCCGGGAAGCGGGCGAAGTACGCCTCCTGGAGGCGCTCGATGCCGAGCACCGGGTCACGCCCGCCCGGGTCCAGGTCGAACGTCCAGCTCCGGGGGTCGTGGGTCGGCCCGGCCACCGCCATCGAGATGGCGTCCTCCAGCCCGAGCAGCCGCCGCACGATGATCAGCCGGTTCGCCCAGGGGCAGGCGCGGCTGACCGCCAGCCGGTACCGTCCCGGCTCGACCGGGTGGCCGTTCCGCCCGTCGGCGGTGATCCGGGTGATGATGTAGCGCTGGTCGCGGGAGAACTCGCCGCCCGGCTCGACGTACCTGCCACCGGTCGCCCCGCCTGCCGTCTCGCCCACGTCGCCCCCTGGAGTCGGTCCGTCGTCTCCGTCTCATCTTCGCCGATCTTTCGGGTTCCGGCCCGGCGACCGCCGGTCCCGGGTCGCAGGGCCGCCCTTCGCCCCGGCGAGGGCTGGCTAGGCTGCCCGGATGACGGATCTGGAGGCGGTGGCGCGGCGGTTCGTCGCCGACGTGTGGAACGGCGGGCGCGAGGAGTCCGCGTACGAGCTGGTCGGCGCGGAGTGCCCGGGGCTCGGCGGGGCCGGGCCGGAGGCGACGCTGGCCTGGCACCGGGACCGCCGGGCGGCCTTCCCCGACCTCCGCTACAAGATCGTGGACGTGGTGGCCTCCGGCGACCGGGTGGCGGTGCGCTGGCGGGCCGCCGGCACCCAGGCCGGGCGGTTCGGCCCGGTGCCGCCGACCGGGCAGGTGGTCAGCTACTCGGGGGCGACGTTCCTGCGCTTCGACACTCAAGGGCGGATCGTCGACGTGTGGAGCGTCAACGAGCTGTTCCAGCTCCTCCAGCAGCTCGGCGTGGAGATGCTGCCGCCGGCCTGACCCGGTGCCTGACCCGGGCGGCGGGGCGAGGGTCACCACGGTCGGCCGGAGCGGCATAGATGATCAACGAAGTTCGGGAGGCCCTGCCGACCCGGGTCAGGAATGCGCAGGGTGGTGGTCGCGCGCGCCCGGGCCACAGGGCAGGATGAGCGGCATGAGCGAGCGCAGCGGCATTCCCGGCGAAGGGCTGGTGAAGGGGCTGGCGGTCACGCTGAAGACGATGACCCGCCGGGCGACCACCCAGCAGTACCCGGACGTCGCCCCCGAGCTGCCGCCCCGCTCCCGGGGCGTGATCGCGCTGCTGGCCGAGAACTGCACGGTCTGCATGCTCTGCGCCCGGGAGTGCCCGGACTGGTGCATCTACATCGACTCCCACAAGGAGGAGGTGGCGGTGGCCGGCGCCGCCCGTCCCCGCCAGCGCAACGTGCTCGACAAGTTCGACATCGACTTCTCGCTCTGCATGTACTGCGGCATCTGCGTCGAGGTCTGCCCGTTCGACGCGCTCTACTGGTCGCCTGAGTTCGAGTACGCCGAGTACGACATCAAGGACCTGCTTCACGACAAGGACCACCTCGGCCAGTGGATGGCGACCGTCCCGCCGCCGCCCGCGCACGACCACAACGGCGAGCCGGCCAAGGAGGAGTCCACCGCCGCACGCAAGGCCGCGGGCCCGTCCACCTCCGCCGCCCGCCCCACCGTGGTACGCCCCGAGCCCGGCCCCGCCGCCGAAGGAGGTACGCCCTGATGACGGGTGCGGACGTGCTGCTGCTCGCGCTCGGCGCGGTGGCGGTCGGGGCGGGCGTGCTCGTGGTGGGCACCAGGCACCTGGTCCGGGCCGGCCTCTACCTGGTGGTCTGCCTCGGCGCGCTGGCCGGGGACTACCTGGTGCTCACCGCCGAATTGGTGGCCTGGGTGCAGGTGCTGATCTACGTCGGCGCGGTGGTGGTGCTGCTGCTGTTCGCGGTGATGCTGACCCGCGCCCCGATCGGCGCCTCCGACGACCTGGACCGCCCCGGCTGGCCGGCCGCACTGATCGGCGGGGGCAGCGGGCTGGGGCTGGCCGTGCTGCTGGTCGACGCGTTCCGCTGGTCCCGGGTGGAGCTGCCGGCGGCGGGCACCGCCGAGCGCCTGGGTGAGCAGGTCTTCCGCTCCTGGGTGCTGCCGTTCGAGGTGCTCTCGGTGCTGCTGCTGGCCGCCCTGGTCGGCGCGATCGTGCTCTCCCGCCCCGACATCGGCCGCCGTCCCGCCCCGGCCACCGGCGACGAGGGAGGCCGCCGGTGAGGCCGGTCATCCCGTACGTCACCGCCGCGCTGCTGTTCGGCCTCGGCGTGTACGGCGTGCTGCGCCGCCGCAACGCGGTGCTGGTGCTGATGGCGGTCGAGCTGATGCTCAACGCGGTCAACCTGATCCTGGTCACCGCCGACACCACGGCAAAGGCTGCCCTGCCGCACGGCGGGCAGGTGTTCGCGCTGTTCGTGATCGTGCTGGCCGCCGCCGAGATCGGCGTCGGCCTGGCCATCGTGCTCCAGCTCTACCGGCTGCGGGCCAGCGTCGCGGTGGACGAGGTGCCGCTCACCGAGGCCACGGTCGGGGCGGCGGCCGGGCGTGCCGTCGAGGCCGGGCCCGGGGCCGCCGAGCCGACGGAGGTGCGGCGGTGACCGGGCTGCTCGGGGCCGCGCTGCCGGCCGTACCCCTGGTCGCGGGCCTGACCGGCCTGCTGCTGCCACCGTCGCCGCGTGGCGCGACCACCGGCGAGGACCGGGCCCGGCGGGTCGCGATCGGCCTCGGGGTGGCCGGCGCGGCCGGGGCGCTGCTGATCGCGCTGGTCCTGCTGGCCCAGGTCGGCGACCCGGTCGAGACCTCCGCCACCTGGATCGACCTGGGCGGCCTGCGGGTCACCCTCGGGGTCCGGCTGGACGGCGCCGCCACCCTGGTCGCGGTGGCCGTCGCGGCGGTCGCCCTGGCCGTGCAGGTCTACTCCACCGCCTACCTGAAGCGGGGCCCGCACGACGACGTCGAGGTCGACCACCGCTACCCGCCGTACGCGGCGCAGATCAGCCTCTTCACCGCCGCGATGCTGCTGGTGGTGGTCGCCGGCGACCTGATCATGCTGCTGGTCGGCTGGGAGGTGATGGGCCTCTGCTCCTACCTGCTGATCGCCCACGACCGGCGGCTGCCCGAGGCGCCGGCCGCCGCGATGAAGGCGTTCCTGGTCACCCGGGTGGGTGACGTCGGCTTCCTGCTCGGCATCGCGCTGCTCGGCGTCTCGGCGGGCAGTTTCCGGATCGCCGACGTGCTCGCCCACGACCACACCACCGGCACCCTCACCGCCGCCTGCCTGCTGCTGCTGGCCGGGGTGGCCGGCAAGAGCGCGCAGTTCCCGCTGCACACCTGGCTGCCGGACGCGATGGCCGGCCCGACCCCGATCTCCGCGCTGATCCACGCGGCCACCATGGTCGCCGCCGGCGTGTACGCGGTCGCCCGGCTCTACCCGCTGTTCGAGGCCACCCCGACCGCACTGGCCGTGCTCGGGGTGATGGCCTCGATCACCCTGCTGCTCGGTGCCGTCGCGGCGACCGCGCAGGACGACCTCAAGCGGGTGCTCGCCTGGTCGACGGTCTCCCAGATCGGCTACATGACCGGGGCGCTCGCCGTCGGCGCGCCGGCCGCCGCGCTGTTCCACCTGCTCACCCACGCCGCCTTCAAGGCGCTGCTCTTCCTCGCCGCCGGCGCGGTGATCCACGCCGTCGGCACCACGCTGATGTCCCGGATGGGCGGCCTGCGCCGGGACATGCCGGTGACCTTCTGGTGCACGCTGATCGGGCTCGGCGCGCTGGCCGGGGTGCCGCCGCTGTCGGGCTTCTGGAGCAAGGACGGCGTGCTCGCCGTCGCCGAGGCCGCCGCGCTGGACGGCACCGGCCCCGCGCCGACCTGGGTCGGCTGGCTGGTCTGGCTGACCGGGCTGCTCGGCGTCGTGGTCACCGCCTGGTACGCCACCCGGCTGCTGCTGCGCACCTTCCTCGGTGAGCCCCGGATGCCGCTGCTGCGCCCGCACGACCCGCCTGCCGCGATGCGCTGGCCGGTGCTGCTGCTGGCGGTCCCGGCCGCGCTGCTCGGGCTGGCCGCGTTCCTGCCCTCGTTCGCCGACCGGCTCCTCGCACCGGGGACCGGGGTGGAAGCCGCCGGCGATCTGGTCCACCTCGGGCCGGCGCTGCTGCTGCCGACCGCGCTGCTGCTGGTCGGAACCGGGCTGGCCTGGGCCGGCTGGCGCCGGGACCCCACCGCCGACCCGGCCCGCGCGCTGGGTCCGCTGCGGCCGGTCTTCGCGGCCGCGTTCCGGCTCGACGACGTCCAGCACGCCCTCGTCGTACGCCCGGTGCGGGCGCTCGCCCGGGTCGCGCGTACCGGTGACGAGGTGGTGGTGGACGGCGTGGTGGAGGGCAGCGGCCGGGGCGCGTCCGGCCTCGGCGCCGGCCTGGCCGCGCTCCACCGGGCGGCGCTGCCCCGCGCGGCGGCGGCGGTACTGGCCGGCGCGCTGCTGATCGGGGCGGCCGCCGTGCTGATCGGAGGGGCACCGTGAGCGCGAGGAGTGAGCCGGGGTTGCGAGCCCCGCAGTCGCGAACCGAGGTGCTGCCGTGAGCGCGAGGAGTGAGCCGGGGTTGCGAGCCCCGCAGTCGCGAACCGAGGAGAAGCGGTGAGCCTCGGAGAGTTCCTGCTGGTCGCGGTGCTGGCCCTGCCGGCGGTCGGGGCGGCCCTGGTGGCCGCGACGCCCGGGGACCGGGCGGCCCGGCTGGTCGGCACGGCGGTCGCCGCGCTGACGCTGGTCGGCGCGGTGCTGCTGGTGCTCGGCGACCACGGCTGGTTCGGCTACGGTCCGGCGCCAGCGGTGCAGCCCTGGCACCAGCTCGACCTGCCCTGGGTGCCCGGCCTGGACCTGCGCTTCCACCTCGGCGTGGACGGGATCTCCTGGCCGCTGGTGGTGCTGACCGCCCTGCTCACCCTGCTCTGCTGCGGCTACACGCTCTGGCGGGTGCCGGCTGGCGGGACCGGGCGGGCGCTGGTGGCGCTGCTGCTGGTGGTCGAGGTGGGCATCCTCGGCACCTTCCTCGCCCTCGACCTGGTCCTCTTCTTCGCCTTCTTCGAGGTCGTCCTGCTTCCCATGTACGCGATCATCGCGGGTTGGGGCGGCGACGACCGGCGCCGGGCGGCGCGGAAGTTCGTCCTGTACACGCTGCTCGGCTCGGTGCTGCTGCTGGTCGGCGTCTACGGGGTGGTCGCCGCCGCCGGCACCGCCGACATCGTCGCGCTCACCGGCGGGGCCGGGTTGTCCCGGGGCACCCAGCTGGCCGCGTTTACCCTGCTGGGGCTCGCGTTCGCGGTGAAGGCCCCGCTCTGGCCGCTGCACTCTTGGCTGCCCGACGCGCACACCCAGGCACCCACCGTCGGCAGCGTGATCCTCGCCGGGGTGCTGCTCAAGATGGGCACGTACGGCCTGATCCGGGTGGCGGTCGGGGTGGCCCCCGAGGGGGCCCGCTGGGCGGCCCCGGCGCTCGGCGTGCTCGCCGTCGCGGCGATCCTGATCGGCTCGCTGGTCTGCCTCGCGCAGGACGAGCTGAAGCGGCTGATCGCGTACTCCAGCGTCGGGCACATGGGCTTCGTGCTGCTCGGGGTGGCCACGCTGACCGCCACCGGCATCCAGGCGGCCCTGATCGGCAACATCGCGCACGGGGTGATCACCGGGCTGCTCTTCTTCCTCGCCGGGGCGGTCAAGGACCGTACGCACACCGGAACGCTCGCCGAGCTGTCCGGGCTGCGGGAGACCGCGCCCCGGCTCGCCGGGCTGCTCGGCTTCGCCGCGGTGGCCTCGCTCGGCCTGCCGGGGCTGGCCGGCTTCTGGGGCGAGGCGTTCGCCGTGGTCGCCGCCGTCCGGCGGGGCGGCCCGCTCTGGACCACCCTGGCCGTGCTGGCCGCGGTCGGCGGGGCGCTCACCGCCGCGTACTTCCTGCGACTGCTGCGGCAGGTCACCCACGGGCGGCCCAGCCCGGCGGTGGGCCGCCTCGCGCCCGGGCTGGCCGGGGCGGAGCTGACCGCCTGGACGCCGCTGGTGCTGCTCGCCCTGGCGGTCGGCCTGGTGCCCACGCTCGTGCTCGGGCTCGCCACCGGCCCGGTGGACGCGCTGGTGGGAGTGCTCCGGTGAGCGCGCGGAGTGCCGCGCGGCGGAGCCTCGCGGTCGCCGGCGGAGGCGGCCGGTGGAGGTGGGGCGTGCGGCGACGCAGCCCGGCGGTCGCCGGCGGAGGCGGCCCGGTGAGGGTGCGGCGGGAGTGGGCGGCATGAGTCTCGTGCAGAGCGTGGACAACGTGGCGCTGCTGCCGGCGTACCTGGCCGCCGGCACCGCCGTACTCGTGCTCCTGGCTGACCTGCTGGTCGCCCGGCGCGGCGCGACGGTGGCCGTGGCCGCCCTGGGCGCCGTCGCCACCGCCGTCGGGGCGGCGCTGGCCGGTGCGGGGGAGACCCGCCGGACGTTCTGCGTCGGCGCCGACTGCTCCTGGGTCCTCGACGGCCGGGCGGCCCTGGTCGCCGCCGTCTTCGCCCTGCTCACCCTCGGGGTGCTCGGGCTCTCCGGGCCGCTGCTGCGGGACGGGCCGACGCCGCCGGGGGAGTTCTGCTTCCTGCTCGCCTGCTCGATGACGGGTGGCGTGGTGCTCGGCGCCGCCGGTGACCTGATCACCCTGATCGTCGCGCTGGAGACGCTCACGCTGCCGCTGTACGTGCTGGTGGGGCTGCGCCGGGGCAGCCTGGCCAGCGCCGAGGCGGCGGTCACCTTCTTCGTGGTCAGCGTGGTCGCGACCACCCTGACCCTGCTCGGCGCGGCGCTGCTCTACGCGGTCACCGGCGGGCTGCACCTGGACCGGCTCGGCGCGATTCTCGGCGAACGCCCGGAGTTGCTCGACCTGCCGCTGGCCACCGCCGCCGTCGCGCTGGTGGTGCTCGGGTTGGCCTTCAAGGTGGCGGCGGTGCCGTTCCACGCCTGGGCGCCGGCCACCTACGACGGCGCGCCGCTGCCCGTGGCGGCGTATCTCTCCACCGCCTCCAAGCTCGGCGGGGTGGTCGCCCTACTCGCCGTGGTGCAGCGCGCGTTGCCGGCCGACGTCACCGGCCCGGTGCTCGCCCTGCTCGCCGTGCTGACCATGACGGTCGGCAACCTGGTGGCGCTGCGCCAGCGGCGTACGGTCCGGCTGCTCGCCTGGTCGTCGGTGGCCCAGGCCGGCTACATCCTGGCCCCGCTGGGCGCGTTGGCGCTGGCCGCCGGGCGCACCGACGAGGCCCGGGCGGTCGCGTACGCCGCCGCGGTCGCGTACGCGGTCTTCTTCGTCGTGCTGGAGCTGGCGGCTTTCGCGGCGCTGGTGGCGCTGCGCCCGGCCGGCGCGGACGGCGGCACGGTCGACGAGTTGCGCGGCGCGGCCCGCCGGCATCCGTGGGTGGCGGCGGCCCTCGCGCTGGCGCTGATCGGCCTGGCCGGCCTGCCGCCGGGGCTGGCCGGGCTGTTCGCCAAGGTCACCGTGGTCCGGTCGCTGCTGGCCGGCGGCGCGGGCTGGCTGGCCCTGGTGGTGGCGGTCAACGCGGTGATCGGGCTGGCCTACTACCTGCGCCTCGCCGCCACCCTGTACGCCGGGCCGGCGGTCTCCGGCGGCCGGCCGGTCACCCGGGTGGCCTGGCCGGTCACCGTGGCGCTGGCCCTCGCCACCGCCGTCGCCCTGGTGGTCGGCTTCGCCCCGCAGCTCGTCCTCGACCTCGCCGCCCGCTGACCACCCTTCCCCCGCCCCGGTCCCGCCGTCCTGGGCGCGGCTCTACCGCGCGGTCCCGCCGTCCTGGGCGGCCCCGCCGCGCGGTTTGCGGCATGTCGCGGTGTCCTGGCAGGCGGATCCCGCGACCCGCCGCAAACCCGGCCCAGAAGGGGGCCTGGCAGCCCGCGTACAGCGACCTCCAGCCAACTCACAGTCATGAGCAGGATGGTTGACGGGTACCGGTGACGTTGGAACGGTCAGCGGGTCCCGCGTGGCCCGCGCACCGAAGGAGCGATCGTGCATCACAACCGTCTGAAGACCGCAGCGCTGCTCGGCCTGTTGACCTCGCTGATCCTCGCGGTCGGCTACTGGTTCGGTGGCAGCGGGGGTCTCGTCATCGCCGTCGTCGTCTCGTTGCTGATGAACGGCGTGACCTACTTCTATTCCGACAAGCTGGCGCTGCGCTCGATGCGGGCGCAACCGGTCAGCGAGGCTGAATTCCCCGAGCTGTACCGGATGGTCCGTGAGCTGGCCACCGAGGCGCGGCAGCCGATGCCTCGCCTGTACGTCAGCCCGACCTCGCAGCCCAACGCGTTCGCGACCGGGCGTAACCCGGCCAACGCGGCGGTCTGCGTCACCCACGGCATCACCGAGATCCTGGACTACCGCGAGCTGCGCGGGGTGATCGGCCACGAGCTGTCGCACGTCTACAACCGGGACATCCTCATCTCCAGCGTGGCGGCCGGTCTGGCCGGCATCATCACCATGCTGGCCAACATCGCCTGGTTCATCCCGCTCGGCGGTGGCGACGACGAGGACGCCCCGAACCCGGCCGTGCTGCTGCTCACCCTGATCCTCGGCCCGATCGCGGCCACCGTGATCCAGCTGGCGATCAGCCGGAGCCGGGAGTTCCAGGCCGACGCCTCCGGCGCCCAGCTCACCCGGGACCCGCTGGCGCTGGCCAGCGCCCTGAAGAAGATCCACATGGGCACCCAGACGCGTCCGCTGCCCGCGCAGGGCCAGTTGACCAGCACCGCCCACCTGATGATCGACAACCCGTTCAAGCGGGGTGGCGGCATCGCCGCGCTCTTCTCCACCCACCCCCGGATGGAGGAGCGGGTCGCCCGGCTGGAGCAGATGGCCGCCAACAGCGGCCCGGTGCAGTTCCAGCGCTGACGTCCGACACCTCCGCCCGCGTCCGGTCCGCCGGACGCGGGCGGAGCCGTGTCCGGGGGCACTAACCGTTTCCGTCAGGCGGTGGCCGGCGTTAGGGTCGAAACGTCTCCCACCCATTACACCTTCTGGAGGTAGAGCGTGGCCGCACTGCGCCAGTACCTGGGCGTCTGGCGGATCCCCGGCGCGCCGATGCTGCTGGTCCTCGGCATCATCGGTCGGCTCGGGATCGGCATGACGCCGCTGGCGCTGCTGTTGGTGGTGGAGCAGGTCACCGGGCGCTACTCGCTCGCCGCGGTCGCCGGGGGCATCTACGCCCTATCCGGCGCCGCACTCAGCCCCGTGGCCGGCCGGATCGCCGACCGGATCGGTCCCACCCCGGTGCTGCTGACCACTGCCGTCGCCCACCCGTTCGCGCTCTTTGGGCTGCTCTGGGCGAGCCGCTCCGAGGCCGGCAGCCTCGGCCTGATCTACCTGGCCGCCGGGGTCGCCGGTGCCACGTACCCGCCGCTGACCGCCGCGCTCCGGGGCGCCTGGAACGACCTCACCGGCCCGAACTCCGGGCGATACCACCTGCGCAACACCGCGCTGGCCGCCGAGACCTCGCTCTTCGAGATCGTCTTCGTGCTCGGCCCGCTGCTGGTGGCCGGCTTCGTGCTGGTCGCCGACGCCGCCGCCGCGCTGGTCGGCGCCGCGGTGGTCACCCTGGTCGGCACCACGGCGGTGGCGCTGGGGCGGGTGATGCGCGGCTGGCAGCCGCACCCGCGCGAGCACCACGCGAAGGGGCTCGGCCCGCTGCGGGTGGGCGGCTTTCCCGCGCTGCTGCTCTGCGTCGCCAGCCTCGGCATCGCGTTCGGCGCTGCCGGGGTGATCGTGCCGGCCTTCGCCGGCAACCAGGCCACCGACGACCCGGAGAGCCTCGCCGGCATCCTGCTCGCCGTCTGGGGCGTCGGCAGCGCCGTCGGAGGCCTCTGGTTCGGCGTACGCAAGCCGTCGGCGAACATGACCCGCCAGTTCGCCTGGCTGCTGTGCGCGGTGGCCGGCAGCTTCGCCGTCTTCGCCCTGATGCCCACCCCAGCGGCGCTGGGCGTCGCGCTGGTGGTCGGCGGGGCCACCATCGCGCCCGCCCTCACCCTGGAGAACACCCTGGTCGGGCGGATCGCCCCGAGCGGCATGCTGAACGAGGCGTACACCTGGGTGGTGACCATGTCGGTGGCGGCGAGCGCCGCCGGTGGCGCGGTGGCCGGGCTGATCGTCGACCACACCGGCGGCGTGCCGTGGGCGTTCCTCTTCGCGGGGGCCGCCGTCGCCGTCGGGGCCGCGGTGGCCGCGATGCCGGCCGGGCCGATCGCCCGGGCCGAGGCGACAGCGGTACGCGCCGAGCAGCCCAGCCTGGTCTGACCGGCGCTCCGGACGATCACCGCTGGCGCGGCGCCACCACCACGTCCACTCCCGGCAGCAGCTCCAGCCGGTCGCGTACGACGTCGAAGCTGTCGTACTCGGGGAGGACGGCCCCGAACCCTCCGGCAACTGCTCCGGAGACTGCCATGACATGGCGCTGCGAGACGTCCGCGCATGCCCGATGTGCGTGCGTTGGCCTGAAGCGTTGGCCGGTCCTTCGCAATGGCAATTGGTCGTACGATCCGGCATGCCGATCGATACCTCAGGCCTGCGTTCCCTGTCGTCGCCTCGCCGACGTATCGGCGCGTTCGCGCTGTTCCTGGTACTCGCCGCAGCGGCGATACTGGCCGGGATACGGGTCGCGTTCCCCGAGAAGTGGGACTGCGTGGTGGGCGCGGTGTCGTTCGCATCTGTGGACGTTCCGCCCGACGGTGCGACCCCGGAGGATGTCGTCCGAACGTACCTGCGCGCACTCGACGCCCACGATGGGGATGCTGCAGCCGAGCTGTATCCGCCGCCGAACGGCCCGCGTTCGGTTGCTTGCAACGTACGTGCCATCGACGGTGTGAGTGTCACGTCCGGAGTCCCCAGTGCTGAGGCGCAGGCTGGCAATGGCACTGTTCGGGTCGACGCCCAGTTCACGATCCACGTATTCGACGAGGCAGCAGCCGGTCAGCTTGATGGCCGCACCGGGAGGAACTACTACCTGCACCGTCAGGGCCTCCATGGCCCGTGGCGCATCGTCTCGTCAGGCCAGGGATAAGCACGGAGTTGGCTCCCGCACCTTACCTCGGGCTGCGGGCCGACAATGAGGCTCCCGACCATGGTTAGAACATCTGGATCCGCCGCGAGTCGCACGGTCGACGCGATCATGTAAAGCATCATCCGAGGTCGCGGTGTCAACCATCACCCGGCGCAGGACAGCCGGCTGCCGGCGAAGTGGTTCAAAGTTTCTGTACGTCTTCGAGGCGGCCCTTGACGGGCCGCATGCGCCACCACCTGGGCGCGCGTCCGACGCTCCGCTGTCGCTCCACGCCGGCCACCCAACACGCCCGGCGGCCGGCGCGGATAGCGGGGAGCCCGGGGGCCGCCGCAGACGGTAGCGCCGAGAGTGGTTGAGGTTCGCGGGCCGGCAGCCGGCCGCGCCGCGCCCGAGCGACGCGGCGCAGGGAAAGGCACGCCAGGTCTGCGCGGCGGGGCCACGGCGACAGACCGGGTGTGGTCACTGCGCCTCTGGCGGGGGCGCAACGACTCCAGGATGGCCGGGGCTCCGTCCGCGCGTTGCGGTCCGTGGGTGGTTGCGCAGGGCCATCCCGCCAGCCGACGACCCGGGCGAGCCGAGCAGACCACCGCCCGGCCCGCCAGCGTCCGTATGTGCGACAAAGGTCCGCTTGACGTGGCGGACCGGGCGGCGGCCCGCTCCCCAGACGGGCGGGTCGGCGGCAGACGGGATGGCATCGCGTCTCATGGGTCATTCGCCCAGCGGAGCACCCCGCCAGCGCCATTCCTTCATCTGGGGACGTCCTGGCAGCTCGATCCGGCCGGTGGACCACCGCAGTGCCGCCCACGGGTCCACCCCGGCCAGTTCCTGCGCCGCTTCGGGAAACAGCCGAGCGAGCACCCGGGTGCATACGTCACGTGGTGGATCGATGGCGAGGCCGAGGCCCTGGGCGATGTCCTCGCCGTGCAGCAACGTCTCCACGCACCCCATCGCGGCGAAGCCCACCGGATCGGCTTGGCCCGTGGGGTGGTAGGCCCGAACATCCGGTCCGGACGTGCGTACCGTGGCTGCCAAAATACGGCCACCGGCCTCGGCGAACTCCAGTACCTCTTCCGGGGAGGCGTCCTTGTCGGCGTTTGCCATGAAGCGCACAAACCGCGTCTCCGGCCGGGCCACGAGTTGGCCCGCGAACGACATCAGGCAGTCACCGATGTGCTCGGCGGTGTGCCAGCAGTCCCACTCCAGGCTGCCTGCCCGCGCGGACCAGTCCAGGCCGGTCGCTGGTCGTAGGCTGGCAACAACGCTGGACATCGCTGCGTCGAGATCATCGGCGGTGACCGCCACGATTCCCTCCAGGTTTGCGAGGCCGATGCTGCACCGGCCTGAGTCAGAACTGCCAGCCTGCCTGATGGGTGTGACGAACTGAGTGACAACGGATGTGGACGCCAGCGGACGTAGACGGACAGCCACGGAGTGTTCCAGCAGCTCAGCCCGCTTGATGGTCCAGCTCCGCCGACAGTGATCATTCGTTCACACCGAACGCGTCGCAAGGCTTAACAGCGGCGGTTGACGAGTTCGGCTCTTGAATCGTCAAGGCGACCCGCAAAGCGGGCCGCGCCGGCCCGGCCCCGGCCTGCTGGCGACCTCCGGCCGGCATCGGCCGGGCCGGCCGGCCACGCTTGGGGACGACCAGGACTCGAAGACCTCGGGCTCTGTCCCGAACCCCGACCCTCCTCAGAGATGCCGCCGCGGATCACCTCGCCGGGCACCACGAGGGCTACCAGCCTTCCCGGACGGGGCCAAGGTCGTTCGTCCGGTAGGGCGCTCCACCTTGTCCCCGTCCGAGGAGGCTGGAAGGTCTACGACTGCCCGACGAGGAGATCCGCCCATTGAGCCGCAACTTCAGTCCTTGTCTTCAGGAGGATGCGAGCACAGGCTCCTCACCGCTAGCCAGGGGCTCCTTGCTCACGCTGTCCTTTGGGAGACGGTTGGCGGCCATCCAGGCGGTCGCGAAGTCGACTAGAACTGGCTGGGACATCAGATGGGCCCTTGCACCGCCAACTTGACCGATTACTGCGGCAGCGGTGGCCTCGAAATCGGCACCCAGCCGATCGAAGTCGCTCTCATTTGTGACGACGTCAACCCACGTGATCCATTGGCTTGTTCCGTCTGGCTGTCGCACTGACGAGCCTGTGACTGCACGCGGCGGCGACCCCTGTCGCCACTCCCCTGTCTGTCAGGCTGAGGTGAGGCAGCCTTCTCGGTGCGGATAGGCTTGCCGGGAGACAGGAAGAGGATCATCGTGACACTACCCAGTACGCCTGGTGAGCAGGGCGGACGGCCGAAACGGCGGACGTTCACGGCGGAGTACAAACTACGCATCGTGGCGGAGTACGACGCGGCGAAGGCCTCGGGCGAGGGCGCGGCGATCCTG